>NZ_JBFAHS010000013.1:19192-260178 GCF_040654315.1 Nocardia sp. NPDC050713 | reverse complement strand
CCGGCCGAGGTGCTCGGCGACGAGAACGGCAAGGTCGTCGGTCTGCGCACCGAGCGCACCCAGCTCGACGGCACCGGCAACGTCAAGGGCACCGGCGTGTTCAAGGACTGGGACGTGCAGGCGATCTACCGCGCCGTCGGTTACCTGTCGCAGAACATCAACCAGCTGCCGTTCGACGACCAGGCGGGCACCGTGCCCAACGAGGCGGGTCGCGTCATCGCCGACGAGAACGCCGACGGCCCGGCGCGCTACATGCCCGCCACCTACGTGACCGGCTGGATCAAGCGCGGCCCGGTCGGCCTGATCGGCCACACCAAGGGCGACGCCAACGAGACCATCGCCTGCCTGCTCGACGACGCCCCCGGCTTCGCCCCGGCCGAGAACCCGGACCCGCAGGCCGTGACCGAGTTCCTCGAGGGCAAGGGCATCCCGTTCACCACCTGGGCGGGCTGGTACCGCCTCGACGCGCACGAGCGCGCGCTCGGCGAGCCCGAGGGCCGCGAGCGCGTCAAGGTGGTGGAGCGCGAGGACATGCTCCGCGCCAGCATGGGCGGGTAAACCTTCGCATGGTGTGGTTCTCCGCACCAGCACCTGCAACGGGACAACAGGGTCTGATCGAGCGCCATCACCGCACAGGAGCACCTACCGACAGGGGTAGGTGAGCCTGTGTGGAGACGGCGCACGAGCATGCCCTGTCTTCCGTCGGCAGGTACTACGTGCGGAGAAGGATGCAGTGAGCAGGTCTACCTGCCCCCGCCACCCCGCACTCCCTAGCAGGTGCTCTTGTGCGTAGCGGGCACACGAGCATGCCCTGTCTTTTTCCGTTGGCAGGTACCCCTTCGGAGAACCACAAGATGCAAAGGCACACCTGTCCCTGGCATTCTGTACAAGTGTTCGATGCCCATGTCCACATCATCGATCCGCGGTTTCCGCTGATCGAGAACGAGGGCTACCTGCCCGACCCGTACACCATCGCCGACTATCGAAAGCGTATGTCCCGCTTCGATATCGGTGGTGGCGCCGTGGTCAGCGCGTCGTTCCAGGGGACCGATCAGGCCTACCTGAAGGCGGCGCTAGCCGAACTCGGCGAAGGGTGGGTCGGTGTCACTCGGCTCGACTTGGACGCCTCGGACGAGGAGATCCTCGAACTCGACCGCGTCGGCGTGCGCGCGCTGCGCTTCAACCTCAAGCGCGCCGCCGCCGACATCACCCAGATGACGTTGCAGGCCCTGCGCGCCCACGAGCTGGCGGGCTGGCACGTCGAGCTGTACATGGACGGCCAGATGCTGGCCTCCTTGCAGCCGGTGATCTCCAAGCTGCCCGCCCTGTCGGTCGACCACCTCGGGATGTCGGAAGAGGGGCTGCCGTTCCTGCTCGACCTCGTCGATCGTGGCGCCCGGGTGAAGGCGACCGGCTTCGGGCGGGTGGCGATGAACGTCGCCGACACCCTGCGCCGCATCCACGCCGTGAACCCGCAGGCGCTGATGTTCGGCACCGATCTGCCCGGCACCCGGGCCGGACGCCC
This sequence comes from Nocardia sp. NPDC050713, assembly GCF_040654315.1. Lineage (NCBI taxonomy): Bacteria > Bacillati > Actinomycetota > Actinomycetes > Mycobacteriales > Nocardiaceae > Nocardia > Nocardia sp. NPDC050713. The sequence continues at coordinate 258,653 of NZ_JBFAHS010000013.1, read as the reverse complement.
GTTCCGTGACTCCGACGTCGATTTGATCTGCGATGTGGTCGGCGTCGACATGTACGCGGTCCTGGAGGACAACGCCCGCTCCTTCTACCGGCTTCCCGCCAGGGAGCGCGCGGAGGAGGATCCCGCTCCTACGCTGCCGCTGCACCGCACCGAGCAGCCGACGCTGCCCCTGCGCCGCGACGAACTGCCGAAAGCCGCACCGGCGGATACCATTCCGTTCCGTGTGATCGAGTGAGTCGTTAGCTCCGGGGTAACTCGCGCGTCGAATTGCGCTGCGGCGCAAGGGCGTCCGCATCCGCCGACACCGTCGAGCCGACGAGCCGATATGGTCGAGGTCGATGAGGTTTGGCAACGAGTGGCTGCGACTCGGTCGGTTCTTCCCGTCGCGGCGAACAGCACGTACCCCGAGCACGCGGCCCCTGGAGCTTCCGCGGAGCAACGCGACTCTTCTCCTCCTGCTCGCCTGCGCGGTCACCGCGGTGACGCTGCTCTTCACCACCGTCGATCCGTGGCTGGACAAGGCGGGCATTCTGGTCGGCGGGCTCGATGTGCACGTCTACCGGGACGGCGCCTGGCGCATCCTGCACGACCGGCCGCTCTACTCCGAACCCAGCCACCGCGGGCTGCTCTACACCTACACGCCGTTCTCGGCGATCGCCTTCATGCCGACGAATCTCATACCTTGGCGATTCCTGAGCCCCACCTGGCTGACGCTGAACCTCGGTGTCCTGTTCGGCTGCGTCATGATGAGCTGGCGGCTGCTCGGCTACCGGTGGACCGCGCGACTGGCGGCGGCGAGCGCCCTGATCGCGCTCACCTGCGCCTTCGTCGAACCGGTCCGCACCACGCTGTTCTACGGGCAGATCAACCTCATGCTGATGCTGCTCGTGCTCTGGGTCTTCTCGCGTGACGAGCACGCCAAGCTCCGGGGCGCGGGTGTCGGCGTCGCCGCGGGCATCAAACTGGTGCCGCTGTACTTCGTCGTCCAGTTGCTCGCGTTGCGGCAATGGCGTTCGGCGGCCACGGCGGCGCTGACCTTCCTCGGCTCCATCGTCCTGACCTGGCTCGTGCTACCCGCCGATTCTCGTGAGTACTGGACTTCGACGTTCTTCCAGTCCGAGCGCATCGCGCCGGACAGCCATCCCGCCAACCAATCCCTGCGCGGGGTCATCGCCCACCTGCTGCACGGTCCCGCGCCGCTGTGGTTGTGGTTGCTGCTCGCACTGCCCATGTTTGCCGCCGGGCTGGTTCTCGCGACCGCGCTGCACCAGCACGGTGAACGGCTCCTCTCGGTCACGCTCGCGGGCCTGACCTCCTGCGTCGTCTCGCCGTTCTCGTGGGGGCACCACTGGGTGTGGTTCGTTCCGTTGCTCGTCTACCTGATGCATCGGGCGCAGGCCAACCCGCGCTGGTGGTACGCCGCCGCCCTCCTCTACCTCTCGATCGGCGGCTGGGCCTACCACTGGAGCGAAACCTGGGTCAGCGTGGGCGTTTTCCTGCTGCCGCCGTCGTGGCCGATCGCGCCGGTGCTGATGAACATGTACGTGATCGCGTACCTGGTCGCGCTGGGCGCGATCGCCGTGCTGGTCCGCCGCCGCGACCAGGCGAGCACCTGCGAGCACGTCACGGATTCGGCCTGCGAGGATCCGGATTCGGCCTGCGTATCCGCTCGCTGCTGAAAGGCTCCTGACGCGATCTCGGCTGCGGCAGCCCGTGGCGCGTCGACGGGGGCGATGATGGTCGGCATGCGGATTGCAGATCGTTTGTGGGATTCAGTCGCCTCGCAGTTGGGACGACCGCACGGGATAGCCGGACGGGTGGTCGGCCGGATTCTCAACCGCGGTAACTACGCCACCGTGACCGCGGCGGTAGCGGCCGCGGAAGCGGCTCCGGGCGCGACGGTGGCCGATATCGGGTTCGGCGGCGGGATCGGGCTCGACCAGCTATTGGCGTCGGTCGGCGCGACGGGCGTCGTGCACGGCATGGAGATCGCGCCGACCATGCTCGACGAGGCGGCCAAGCGGTTCCGGTCCGAGCTCGCCGACGGCCGACTCGTGCTGCACACCGCCGCGATGGACGAAATACCCTTGCCCGCAGCCTCTCTGGATGCGGTGATCAGCACCAACACCGTCTACTTCATCGACGACCTCGCCCCGGCGTTCGCCGAGTTGGCGCGCGTGCTGCGCCCATCGGGCAGGGTGGTTCTCGGCATCGGCGACCCCGCCGACATGGCGCGAATGCCGTTCACCGCGAACCGCTTCCGGCTGCGTCCGATCGCGGAGATCACCGAGCAGCTCGCGGCCGCCGGATTGGTTGTTCGGGAGGATCGCCGTATCCGCAACGGCCGCATCGAGTTCCACCTGCTGATCTGCGAACACCGGTGACCCTTCGTTTCGCGCACCCGTGCGGTTCAGCGCTGCCCGGTGGGGCTGAGAAAAAATTTTCGCGGACAGCGATGATTCTTCCGGCGGTGCTCCGTCCTAATCGGTAGAACGCGCTACCAACCCGGCGCGACCGACCAGAAGGACCAGAAATGACCATCGCCAACCCCACCGCCACCTTCGCCACCGATGTCACCAACCGCCCCGGCAAGATCCGTAACCGCGTCCTGTGGACCCTGCAGATCCTGCTCGGCCTGTTCTTCATCATCGCCTCGGGCGGACCGAAGCTCGTGATCCCGAACACCTTGGCGGACAACGCCCCCGAGAATCTGACCATCCCCCTCGGGCTGCTCGTCTTCATCGGAATCGTCGAGGTCGCGGGCGGTATCGGCCTGATGGTGCCGCGACTCAGCGCCCTTGCCGCCGCGGGTCTGTCCGTGCTCACCGTGCTCGCCGCCGGGACACAGGCTTTCATCGCCGACAAGCCCTCGATGGCGATCTTCCCGCTGGTGCTCGCCGCGATCTTCGCCTGGATCGCCCACGAGCGCCGCGCGACCATCACCGATCTGCGCAACTCGCTCTCGCGATGACGAACCTATGAGCACGACCGGCGATCGGTGGTCCACCCACCGATCGCCGCTCGCGCGTTCCCGGATCGATCGCCCGTCGGGTTGGCGGCGATCGATCCAGCGGCCATCTGGTCCGCGGCGCCCCGCCTGGGCGCCGCACCAGATGGCCGTTCGATCATTCTTCGCCATCTTCAGAGGCGGCGCATCAGCTGTTCGTGTGGCCTGGGTTCGTTGCGGCGGAGCAGGATTGGAGCGGTGAGCGCCGTGGTTGCGGCGGTGCCGACTCCGGCGATGACGAGCGCGTTTCCTGCGCCGACTGCCAGCACCAGTGCCTGCGGCTGCCGTGTCGGCGACACACGAGGGGCGAGCCACGGCGCGCCAGTCAGCCGAGGGCCGCGGTGATCTTGCGGATCATCTCGGCCGCGGTCGGGCTGGGCGCGCCCTGGTGGGACTGGGTGGCCTGGACGGCGACGAGGACGGTGCTGCGGAAGTTCTCGGCCTCGGCCGGATCCTGCTTCGCGAGCAGGTTCACCGCCGCGGTCAGGGCAGGCAGCACCCGATCGGCGAGCTCGGCGACGGACTTGAAGTTCAGGTCGATGTCCTTCGACTTCGCGGCGAGCACGTGCCCGACCGAGCCGGTCGCGGAGAACAGAGCGATGGAGCCGTTGGTGGCGGCCTTGTGGGGCTTGCCCGCGGCGTCGGCGGCGGCCATCAGCGAGACGGCGCCGTACGCGGCGGTCCGCAGGGTGCTCTTGTCCTGGTCGGTGAGGGTGACGGTGGTGGACATGGTGTTCGCTCCTTTTAATTCGTTGTCCGTATCGGCGTGCGTCGTGCTCGCCGAGCGGGAACTGATCACGAAAGCAACAATCGCCCGCCCTGCTGACACCGGACCGTCACCGTGCTGACATGGCCTCTGACACCGTGCTGCGTCGAGCCGAACGGCAGTTCACGGGCAGGAACCGCGCAGCGCCCTATCGTGGAGTCATGCGGATCTCGGTGGCGGCGGACGAGTACGTCGGTGTGGCAAAAGAACTGGTCGAGGAGCTGAGCAAGCGCGGATTCGACGGCGTGCTGACGCACGGCGCGTTGTCGGAGACCGAGCGGGACGACTGGGCATGGGCCAGCGAGGCCGCGGCGCGCGATGTCGCCGAGGGGCGCGCCGACCAGGCGATCGTCTGCTGCTGGACCGGAACCGGCGCGTCCATCGCGGCCAACAAGGTGGCCGGGATCCGGGCCGCGCTGTGTGGTGACGCCGCGACCGCCGCGGGCGCGCGCAAATGGAACGACGCGAATGTGCTTGCGCTGAGCCTGCGTTCGACGTCGGCGGCCGAGCTCACCGAGATTTTGGACGCCTGGTTCGCGGGCGAGCCGAGCGCGGACGCGGCCGACCGGGCGAATATCGCGCACCTGGCCAAGATCGAACGGGGGTACTGAGTTCGGCGTGCGCGACAAGCTCGGCGTGCACGGCCTATTGACAGCATGCTGTCAAATATGACAGGATACTGTCATGATGACGAAGACGGTGCACACCGCGATCTACGACACGCTGGCCGACTGGGAGGTCGGGGCCGCCACCGCGCACATCAACAACCCGGCGTGGCAGGTCGCGCCCGGCACTTTCCAGGTCAGGACAGTCGGACTCACCCGCGAACCGATCACCACCAAGGGCGGCATGCGCGTCACGCCCGATCTCACACTGGACGAGCTGTCCCCCGCCGAGAGCGCGATGCTGATCCTGCCGGGCGCGGACACCTGGATGACCGGCGAACTCACCCCGTTCACCCAGAAAGCGCGTGCGTTTCTCGACGCGGGCGTCCCGGTCGCGGCCATCTGCGGCTCGACCTTCGGCCTGGCCAAGGAAGGTCTGCTCGACGACAAGGCGCACACCAGCAACGTCGCCGAGTTCCTCGCCTACAGCGGCTACGCGGGCGCCGACCGCTACGTGGAGCAGCCCGCGGTGACCGACGGCAACGTCGTCACGGCCTCGGCGAACGCGCCGTTCGAGTTCGCCCGCGAGGTGCTCGGGCTGCTCGGCGTCTACGAACCGCACATCCTCGAAGCCTGGTACCGGCTCTTCGCGCACAACGATGCGGCGGCCTACGCGGAACTCGACGCCTACGACAAGGCAGCATCGGGGGCATGACGCAAACACCGGAGCAGGAGCTGTTCAGCACCGCCGCGATCACCTCGTTCCGGCTCAACGGCCAGTTCCTCGCCATCGCCGAGGAACTGGCCAAACCCGCTGGCCTGACGGCGGCGTGGTGGCAGGTGCTCGGCGCGGTGCTGCAGGAGCCGCTGCCCGTGGCGGGCATCGCGCGCGCCATGGGCATCACCCGCCAGAGCGTGCAGCGCATCGCGGACCTGTTGGTGGACAAGGGACTCGCCGAATACCGCCCGAACCCCGCGCACCGCCGCGCCAAGCTGGTCGCCGTCACCGAGGAGGGCCACGCGGCGGTCCGGCGCATCAACCCGCGGCACGCGGTGTTCGCCGACCGCCTCGCCGCCGAGCTGGGCGCCGACGAATTCGCCCGCATCGTGGCGGCGCTGACCCGGCTGTCCGCCGCGGTCGACGCGATCACCGAGCGCGAGGGTCAGCCGTCACCGGAAACCGGGCGGGATGGCTCGCCGCCGAGCTAGGCGCGGAACTCGCACACCGTCGAAACGCTGACCCGGCGGCCCGCGGCCGACGTGATCACCGAACCCGAGGGCTTGCGGTCACCGGATTTCCGGCGCGATCTTTCGCGGCCGAGCTCGGTGCGGAGGAACTTGCCCGCATCCCGAGGCGCAGGCCCGGCCGTCCGCGACGCTCGACGCGATCGCCGCGTGCGGATCAGCGCACGCCGAAATTCGCGTCAGTCGAACGGCTTGTCGGTGCGACCGACCAAGTCCGCGACCGAATCGATGACGCTCGTCGGCCGGTACGGATACTGCTCGACCGACGCCCGCGTCGAGATGCCGCTGGTCACCAGGATGGTGCGCATGCCCGCCTCCAATCCGGAGATCACATCGGTGTCCATGCGGTCGCCGATCATCACCGTGGACTGCGAGTGCGCGCCGATGCGGCGCAACGCCGAACGCATCATGAGCGGGTTCGGCTTGCCGACGTAGTACGGCTCGCGGCCGGTCGCGCGGGTGATCAACGCGGCCACCGAGCCGGTGGCGGGCAGCACGCCCTCGCGGGACGGTCCGGTGGCGTCCGGGTTGGTGGCGATGAAGCGGGCGCCGCGTTCGACGAGCCGGATGGCGGTGGTGATGGCCTCGAAGGAGTAGGTGCGGGTCTCGCCGAGCACGACGTAGTCGGGGTCGCTGTCGGTCAGCACGTACCCGATCTCGTGCAGCGCGGTGGTGAGCCCGGATTCGCCTACCACGTAAGCGGTTCCGTTGGGGCGCTGATCGTCGAGGAAGGTCGCGGTGGCGAGGGCGGAGGTCCAGATGGCCTCCTCGGGGATGTCGAGCCCGCTCTTGCGCAGCCGCGCCTGTAGATCGCGGGGTGTGCGGATCGAGTTGTTGGTGAGTACGAGGAACGGCGTCTCGTTGGCACGTAGTTCGGCGAGGAACTCGTCGGCGCCGGGCACCAGATGCTCCTCGCTCACCAACACCCCGTCCATGTCGGTCAGGTAGGACAGGATCGGCTCGTTGTCAGCGTTCACCAGACAATTGTCGGCTATCCCGGCGCGCGAGGCATCGGACTCGGCGCAGATGCGGCCGGTCACACACTCGTGCGACACCGTGACTATGGTCGAAGCAGGCCGTGCGAGAACGGGGTGCGGAAGGCCGCACCGGCACAGCGAAGCGACAGGAGTGGCGCACATGGGTGATCTGAAGCTCGGGTACAAGGCGTCCGCGGAGCAGTTCGGGCCGCGCGAGCTGGTGGAGATCGCGGTGCTCGCGGAGGAACACGGCTTGGACAGCGCGTCGGTGAGCGACCACTTCCAGCCGTGGCGGCACAAGGGCGGCCACGCGCCGTTCTCGTTGGCCTGGATGGCCGCAGTCGGCGAGCGCACCAAGCGCATCCAGCTCGGCACCTCGGTGCTCACCCCGACCTTCCGGTACAACCCCGCGGTGATCGCGCAGGCCTTCGCGACCATGGGCTGCCTGTACCCGGGCCGCGTCATGCTCGGCGTCGGTACCGGCGAGGCGCTCAACGAGATCGCCACCGGCTACACCGGCGAATGGCCCGAATTCAAGGAGCGTTTCGCGCGGCTGCGCGAGTCGGTGGATCTGATGCGCGCGCTGTGGACCGGTGATCGCGTCGACTACGACGGCGAGTACTACCGGACCGTCGGCGCCTCCATCTACGACGTCCCCGAAGGCGGCATCCCGATCTACATCGCCGCGGGCGGCCCGCTGGTCGCGCGCTACGCGGGCCGCGCGGGCGACGGCTTCATCTGCACCTCGGGCAAGGGCATGGACCTCTACACCGAGAAGCTGATGCCCGCCGTCGCCGAGGGCGCCGCCAAGGTCGGCCGCACCGTCGAGGACATCGACAGGATGATCGAGATCAAGATCTCCTACGACACCGATCCCGAACTGGCGCGGGAGAATACACGCTTCTGGGCGCCGCTCTCGCTGACCGCCGAGCAGAAGCACAGCATCACCGACCCGATCGAGATGGAAGCCGCCGCCGACGCGCTGCCCATCGAGCAGATCGCCAAGCGCTGGATCGTCGCCAGCGACCCCGACGAGGCCGTCGCCCAGATCCAGCCCTACCTCGACGCGGGCCTCAACCACCTGGTCTTCCACGCCCCCGGCCACGACCAGCGCCGCTTCCTCGACCTCTTCCAGCGCGACCTGGCCCCCCGCCTCCGCAAGCTCGGATAGGAAGGCGTAGTCACACCTCCGAGCACGTGCCCGAGCAGGCCGGGTGCCGAGGACAGGGCGACGGAGCCGGTGCCGCGTCGGCGTATTCGCCGGCCGCCACCGGGATCCGCCTGCCACCACGACAGGGCGCTGCGCGACTTCCCGGAATCGCCGCAGCCGCTGCGGGCGACAATGCACCTAGGCCCGAACGGCCTCGACCAAGTCCGATGCCAGGAAGCTGATTGCGACAGCGATCTGCTCGGGGTCTCCGACTCCCTCTTCTGCGCGACCAGCCATGTTGGAGCCGGTAGCGGTGGGCCCGGTGGCGAACAATGTGTGAAGGTGGTCCACCGCCTCGTCGGTCACCTCGGCGCTGACCTCGTCGGCGAGCAGGCCGGTGAAGGACGCGGCCAGGTCTGCGGTTTGGAAGTGCGCCAGGATCCGGTAGATATCGTGGGCGTCTTTGTCTTTGAGACGATCGGGCTTCGGGTCGTTGATGCGCTCGGCGATCTTGTGACACTTGGCCACAAGTAATGCCGCAGGTCCGGCCACATTGGCAGCGATGACACGAGTGTCCCTCGGCGCGAGCGACGGAATGACCATCTCGCTGTAGTCGACGACGGCTGCTTCCAAGCCGCGGGCTCGCCGCATCGCCATCTTGTCGTGCGGTGGCTTGTCCACGCTGCGCGTACCCTTCTTCCCCGCAAGAGCTTCTGGGACCATGATGTCGACGGGAATACCGTCGCGACTCACCCAAGCTCCGGGTTGCCGTTGCTGCGGATTGGGAATGAAATTTGCCTTCTGCATGGCCGCGTCGATGGTCGGGTCCGGTCCGAGGCTTCGGGTGTCGAGCGCGACATCGCTGTCCTTGGTTGCCTCAGCGATGGCGACTTGGACGCCGCCGGTGTGCAGGTAGACCGCCTGGGCACCGATGACGATCACCGAGGACCTGTGCTCGACCAAAGCCTCGAGAGCATCCAGTAGCACGGTGCGTGTACGGACGAGCAGGTCGAACGAGCTAGAGACGGCGCCAAGATTGTTCATGCTTCTCCATCCACTCGAGCAGTTCTTTTGCTTCCGATGGTGCTCGGCCTGGCCCGTTGATCAGGTCGGTGGCGACCTGAGCCGCAGAGGCCATACGTATGCCTCGGGGGGCTACGTCACTTCGGGCGAGAAGGACAGGGTAGGCGGGTGCGGCGATCAGCACGTTGGCGCCGGTGTCGGTGGCCCGCAATCCCCAAGCGGCAGCGGCGCCTTCGGGGTCTTGGGCGTAGATCATCGCCGAGCGTGGCGGGGCATAGGACTCCCACTCCGCGGCCGCGATCGAACCAGTCACGGCGTATCCGGAGACCTCTGAACTGCTGACGACATCGAGGAACGCAGGCAGACCACGCGGCGCGATCCATCGTGTGATCTTGTTGGTGTGCAGGAACTGGTAGTCCTCGCTCCAACGGCGTAGCAGAGCTACCCAGTTCGGAACCGTCACACCGCTGCCCTCGCGGGCAATCAGGGCCTCCTGCTCGAGGAACTCCAACACTCGATACGCCGAGCCGGTCGCGACATCTGCGGTGTCGATGAGATGGCGAATCTTCCACGCTCTCTGGAAGTCGAGCAGAGCACGAACGACTTTCGCGGCAGGTTCCCCCTGAAGGGTGCCGCGTGGGCGTCCAGGCCCACGCCACGGATCGGTGTCGGCGCCGTTCGCGGAGATGAACACCGCCGCTTCGTCGGCCCGCAGCAGCATGTTGCCGGTCGCGTCCACATAGGAGATCCCTGCCTCTTCGAGGCGTCGGCGCGTTGAGGCGGACAAGTACCGCGCGACCAGCATGCCGCTACTGCCGGGCTGCCGGGAGGTGGCGGCGGTGAGCTGGTCGGCTAGCCGATGGACGTCGTGCGCACGCACGACGTTCTTGGTTTCGACCAGGAGAACGATGACGAGCCGGTTCGGCGCGTAGAGCCTGAATTCCGCGTCGTAGCCCCGGTCACCGCGAGGGGGATCTTGGATCCCGAGATCCCAGGTCGGCGGTAGTCGGTTCCGGATGGCGTTCGCAGCAACGGCGATCGCTTCTCTCTCATTCCGTGGGGGCTCGGTCCCCGTAGCAGGCATGTTCGGATAATACGCCGATTCCGTTCCGCACGGAGAACGGTAATTTCCTGAACGTTGCGTAAGTCGCGCTGACCACTCCGTCCGAATCAGGCGCGGGTCAGCGCGAAGATACGTAGATCGCGGGTGGTGCGATCGCGGTAGGCGGCGTACGCGCCGGTCACCTCGACGAACCGCTGGAAGATCGGCTCCTTGGCCGCGCCCTCGACCGGCGTCGCGATGACGGGGATGCGCTCGCCCGCGATGGCGACCGTCGCGTTCGGGTCGGCGAGCAGATTGGCCGTCCAGGCCGGGTGGTGCGCCTGGCCGAAGTTGCTGCCGATGACGTACAGCGTGCCGCCGTCGTGCACGTACAGCAGCGGCTGGGTGCGCGGCTGACCCGATTTGCGGCCCTTGGTGGTCAGCAGGATGACCGGCGCGCCGATCGGTCCCAGGATCGTGTACTTGGCGTCGGTACGTTCCAGCACCCGGCGATCCAGCGGCGTGATCTTGCGAATAACCCATGACCCCGGCTTGGTCGCGGCGAACTTGTTCGCCACGCGGGACAGAAGATTGGTGCGCGAACCCCACTGCCGGTCCGGGAACTGCGTCGTCATGGGCCGGAATATACCGGCGCGACCGGGTTCGGCGGAGCGCCCGCGTCGCCCGACGAGCCCGGCTCATCGCCTCGGCGATCGAAAGTGATTTCCCGAATATTTGCCATCGGTTGGCCGGGCACCGGCGTGTCGGCTCACTAAGCTCGGGCTCATGGTCGAATCCGCTCCGTCCACCGTCTACATCGCCTCGCCGGAGGGCGACACCGGAAAATCGACGGTCGCGCTCGGCGTGCTGCAGATGCTGTGCGCCACCACCGCGCGGGTCGGGGTGTTCCGGCCGATCACCCGCTCGACCAGCGAGCCCGACTACATCCTGGAGCTGCTGCTCGAGCACAGCACCGCGGACATCGACTACGCCCAGGCCGTCGGCGTCACCTACGAACAGGTGCACGCCGATCCGGACGCCGCGATCAGCGAGATCGTGATGCGCTTCCACGACGTGGCCAAGGCCTGCGACGCGGTGGTGGTGATCGGCAGCGACTACACCGACGTGGCGAGCCCCAGCGAGCTGCGCTTCAACGCCAGGATCGCGGTGAATCTCGGCGCGCCGGTGCTGCTCGTGGTGCGCGGCGCCGATCGCAGACCGGACGAGATCAAGCAGCTCGTCGAGCTGTGCGCGAGCGAATTGCAGCAGGAGCACGCGGCGCTGATGGCGATCGTCGCGAATCGCTGCGATCCGGACGAGTTGAGCGAGATCTGTTCCTTGCTCGACGGTTTCGATGTGCCGTCCTGGTCGCTGCCGGAAGTCCCGTTGCTGATCGCGCCGACGATGGCCGAGCTGTGCGAGGCGGTCGGCGGCGAAATGTACAGCGGCGACGCGGAACTGTTGCAGCGCGAGGCGCTGAAGGTGATGGTCGGCGGCATGACGGCCGAGCACATCCTGGAGCGTCTGGTCGACGGCGTGGTGGTGATCGCGCCGGGCGACCGCTCCGACGTGCTGCTCAGCGTGGTGAACGCCCATGAGGCCGAAGGCTTTCCGTCGCTGTCCGGCCTGATCATGAACGGCGGCATGCTGCCCCATCCCGCGGTCGCGCGACTGATGGCGGGCCTGAAGCAGAAGCTGCCGATCCTCACCACGAGCCTGGGCACCTACGACACGGCCAGCGCCGCGTACCGCACGAGGGGCCGGATGTCGGCGGGCAACCCGCGCAAGGTGAACACCGCGCTCGCCCTGATGGAACAGCACGTGGACGCGCCGGAATTGTTGCGGCGCATCAGCGTTCCGCGTACCTCGGTGGTGACACCGCAGATGTTCGAGTACCAGCTGATCGAGCAGGCCAGGGCCGATCGCAAGCGGATCGTGCTGCCCGAGGGCGACGACGATCGGATCCTGCGCGCGGCAGGCCGTGTGCTGCAGCGCAAGATCGCCGACCTGGTCATCCTCGGTGACGAGTCCGCCATCCGCGCCAGGGCCGCCGAACTCGGCGTCGACATCTCCGAGGCCGAGGTGCTCGATCCGCGCACCTCCGGCTACCTCGACGAATTCGCCGCCGAATACACCGAATTGCGCAAGCACAAGGGCATGACGCTGGAGCGCGCCCGCGAGACCATCGCCGACATCTCCTATTTCGGCACCATGATGGTCTACAAGGGCATCGCCGACGGCATGGTCTCCGGCGCGGCGCACACCACCGCGCACACCATCCGGCCCTCCTTCGAGATCATCAAGACGGTGCCGGGCGTCTCCACCGTCTCCAGCGTGTTCCTGATGTGCCTGGCCGACCGGGTGCTCGCCTACGGCGACTGCGCCGTCGTCCCGGACCCGAGCTCGGAGCAGCTGGCCGATATCGCGATCTCCTCCGCGCAGACCGCCGCGCGCTTCGGCATCGACCCGAAGATCGCCATGCTGTCCTACTCCACCGGCGAATCCGGCAGCGGAGCCGACGTGGACAAGGTACGCGTCGCGACGAAACTGGTCCGCGAGCGCGCGCCGGAACTCTTGGTGGAGGGCCCGATTCAATACGACGCGGCGATCGAGCCGACGGTCGCCGATGCGAAGCTTCCCGACTCCGAAGTGGCCGGGCACGCGACGGTCTTCGTGTTTCCCGATCTCAACACGGGCAACAACACTTATAAGGCGGTGCAGCGCAGCGCGGGCGCCATCGCGATCGGCCCGGTTCTGCAAGGCCTGCGCAAGCCGGTCAACGACCTCTCGCGCGGCGCGCTGGTCGCCGACATCGTCAACACGGTGGCGATCACCGCCATCCAGGCGCAGGGGCAGTGACACCGGGCACCCGCCGGAACGGAACAAACGCGCGGTGACCCTGGTTGCCGCGGGTAGGGACGTCGCTCGCGGGCGAGGTCTCGAACAGACGCAGGAGGCATGATGAGCAACGACGACCTTGTGCTGGTGATCAACTCCGGTTCCTCGTCGATCAAGTACCAGCTGCTGGACCCGGAGACGGGTGCGGTGGCGGCCTCCGGTCTGGTGGAGCGGATCGGGGAGCGCGAGGGCGCCGTCGAGCATCGCGCGGGCGACCGCACCGTGGAACGTACCGAGCCGATCGCCGACCACAAGGCCGGATTGCAGCTGGTCTTCGATATTTTCGCCGAGACCGGCCACGACCTGACCGGTGCGGGTGTGCGCGCGGTCGGGCACCGGGTGGTGCACGGCGGCGAGGTGTTCTACGAGCCGACGCTGATCACCGACGACGTGGTCGAGGAGATCTCGAAGCTGTCCGCCCTTGCCCCCCTGCACAATCCGGCCAATGTCACCGGCATCGAGAGCACCAGGGAGCTGTTGCCCGGCGTGCCGCAGGTCGCGGTCTTCGACACCGCGTTCTTCCACGGCCTGCCGGAGGCGGCGCGGACCTACGCCATCGACGCGAAAATCGCCGCCGCGCATGGTATTCGCAGATACGGCTTCCACGGCACCTCGCACGAATACGTGTCAGGACGGGTCGCGGAGGTGCTCGATCGGGATCCGAATACCTTGCGCCAGATCGTCTTCCACCTCGGCAACGGTGCGTCCGCGTCGGCGATCCGCGGCGGGCGTCCGATCGACACCAGCATGGGGCTGACTCCGCTGGAGGGACTGGTGATGGGCACGCGGGGCGGTGACATCGACCCGGGCATCATCGGCCACCTGGTGCGCTCGGCGAACTTCGACGTCGACCGGATCGAGGAGCTGCTCAACCGCAATTCCGGTATCAAGGGCCTCTCCGGCGTCAACGATTTCCGCGAGCTGCGACGGCTGATCGACGCGGGCGACGCCGCGGCCCGGCTGGCCTACGACGTCTACATCCACCGGCTGCGCCGCTACCTCGGCGCGTACTTGATCGAGCTCGGCGGCGTCGACGCCATCACCTTCACCGCCGGTGTCGGCGAGAACAGCCCCCAGGTCCGCGCCGACGCCCTGGCCGGTCTGTCCGGTTTCGGCATCGAAGTCGACCCGGCGCGCAACAACGCCGCCGACCGCACCGCCCGCCTCATCTCACCACCGGACGCACCCGTCGCCGTCCTGGTGGTGCCGACCAACGAGGAACTGGCCATCGCCCGCGCCGCGAGCCAGATCGTCGAGGACTAGAAAACCTCACGGAATCCTCAGGGTCGGTGCGCCAGCATAGAAGGCGGATCGGGGTCGCCAGGTATCCGGGCCGACCCGCGGGCCGTCGGGAGCGATGCCCTCGCCTCCCTCCAGCCGCTCCGGCTGCCCCCGGAACGGCGCGGCCCGCGGGCTCCCCGGACGCCGACTGCTCCCGCGCCCGGATCCGCCCCGGCCGCCGTGCACTCCGATCAGAACTTGGCTCGGAGTCCGGCCAGGACGATCTTCATTCCGTCGCGGAATTCGATTTCCGGATCTCCGGCGGCGGCCGCGTGGGCGATCTCGATCAGTCGGGGGAATCGGTCGGCGGGTAGTTGTGCGACGCGTTCGGTGGCAGCGGCGCGGTCTCTATCGGCGGGTGCCGAGAGGGGGTTGGTGAGTTCGGCTTGGGCGAAGCCGGTCACGAAGCCGGATACCGCGCGGAAGGCGACCAGCAGATCGAGCCCTGATCTTCCGGAGTCGGCGAGAGCCTGCAGCAGCGCCTCGGCGGGTGTCAGGGTGGGGACGTCGAAGCTGCGCCGGGTCAGGATCAGTGGGATGGCGTGCGGGTGCGCGCGCACTGTACGCCAGATGGCCTCGGCGATCGCGAAAACGCGCGTCTCCCAATCGCCGCCCTCCTCGGTCCACTGCGTCTCGGTCATCACGGCCTCGGTGACCAATTCTTCGAGACCCTCGCGACCGTCGACGTAGTTGTAGATCGTCATCGCCCCCGTCCCGAGTTCGGCGGCGAGGTTGCGCATGGTCAGACCGGCGAGTCCCTGCTCGTCGACCAGCGCCAGGGCGGCCGTCTGCAGCTGCTCCCGGCTGAACTTTCTAGGTGCCGGCATGAGCCTCCCTTGTTTAAGTACGTTGTACGTGATTGACTGATCGTCGTTCACGTACAACGTACCCAAACGGAGGGTCGCATGACGATTCGCACTACATTCCCGTCCGGAGCAGACGAATGCGCGGCATGGCTGACGCTGCCCGAGCGCCCCGGTCCGCACCCGGCTGTCGTTCTCGTCCACGGCGGCGGCGCGACACACGAGATGATGCTCGCGCAGTACGAGAAGTGGTTCTCACAGGCCGGGTTCGCGGTGGTGGCCTTCGACTTTCGTCACCTCGGCGAATCGGGCGGTCATCCACGCCAGCTGGTGAGCCAGCGTCGCTACGCCGAAGATGTCGACGCCGCACTGGCTTTCGCCCGCTCCAGGCCCGAACTGGATCCGCACCGGATCGCGCTCTGGGGCACCTCCTTCGGCGCCAGTCACGTCCTTGCCGCAGCCGCCCGCCACCACGATCTGCGTGCCGCGGTCGTCCAGTGCCCGGTCTTCAGCGGGCGTGCCGTCGTGTCCCGAGCGGGAGTGCGGCATCTCCTGCGGTTCACGGCCCCGATCGCCGCCGACCTGACACGCGCCGCACTCCGACGGCCACGCCGCTACGTCCCACTGGTCGGAAAACCGGGCGAACCAGCATTCGTGAACCAGCCCGGCGCCCTCGAAGGATGGCAGTCGGTAATGCCACCGGGGTACCGCTTCGACAATCGGATCACGGCGGCCTCCGGACTCGGCATGCTGTTCTACAACGCCGCATCCGCCGCTCCCCGCGTACGCTGCCCGTTGCTGGTGTGCGCCAGCGAACGGGAGAACCTCATCGATCCCGCTATCGCCGGACGGGTGGCCGCCACCGCGCCGCAGGCCGTTCTGAAGCACTACGACGCCGACCACTTCACCGTCTATCACCCGCCGGCGGTCGAGCAGATCGTCGCCGACCAGATCGACTTCCTGACCACCCACCTCACCCCGGACGCATAACCACCACCGCTGTCGAGCCTCCAGCCTCGGACCCCAGGCACGTGGTTCGAGGCCGCAGACTCCCTTGACTACCGCAGCGCTGAAACATCGACGCGCGATGGAGAGCGAGAATCCGCCGCGGCGCCGGGTCTGTCAGAACCAGGTTTTGGCGCGGATGGAGTTGGCGAGGTCGACGAGGGCGTAGCGGTGTTTGCGGCCGGGGGCGTGGCGGGCGAGGGCGCGGAGGCCGGATTCGGTGCCGTCGCGTAGGTCGCGTTCGGTGAACGTGGCGCCTAAGAGCTTGGCGTTCGGGCGTTTCGGGGTGTTGCCTGCTTGCAGCCAGGCCAGGGCGGCGCCGAGGACGAGCACACGCATCTGCGGTGTGCGACTCTCACCGGGGGGCAGTGCCTGCACCCGCGAGGCCGTCAAGTGCAGTGTCGACTCGTCGAGCTCGGCGACCGGAGACGCGGTGAGCAGCAACAGCACCGCGGTCATCCGCGCCACGGTGTAGCAGCGCGCGGATGTGGCCACCTCGTCCAGCGCGTCCACCGCGGCTTCGACCTCGCCCGCGGCGGCCAGCTGCCTGGCCAGCCCGAACGCCGCGCTCACCACCGCGCGGTCGGTGCGCCAGACGGTGCCGTAGAACTTCTCCGCGTAGGCGCGCCACTGCTCGGGATCCGGCGAATCCCAGTGCTGCAAAACGAGTTCGGCGGTGGCGGCGAGGGCGAGCTTGGGCGCGATCTCGCCGGGCAGCACATGCAGCACGGCCTCGAATGCCGCGAAGGCGCGCTCGTAGTTCTGCTCCCGCAGCTCCGCGAGCCCGGTGTACCAGTCGATGCGCCAGTCGTAGGTCCGGATGCGGGACAGCAGGTACAGCGCCGCCGCCGACTCGCCCATGTCCAGCCGCACCCGCGCCTCGGCGAGCGAGAGCTCCAGATCCCAAGTCTCGGGGGCGTTCTCGGGGTCGGCGGCCGCCCGATCCCGCGCCTCCTCGAGGGCGTCCAGCGCTTGGCGCGGCTCCGGGTGTACCGCGGCGGCGAGCAGGGGAGCGGAGGGGTCGGCGGGGTCCATCAGCGGAATCGGCAGCGCGGCGGCGATTTCCGAGGCTTGCAGCAGGCTGCTGCGGCCTATGCCGTCGGCGTAGGCGTCGGTCTGCCTGATCAGTTCGTCGGTGCCGAAGCTGGTGCGCTGTGGACTGAACACTGTGGACAACTGTGGATGCTCGGTGCCGGTGTCCAGCGCGAGGATCTCCCGCAGCACGCCCGCCAGCTGCGCGGCCATCGCGCGGGCCGAGCCGAACCGGCGCGCCGGGTCGGGATCGGTGGCGCTGAGCAGCAGCCGGTGGAAGAACTCGTAGCGTCGCAGCACGGGATGCTCGGCGGGATCCGGGATTCCGTCCTGGTAGCGGCCGCGCTCCATGGGCATGTTCAGGGTGAGCACCGCCAGCGTGCGGCCGACCGTGAAGATGTCGGAGGCCACCGTCGGACCGGTCTTGGCGATCTCGGGCGCCTGGAAACCCCTGGTGCCGTAAAGGTTTCCGTACGCCTCGATGGTGGAGACCGCGCCGAGGTCGATCAGTTTGACCTGGTCCTCGGTGATCATGATGTTGTCCGGCTTGAGGTCGTTGTAGGTCAGGCCGATCGAATGCAGGTAGTCCAGCGCGGGCAGGATCTCCAGCACGTACGCGATCGCCTCGGCGACCGGCATCCGCGCGGGCCGTTCGAAGGTGTCCAGGACCGCGCGCAGCGACTGCCCGCCGACGTACTCCATCACGATGTAGCCGATGGGCGAGCCGTCCGAACCGGGATGCTCGACGAAGTTGTGGATCTTGACGATGCTGGGATGGGCGACCTCGGCGAGGAATTGGCGCTCGGCCACCGCCACGGCCTGCGCCTCCGCGTCGCCCGCGTGCAGCAGGCCCTTGAGCACCACCCACCGGTCGCTGACATTGCGGTCGATGGCGAGGTAGATCCAGCCGAGTCCGCCGTGCGCCAGGCAACCCTGGATCTCGTACTGGCCGGACACCATGTCGCCAGGGTGCAGCGACGGACGGAAATCGTAAGGCGCCTCGCAGGTCTCGCAGGTGCCGACCGTCGTCGACGGACGCACGGCGGTGGCTCGGCCCACGGGATTGCCGCAGCGCCAACAGAAGCGCCTGCCCTCGGACACCACCGGATCGGTGAGCACGGCCGACATCGGATCTGTCGGCGGCACCGCCGGTATCGGCACCAGGCCGCCGCCGAGCCTGCGCATCGAAGGCCGAGAACGTGCGGTACGCACGCTACGACCCGAAGTGCGCGATGCACCACCGGAATCCGGCTCGGAGCGCCGGGTCTCGTCGAGGGCCGGGGCGGCCGTCGTGCCGGGCGGTTCCAGGGCGACCGCCATGGTGCCCGGCGGCTCGGGCGCGACCGCCACGGTGCCGGGTGGCTCGTCCGATCGGTTCGATTGCGGCGCTTCGATTTCCGGCGTGCTCGCCTCGGTCGGCACACCACCGTCGCCGGGCCTGGCCGGCCGGGTGTGCTCGTCTTCGGAGTCCGGGGACGCACTGGTCGTACCGGAATCTTCGCCGGAATCCCCTGCGCCACAGACCGACCCGGCCTCACCATGGTGATCAACCGGATCGGACCAGCGAATGGTCGGCGGCGCCTCGGACTCCCGTGACTCCGACCCGGACGGCACGGAACCACCAGCGGGCCGGTCGTCCTCCGGTCGCGGGAAGGGGTGGTATCGCGTCGTCATCGCCTCAGTCCTGGTACGCGGCATCGGGCGGAGCGGGCGTCGGACCGAGTACCGCCAGCCACTGCTGGTAGATCCTGGTCCAGGTGCCGTCGGTGCGCAGCCGCTCCAGCGTGCCGTTCACGAACCGCACCAAATCGTCGGCGTCCTTATGGATTCCGATGCCGTACGGCTCGGCGCTGATGCTGTCGCCGACCAACTCGGTGTACGGATCCTGCGCTGCCAAGCCGGCCAGGATCGCGTCGTCGGTGCTCACCGCGTCGACTTGCCGCTGTTGCAGGACGACGAGGCAATCGGCCCAGGTAGGCACGGTCAGGATGGTGGCGGCGGGCTGTTCGAGCCGGAGCCGGTCCAGCGAGGTGGTGCCGCTCACCACGCACACCCGCTTGCCCGCGAGATCGGCGACGCCGGTGATGCCGGAGTTCTTCATGACCAGCACCCGCTGGTCGGCCCGCAGATAGACGGTCGAGAACGCGACCTTTTCGCGGCGCTCGCAGGTGATGGTCATCGTCTTGACCACCACGTCCACCGTGCGTTCCTGGAGCACCTTCTCGCGGTCGGCCGAGGCGAGGCTGCGGAATTCGATCAGATCCGGACTGCCGAGCAGATCGCGCGCGATCTCGCGGGCGATGTCGGCGTCGAAGCCGACGATGGTGCCGCTGACCGGATCGCGGAAGCTGAACAGGTTGCTTCCGGTGTCCAAGCCGACGAGCAACCTGCCGCGGGCGCGGATGGCGTCGATGTTCGGCCCGCTGGCGGCGCGGCCGGAGCCGGTGGGGCGCAGGCTGGCGGTCGGGTCGCCGCACTCCGGTTCGGTGGCGCTCGGCAGCGGCGCGTCGGTGTTCAGCGGGCTGGCTTGCGCGGGCAGCGGCGGTTCGGTGTAAGTGCCGATCGTGGCGTGGTCGACCGGGTCGGGCCCGGCCGCGCAGCCACCGAGGAAGGCGGTGGCGGCGACCGCTGCGGCCAACAGGCCGCGCGCTGTGCTCATCGGTGCGGTGTTCATCGATATTCTCGCAATCGAGGCCAGAGACCGACGCCGACGTAGGCGGCGGCGACGATGCCGAGCGCCATGGCGCCGGTCGCGAGATAGTCGAGTACCCGGACGGCCTGGGAGATGTCGTCGCGCAAGGTGTTTCGCGTATCGGTGATGCCGTCCCCGAGCGAGCGGTCCAGCGCTTCGACGTGCGCCGTCGACTGGGCCGCGCCGGGTCCGGTGGCCACCGCGGCCGCGCCGATGAAGTCGCCACGCGCGAGCGCTTCGTTCATCCGGTGGTGCGACGCGCGCCAACGGTCCAGCGCGGCACGGGCACTCGCGACGCTCTCGGTGGCGGGCGCCGCATGCGGGTAGCCGCCGAGCAGCTCGTCGAGGCGGGCGATGCCGGCGTCGAAGGTGCGGTCGTAGTAGCCGGTCGCATCGCGCCGCACCAGTTTCAGCGTCTCCGCGGCGCGCGCCTGCTGGGCGAGGATGCGGCCTTCGATCAGCCGGGAAGCGGGCACGGCGCCGTCGTCGCGTCCGCTGATCATCGAAGTGGCCGAGACCGATCCGGCGATCACCGTCCACGCCAACAGAGCCAGCATCGCGGCGGAGGCGAGCAGCAGACCGGCGTTGAAGGTGCGCCGCCACCGTCGCGCCAGCTGGGTCTGCGCCCAGACCAGCACGGCGAGCACGAGGATCAGCAAGCCGATGGCCATCCACGGCGGACGGACGTGGGCCCGCTGCGCCGCGTTCACGGCCTCGGCGCGGTGGTCCTGCAACTCCTCGGCCATCGGAAGCAGGGTGGTCTGCATCTGGTTCGACGCTTCGCTCAAATAGGCCGCTCCGACCGGATACCCGCTGCGGTTGTTGGTGCGTGCGGCCTCGATCAGCCCGGCGTACACCGGTAGCTCGGTCGCGATGCCGGTGCGCAGCCGCACATCCGCGCCAGGATCGGGGTGGCCGACGGTGTGTCCGGACTGGGCGACCAGCTCGGCCGCCGCCTCGCCGACCGCCTGGGAGTATCTGTCGCGCACCGCTTCCGGCTCGACGCCGCCCGAGATGAACGCGGTGCTCGCGGCCGCGTCGGCGATGGACAGCGACGTGTAGAGGCGGTGCGCGGAGTGCGCGTCGGGCTCGGTGTCGTCGAGCAGAATGCGTAGCGCTTCTTGGCGATCGCTCACCATCGACGCGGTCACCGCCCCCGCGGTCAGGCACAGGCCGATGAGCAGCAATCCGATGGCGATCAGACGGCCGGGCGAGGAATTCGCGAAGGACCGCAGGTTGGCGGGATCGAGGTGCTCGCGGACCGTCGCGGCGGACACGGCGCCGAACGGCAGGCGCGCGGGCTCGGCGGCGGCCGACGGCGGCCGCCCGGCCGCCAGCTGCTCGGTCCGAGCCATCGTCCACCTCCGGGTCCGCGTCCCACCTGTGCCCCTGCGTCGCAGTTTATTGTGGTCCTACCGGTGCCGTGGCGTGTCGAACACCCCCTGCTGTCCGCTCTGCGGTGCGGACACGTCAACGGCTGGATGAGGATGGTTAGCGATGCGCGGTGACGGCGACGGGTGGTCGCGAGGCCCGGACGGCCTGAAGCATTGGGGGCGGTTCGGCGCTGCCGGATTGTTGCTGCGCGCGCCGCTCGCGGCGGGTGGCTCGGCGGTGCTGCTCCAGCACCGCGCCCTGTGGAGTCACCAGGGCGGCACCTGGGCGCTGCCCGGCGGCGCCCGCGACAGCCACGAGACCCCGGTGCACGCGGCGGTGCGCGAAGCCTGGGAGGAGGCGGGCATCCATCCCGTCGACGTCCGGGTGCGCGCCGAACGCATCACGGCGTCCGCGCTCAGCGGCTGGACCTACACCACGGTGATCGCCGACGCGGTGATGACCTTGCCGACCAGCGCCAACCGGGAGAGCGTCGAACTGGCCTGGGTGCCGGAGGACGAGGTCGACGCGCGGCCGCTGCATCCCGGTTTCGCCGTGGCCTGGCCCGCCTTGCGTGCGGTCCCGGCCCGCGCCAGCCTCGCCGAGCTCGACGACTCGCGTGCCCTCGCCGCGGCCCTTCCGCGCACCGTCGACCTCGCCGACCAGGGCTTCATCTGGCTGCACTCGGATCCCGAAGGGCCGGGCGGCGTCGCGCGGATCACCGAGAACGAACCCGAAGCCGGAGAACTACCGTCCCCCGTCGCCGTGCTCTCGCTGACCAGGGGACAGATCCTGGGCTGACTACGTCCTGCTGTTGGCGAGCAGCGCGGACTTCAGTTCGCGGGCCGCGGCCTCGGGATCGCGGGCCTCGGTGATCGCCCGCACCACCACGATCCGGTCCGCGCCCGCCGCGAGCAACTCGGGCAGCCGCTGCTGATCGATGCCGCCGATGGCGAACCACGGCCTGGTCGGGTGCGCGTCGGCGGTGGAGCGGATCAGCTCGATGCCCGCGGCCTGGCGGCCGGGCTTGGTCGGCGTCGACCACACCGGACCGGTGCAGAAGTAGTCGATGTGCTCATCGATGGCGGCCAGACCAGCCTGTGCCCTGTTGTGCGTCGAGCGGCCGATCACCACGTCCGGTCCGAGGATGCGGCGCGCGTACCAGGGCGGGAGGTCGCCCTGGCCGAGGTGCAGCACGTCGGCGTTCGCGGCCAGCGCGATATCGGCGCGGTCGTTCACCGCGAGCAGCGCGCCGTGCCTGCGGGTGGCGGCCTTCAGCTCCGCGAGCGCGCCGAGCTCCGCCTTGGCCTCCATCGGCCCGAACTTGGCCTCGCCCGGTGATCCCTTGTCTCTGAGCTGGATGATGTCGACCCCGCCCGCGAGCGCGGCTTCGGCGAACCTGGCCAGATCGCCCTTCTCGCGCCGGGCGTCGGTGCACAGATAGAGCCGCGCGGTGGCCAGGCGCTCCCGTGGCGGCAGCGTTCGGTTCGGGAGGGAGGGTTGCACGTCTTCGACGGTAGCCGCGCTACCGTGGGGATGCGAACAGGAGGCGGGTCGGGCGCGGCGGCCGCGGCGCGCTGACATGGCGCCCGGGTACCCCCGCGGATGAGGTAGGTGGACAGAATGCGGACTCTCGCCGTCGTCGGTGGCGGCGCCATCGGGCTGGCGGTGGCGTGGCGGGCCGCCGAGGCGGGATGGCAGGTCACGCTGTTCGATCCCGCCGTCGGATCGGGCGCCTCGTGGGTAGCCGGGGGGATGCTGGCGCCGCTGTCCGAGGGCTGGCCCGGTGAGGATCGCGTTCTGGAATTCGGCGCGGCCGCGCTCGCCCGCTGGCCGGAGTTCGCGGCGCGGCTGGAATCCGTCTCCGGCGCGGAGGTCTTCGTCGCCGACGAGACCCTGACCGTCGCGCTGGACGGCGCCGATGCCGCCGATCTGCGCACCGTCGCCGACTGGGTCGGCGGACACGGTCACGAGCTGCGCGTGCTGGACCGCGCGGGCGTCCGCGAACTGGAACCGGCGCTCGCGCGCACCGTGCGCGCGGGTTTGCTGGCGGCGGCCGAACCCGCCATCGACAACCGGCGCCTGCTCGACGGCCTGCGGCACGCCGTGGCCGCCGCGGGCGTCGAACTGCGCGCCGAGGAGGTCACCGATCTCGACGCGCTCGCCTTCGACCAGATCGTGCTCGCCGCCGGCGCCGCCTCGGCGGGGCTGTGGCCGGACCTTCCGGTGCGACCTGTCAAGGGGGAGATCCTGCGCCTGCGCCATCGGCCGGGCGCCGCGCCCGCGCCGCGGCGGGTGATCCGGGCCAGGGTGCACGGCAGGCCGGTGTATCTGGTCCCGCGCCGGGACGGAATCGTCGTCGGCGCAACGCAATACGAGGCGGGTTTCGACACGGCCGTGACCGTGGCGGGCGTCCGCGACCTGATCGCCGACGCCGAGGCCGTGCTGCCCGGCATCGGCGAATACGAACTGGCCGAGGCGGCCGCGGGTTCCCGGCCCGGCAGCCCCGACAACCTGCCGCTGATCGGCAGGCTCACCGACCGGGTGATCGCCGCCACCGGGCACGGCCGCAACGGCATGCTCACCGTGCCGCTGACCGTCGACGCGGTACTGAGCCTGTTGTCCGGCGCGGTGCTGCCCGAAGCGGAAGCCGCCGACCCACAACGCTTTTCGACGACGCCGAGAGCGTCGTCCCTATCCACCGCAGGAGGAGTTCGATGACCGCGACATCCGTCCCCATCGGCGTCACCGTGAACGGGCAGGATCACGAATTCGCCGAACCACTCACCGTCCGTGAGCTTTTGGCCCGCCTCGAGCTGCCCTGCCAGGGCGTGGCGCTGGCGGTGGACGGCGCGGTGTTCCCGAAGTCGCGCTGGGACGAGCCCGTCGGCCGCGGCTGGAGCATCGAGGTCCTGACGGCGGTTCAAGGTGGGTAACGCGCCGCTACGCATCGCCGACCGCGAGTTCGGTTCCCGGCTCATCATGGGCACCGGCGGCGCCGAAAGCCTCGCCGTGCTCGAGGAGGCGCTGGTCGCCTCCGGCACCGAGCTGACCACCGTCGCCATGCGCCGGGTGGACGCCGCGGGCGGGACCGGCGTGCTCGACCTGCTGAAACGCCTGGACATCATGCCGCTGCCGAACACCGCGGGCTGTCGCACCGCCGCCGAGGCCGTGCTTACCGCGCAGCTGGCCGCCGAGGCGCTCGACACCAACTGGGTGAAGCTCGAGGTCATCGCCGACGAGCGGACCCTGCTGCCCGATCCGATCGAATTGCTCAGCGCCGCCGAGCAATTGGTGGACGCGGGGTTCGTCGTGCTGCCCTACACCTCCGACGACCCGGTGCTGGCGCGGCGCCTGGAGGACGCGGGCTGCGCCGCCGTCATGCCGCTCGGCGCTCCGATCGGCACGGGTCTCGGCATCGGCAACCCGCACAACATCGAGATGATCGTGGCCGCCGCGGGCGTGCCGGTGATCCTGGACGCGGGCATCGGCACCGCGAGCGACGCCGCCCTCGCCATGGAGCTCGGCTGCTCCGCGGTGCTGCTCGCCACCGCCGTCACCCGGGCGAAGCACCCCGAGCTGATGGCCGCCGCGATGGCCGACGCCGTGCGCGCGGGCTACCTGGCCAGACAGGCGGGCCGCATCCCCAAGCGTTTCTGGGCTCAGGCGTCCTCCCCGGAGCTCTGAACCCACGCACTCAGGGGCGACTCATCCGCAAGGATGACGCGATTGACGTCTTTGTAGTGACGCGCGAGCCGCGGTTTTGCGGAATGCTGGACGGCATGATCGAACTGAGGGGCCTGACCAAACATTACGGCCAGACCGCCGCGGTTCAGGATCTGTCCTTCACCGTGCGACCCGGACAGGTGACGGGCTTCCTGGGACCGAACGGCGCAGGCAAGTCCACGACGATGCGGATGATCCTGGGCCTCGACAAGCCGACCGCGGGTACCGCGCTCATCAAGGGCAAGCCGTACCACGACCTGGATCATCCGCTACGAACCGTCGGCGCGCTGCTGGACGCCAAATGGGTGCATCCCAACCGTTCGGCGCGCTCGCACCTGCAATGGCTCGCGGCGTCCAACGGCATCGCCAAGTCCCGGGTGGACGAGGTGCTGCGGCTGGTCGGACTCTCCGAGGTCGCGGGCAAGAACGCGGGCGGTTTCTCGCTCGGCATGTCGCAGCGGCTCGGCTTGGCGGGCGCCCTGCTCGGCGATCCCGAGGTGCTGCTGTTCGACGAGCCGGTGAACGGCCTCGACCCGGAGGGCATCCTGTGGATCCGCCGGTTCATGCAGCGGTTGGCGGCCGAGGGGCGCACCGTGCTGGTCTCCAGCCATCTGCTCTCCGAGATGGCGCAGACCGCCGAGCACCTGGTGGTGATCGGGCGCGGTCAGTTGATCGCCGACACCACCACGCGCGAGTTCATCGAGCGCGCCTCCGAGCAGTCGGTCCGGGTGCGTAGCCCGCAGCTGGACCAGCTGCGCAGCCTGCTCACGTCCAACGGGATGACCGTCCGTGAGGACGGGGCGGGCGCGGACGGACCCGCGCTGCTGGTGGCGGGCGTCCCGAGCGACGCGGTCGGCAAGCTGGCGGGCGCGAACGACATCACGCTGTTCGAGCTCTCGCCGCAGCGGGCCTCGCTGGAGGAGGCGTTCATGCGGATGACGGGTGGTTCGGTGCAGTACCACGGCGAAGGTTTCGATCCGGCGGGAGCGACGGGCCCGGAGGCGGCAGCCGGCGTAACCACGAAGGGACCCGCGGACGCCGCGTCCTACACAGCGATGGGAGGTGCGCTCTGATGGGCGTGTTGGCAGCGGAACGAATCAAACTCACCTCGACCAGGTCGCCCTGGTGGTGCGCCGCCCTGACGGTGGTCTTCGCCCTGGGTATCACGGCGCTGTTCAGCCTGCTGCTGAACGTGTCGATGAATGCCTACCAGGACGACCCGACGATCGCGCCGGAACCGCCGTACGCGGAGAACGTGATGGCGGGCCTCGGCATCACCGGCGTCTCGTTCATTCCGGGCTTCGGCTACATCCTGATCATGATCCTGGCCGCGTTGGCGGTGACGAGCGAATACCGCTTCGGCACCATCAAGGCCACCTTCCTCGCCGCGCCCCACCGTTCCACGGTGCTGGTCACCAAGGCGAGCATGATCGCGGTCGGCGCCGCGGTGCTCTCCGCGATCCTGACCTTCCTCAGCTTCCTCATTCTGAAGGCGCTGACCGACAGCGATGTCGGCAGCAAGCTCAGCCTGACCGACGGCGACCTGAAGGTCTTCTACGCGGTCCCGATCTTCGCCGCGCTGGTCGTCTTCCTCTCGGTGGGCGTCGGCGCCCTGATCCGCCAGTCGGCGGGCGCGCTGTCGCTGCTGATCGTCTGGCCGGTGCTGATCGAGCCGATCATCGGCGCGTTCGGCAAGTACGGCCGCAACATCCAGGTGTTCCTGCCCTTCCAGAACGCGAACCGCTTCCTCGGTCTCGAGGACACCGGCTTGCCGTGGCACTGGGGCGCCTGGCCCGCGCTGCTCTACTTCGCGGCCTTCGTCGCCATCGTGTTCGGCGCGGCCCTGGTCGTGGTGAACAAGCGCGACGCCTGAGAAAACCGAAGACTGCCCGAGCTGCCCTCCCTCGCCGCTCGGGCTCGGGGGACGCGACCTTGTCGGGAGGTCCGCGTACCCGGTAGCACTGCCCGCCACTGCCCGGCGGACTGTGCGGGCCACCGGCCCGGCGCCCGGAGAAATCCCCCTTCGGCGCCGGGCCGGTGGCGCTTGTGCGTACCGGCCCCGGTCGTTCGGTGAGCGATACGACGGGCTCGTCCTGCCTGCTTTCCCTGTGCCCGCCGTCACTGCCGAAATGCTGATACCAGCAGTAGCATTAATTCGGATTCGGCAACCATCTCGCTATCGGTCTGCAAACCGGTCGGGATGGTCGCTCCGTCCGATCGGGAGGCGGCGGGAGGTGTCGGGTGGCGTTCGCGAGTAGGCAGCAGCGGGCCGTGTGGCTGAGATACGCTCGGGGCGTGAGCGATACACCTTCCGGCGGTGCCGAGCCTGGGTCGCGGCCGGAGGACAACGGCGGTGTCGAACCCGAGGTCGTGATTCCGCTGGTGCCCGCCGAGGAGGCGGGCGGCGCCCGGCGTTCGGCGCCTCTTCGCAAGGCGCAGATCTCCGCGCTGATGAACGCGGCCAACCAGCGGCCGGACCTCATCGGGGTGCTGCGCAAAGCGCGCGAACAACTTCCGGGTGACCCGTCCTTCGGCGATCCGCTGTCGGTCAGCGGGCCGGGGGGCGCCCGCGCGGTCGCCAGGGCCGCCGACAAGCTGGTGGGCGACACCCCGAGCGCGGCGCGCGAGATCGGCTTCGGCGCGCTCCAGGTCTGGCAGGCCATGCTGGAGCGGGTCGGCCGCGGCAAGGGTAGCGAAGAAATAACTGTCATGTTCACCGACCTGGTCGCCTTCTCCAGTTGGTCGCTGACGGCGGGCGACGAGGCGACCCTCGAACTGCTGCGTGAGGTCGCCAAAGCCATCGAACCGCCGATCGCCGAACGCGGCGGCCGGGTGGTGAAGCGCATGGGCGACGGGCTCATGGCCGTGTTTCCCTCGGCCGACCGCGCCGTGCGCGCCGCGATACAGGCCAGGCGCAACCTGGCCGACATCGATTTGCGCGGTTATCGCCCGCGGATGCGAATGGGCCTGCACACCGGTTCACCGCGGGAGATCGGCGGCGACTGGCTCGGCGTCGACGTCACCATCGCCGCGCGCGTCATGGAGGCGGGCGGCAACGGCAACACCATGATCTCCGAGGCCACCCTCCGGTCACTGGAGCCGGAAACACTCGCGGAACTGGGCTTGACCGTCAAGCCCTACCGACGCAGTTTCTTCGCCGCCCCGCTCAGTGGCGTACCGGAAGACCTGCGCATCTTCCGGTTGTCGAGGAACTGAGTCAGCCCCTGGCTGGCGAAAACCGGAACCCCAGGTCGAGGCCGTGTCGGTTTTCCTGCGCCCGGTCACGGCCGACCTGTCGTACGGACGATTAGTGCGTCGGGTGCGACAACGCCCCGGCCGAACCGCACGTATCGGCGGACGGACGGGGCGTTGTGGTATCCGAATTTCAGGCGACCCGCAGCCGGTTCGCCGGCTCCCGATTACGGTTCATCGACGGCCGACCGCCAGCGGTCTGGTGAGCCGACTTGGACCGGCGGTTCGAACCCGGTCGCCGAGCACCGGGCGGTCGGCGCGGAGGAACCTATTGTCGCACTTGCTATTACGCATTCCAGACGCCGGTGGCGGCGGTCTTGCGCACGTAATCGGCGAAATCGCCCGGCTTGCGACCCAGCCCGCGCTCGATGCCGTCCGTCACGTGGGCGTTGCGGCCGTCCAGCACCGTGGTGAACAGGTAGATGAGGAAGTCGACCAGTTCGTCCGGCAGGCCCTGGCTGCGCGCCGCGTCCGCGTAGTCCTCCGGCGCGACCTGCACGAACTCGATCGGACGCCCTGCGGCGGCGGCGATTTCGGCGACCGCCTCGGCGAAGGTGAGCAGCCGCGGGCCGGTCACTTCGTAGATCTGACCGGCGTGCCCGTCCTCGGTGAGGGCGGCGACCGCGAGGTCGGCGATGTCATCGATATCGATGAACGGTTCCACCACCTCACCGACGGGCAGTACCAGCTGACCGGCCTTGATCTCCTCCGCGAAGTGGCCTTCGTCGAAGTTCTGCGCGAAGAAGCTGGAGCGGATGACGGTCAATCCCGGATGCACCTGTGCGAGCAGCTCTTCCGCCGCCTGCGCCTCCTCCTCGCCGCGGCCGGACAGCAAGACCATCCGGCCGTCGCGGCCATCTCCCCGAAGGCGCGCACCGTGTCGGGTGCGCCGGGGACCGCGAGATCGGGCTGGAAGGTGATGTAGACGGCCTCGACGTCCAGGAGCGCCGGAGCCCAGGTGGCTGGATTGTCCCAGTCGAACGGCGGCTGCGCCGATCGGGATCCGACCCGCACCTGCACCCCGCGCGCCCGCAGGCGTTCGACGATCCGGCCGCCGGTCTTCCCGGTGCCACCGAGAACCAGTGTGTGTTTGGTGTTGCCGCTCATGACTTTTCCTTTCGCAATGGCTCGAGCAATCGCCACTTCCGAGCATCGGATCGCGCGGCCTCCGTAACAACGACACGGTCGGCAACGGTCGTTCACATCGACTAAACAATCGAGAGCGAGCAAAAGTGTTGGAACGGAACGAAATCGAGGCGTTCTTGGCGGTGGCCGAGGAACTGCACTTCAGCCGGGCCGCCGAACGGTTGCGGGTGTCCACCGGCCGCATCAGTCAGACCATCCAGCGGATGGAACGCCGCATCGGCGCGCCTTTGTTCGAACGCACCAGCCGCCGCGTCGCGCTCACGCCCATCGGTCGGCAGTTGCGCGACGACCTGCGACGCGGTCACGAACAGATCCAGCAGGCGGTGCGCCGCGCGACCGATGCCGGCCGCGGCATCGAGGGCGTCCTCACGGTGGGCTTCGTGGGGGCCGCTGCCGGACAGTTGATTCTGCGCACCACGGAGAACTTCCGGGTCGAACATCCGGGCGCGGAGGTGCGCATCCGGGAGGTGCAGATCACCGACGGTCTGGACGGCTGGCGCAGCGATGCCTACGACATGGTGCTGATCAGCCGCCCTATCGACGAACCGGATCTGGTCACCGGGCCCACGCTGATCAGCGATCGGCGCATGCTCGCCATCCCCGCGAAGCACCCGATGGCCGGGCGGGAGTCGATCTCACTGGAAGACCTGGCCGAGTTCACCCTGCTGCGGATGCCGAGCAGCCTGCCGCAGTCGGTGCTGGACGACCGCATCCCGCGGCAGACCCCGAACGGTAGACCGATCCCACACGGCCGTACCGCGCACACCTTCCAGGAAGTCCTCACCATGATCGGAGCAGGCGCCGGCGCCTTCGTCTGCGGCGCCCAGGTCACCAAGTTCTACCTGCGCCCCGATGTCGTCTATCTGCCCATCGCCGACGCACCGCCGGTCGAATGGGGTTTCGTCTGGCGCGCCGCCCGCGAGACCGCCCGCATCCGCGCCTTCGACGAGGCCGCACTGCGCACCGCGAAGAAGGGGTTCGACTGATCGCAGTCGCTACGCGAAGCCCCAGGCTATGGCGCCGCCTGCGGCGAGGACGGCGCAGACCGCGAGGGAGATGGAGAGCGGGCGGGAGGTCTTCCACGTGGAGTACGCGCCGCCGATCAAGAACCCGGACAGGGCGAGCAGCAGGACAACGGTGAGGTCGGTGGACATGAGGCCATTCTGCTGGGTCCCCTGGGTTGCCCCTGTGGAGGGGCCTGACCTGCTTCAACTATTAACAAGCACGCGCGCTTGATTTTTTCGCGGGCGGATGTGATGCTGAACACCGGAACGCGAACTCCACCGCAAGGGAGGCCTCCGGCTGATGAGTAAGTTGGCCGCCGATTCGGATGTCATCCGCATCGGCAACTGTTCCGGGTTCTATGGTGATCGGCTCAGCGCCATGCGCGAGATGCTCGAAGGCGGGCAACTCGATGTGCTCACCGGCGACTATCTCGCCGAGCTCACCATGTTGATCCTGGGCAGGGACCGGATGAAGGACCCGAGCCTCGGCTACGCCAAGACCTTCGTCAAGCAGATCGAGGAGTGCCTCGGGCTGGCGCTGGAGCGCAATGTGCAGATCGTCGCCAACGCGGGCGGTCTGAACCCGGCCGGGCTGGCCGAGAAGTTGCGCAAGGTGGCCGCCGATCTCGGGCTCGACGCGAAGATCGCGCACGTCGAGGGCGACGATTTGCTCTCGCGCGCAAGCGAACTCGGCCTCGGCAGCCCGCTCACGGCGAACGCCTATCTCGGCGCGTGGGGCATCGTCGAATGCCTGAACGCGGGCGCCGACATCGTCGTCACCGGCCGGGTCACCGACGCCTCGGTGATCGTCGGCCCGGCGGCCGCGCACTTCGGGTGGGGCCGAACGGATTACGACGCGCTCGCGGGCGCGGTCGTCGCGGGCCACGTCATCGAGTGCAGCACCCAGGCGACCGGCGGCAACTACGCCTTCTTCACCGAACTAGCCGATCTCGGCAGGCCGGGCTTTCCAATCGCCGAGATCCGCCGCGACGGCAGCAGCGTGATCACCAAGCACGAGGGCACCGGCGGTGCGGTCACGGTCGACACGGTCGAGGCGCAGCTGATGTACGAGATCCAGGGCGCGCGCTACGCGGGCCCGGACGTCACGACGCGGCTCGACACCATCCGGCTCACCCAGGAAGCGCCCGACCGCGTGCTCATCAGCGGTGTCGCGGGCGAGGCCCCGCCGCCGCAACTCAAGGTCTCGCTGAACACCCTCGGCGGTTTCCGCAACGAGATGGAATTCGTGCTCACCGGCCTCGACATCGAGGCGAAAGCCGCACTGGCGCAACGGCAACTGGAGTCCTGGCTGCCGGTGCGCCCGGCCGAGCTGGAATGGACCCTCGCCCGGCTGGACCGGCCGGACGCCGACACCGAGGAGCAGGCCAGCGCGCTGCTGCGCTGCGTGGTTCGCGACCAGGACCCGAACAAGGTCGGCCGCGCCTTCTCCAGCGTCGCGGTGGAACTCGCCCTGGCCAGCTACCCGGGATGCAGCTTCACCGCCGTGCCGGGCAACGGCTCGCCGTACGGCGTGTACACGCCCGGTTTCGTGGACGCCACCGAGGTTCCGCATACGGCGGTGCTGCCGGACGGCTCTCGCATCGAAGTCGCGCCCGCAGCGGAAACCGTGGCGCTGGACGGAGTTCCGGAACCCGAGCTTCCCGAGCCATTGCCCGCCAACGAGACTCGCCGCGCCCCGCTCGGCGCCGTCGCGCTGGCCCGCAGTGGCGACAAGGGTGGTGACGCGAATATCGGCGTCTGGGTGCGCACCGACTATCAGTGGCGCTGGCTGGTCCACACGCTCACCGTCGAGCGGATCAAAGAACTGCTGCCGGAGGCCGCGCCGCTCACCGTCACCAGGCACGTGCTGCCGAACCTGCGCGCCGTGAACTTCATCGTCTCCGGCCTGCTCGGCAAGGGCGTGGCCTACCAGGCCCGTTTCGATCCGCAGGCCAAGGGGCTCGGCGAATGGCTGCGCTCCCGTCACCTCGATATCCCCGTGGAGCTGCTCTCATGACCAGTGCCGTAGTCAGTCCGTGGAATACGCCGGAGCGGCGCGAATTGCGCGCCACCGTGCGCGGTTTCGTCGAGCGCGAGATTCTGCCGTACCTCGACCAGTGGGAGCGCGACGGCGAGATCCCGCGCGAACTGCACAAGAAGGCGGGCGCGCTCGGCCTGCTCGGCATCCAGTTCCCCGAGTCGGCGGGCGGCTCCGGCGGTGACGGCGTCGACGCCATGATCGTCTGCGAGGAGATGCACCAGGCGGGCGCCTCCGGCGGCCTGTTCGCCTCGCTGTTCACCTGCGGCATCTCGGTGCCGCACATCATCGCCTCCGGCAACGAGGACCTGATCGAGCGCTTCGCCCGCCCGACCCTGGCTGGTGAGAAGATCGGCTCGCTGGCCATCACCGAGCCGGGCGGCGGCTCCGACGTCGGCCACCTCACCACCACCGCTCGCCGCGACGGCGACCACTACATCGTCAACGGCGCGAAGACCTACATCACCTCCGGTGTCCGTGCCGACTTCGTGGTCACCGCGGTGCGCACCGGCGGCCCCGGCTCGGGCGGCATCTCGCTGCTCGTGGTGGAGAAGGGCACGCCCGGCTTCACCGTCAGCCGCAAGCTGGACAAGATGGGCTGGCGCGCCTCCGACACCGCGGAACTGTCCTACGTGGACGTGCGGGTGCCGGTGGAGAACCTGGTGGGCCCGGAGAACTCCGGCTTCTATCAGATCGCGGGCGCGTTCGTCAGCGAGCGGGTCGGCCTCGCGGTGCAGGCGTATTCGCAGGCGCAGCGTTGCCTGGACCTGACCCTCGAATGGGTGCGCAACCGCGAAACCTTCGGCCGCCCGCTGATCAGCAGGCAGGCCGTGCAGAACACGGTGACCGAGATGGCGCGGCGCATCGACGTCGCCCGCGTCTACACCCGAGATGTGGTGCAGCGCAGCGCCAATGGCGAGACGGACCTGATCGCCGAGGTGTGCTTCGCCAAGAACACCGCCGTCGAGGCGGGCGAGTGGGTCGCCAACCAGGCCGTTCAGCTCTTCGGCGGCCTCGGCTACATGAGCGAGTCCGAGGTCGAGCGCCAGTACCGTGACATCCGCATCCTCGGCATCGGCGGTGGCACCACCGAGATCCTGACCGCACTCGCCGCCAAACGATTGGGGTACCAGTCATGACCCGCCTGCGCAGCACCCTCGACAGCGGCTCGGCGGAGTACACCGCCGCCGCCGAGGCGATGAACACCAAGCTCGCCGAGATCGGCGCCGAATTCGCCAAGAACGTCGCGGGCGGCGGCCCGGACAAGATGGCGCGGCACCGCAAGCGCGGCAAGCTGACCGCGCGCGAACGCATCGAGCTGCTCATCGACGAGGACTCGCCGTTCCTCGAGCTGTGCCCGCTCGCCGCGTGGGGCAGCGACTTCCACGTGGGTGGCAGCGTCATCGCGGGCATCGGCATCGTCGAGGGCGTCGAATGCATGATCGTCGCACCGGATCCCACGGTGCGCGGCGGTACTTCCAACCCGTGGACGCTGCGCAAGAACCTGCGCATGAACGACATCGCCATGGAGAACCGGCTGCCGGTGATCGGACTCGTGGAGTCCGGCGGCGCCGACTTGCCCACGCAGAAGGAGGTTTTCGTCCCGGGCGGCCGGATGTTCCGCGACCTGACGAAGCTCTCCGCGATGGGCATCCCGACCATCGCGCTGGTGTTCGGCAACTCCACCGCGGGCGGCGCCTACATCCCCGGCATGTCCGACTACACGGTGATGATCAAGGAGCGCTCCAAGGTCTTCCTCGGCGGTCCGCCGCTGGTGAAGATGGCCACCGGTGAGGAGTCCGACGACGAATCCCTGGGCGGTGCCGAAATGCACGCTCGGACTTCGGGTCTGGCCGACTATCTGGCCGCCGACGAGCAGGACGCGATCCGCATCGGCCGCTCCATCGTCAAGCGTCTGAACTGGAAGAAGCAGGGTCCGGCGCCGCGCGCGGAGGTGATCGAGCCGCTGTTCGATCAGGAGGAGCTCCTCGGCATCGTTCCTTCCGATCTGAAGATTCCGTTCGATCCGCGCGAGGTGATCGCGCGCGTCGTGGACGGCTCCGATTTCGACGAGTTCAAGCCGCTGTACGGCAGCAGCCTGGTCACCGGTTGGGCCGAGCTGCACGGTTATCCGGTCGGCATCCTCGCCAACGCGCGCGGTGTGCTGTTCTCCGAGGAGGCGCAGAAGGCGGCGCAGTTCATCCAGCTGGCCAACCAGTCGGCTACGCCACTGTTGTTCCTGCACAACACCACCGGCTACATGGTCGGCAAGGAGTTCGAGCAGAAGGGCATCATCAAGCACGGCGCGATGATGATCAACGCGGTCTCCAACTCGAAGGTGCCGCACATCTCGCTGCTGATGGGCGCCTCCTACGGCGCGGGCCACTACGGCATGTGCGGTCGCGCCTACGATCCGCGCTTCGTCTTCGCCTGGCCCAGTGCGAAATCCGCGGTCATGGGCGGTGCGCAGCTGGCCGGTGTCATTTCCATCGTCGGCCGGGCCGCCGCAGAGGCCAAGGGCATGCCGTTCAACGAGGAGGCCGACGCGGGCATGCGCGCCATGATCGAGGCGCAGATCGAGGCCGAGTCGCTGCCGATGTTCATGTCGGGCAGGCTCTACGACGACGGCGTCATCGACCCCCGCGACACCCGCACGGTATTGGGCATGGCGCTCTCGGCCATCCACAATGCCCTGATCGAGGGCGCCGAGGGCTTCGGCGTCTTCCGGATGTGAGGCAGCCGTGAACGAAATCTCGACTGTACTCGTCGCCAATCGCGGCGAGATCGCCCGACGCGTCTTCGCCACCTGTCGGCGGATGGGCTTGGGCACCGTCGCGGTGTACTCCGATGCGGACGCCGCGGCACCGCACGTCGGCGAGGCCGACGCCGCGGTCCGCCTGCCCGGCAATACACCCGGCGAGACCTATCTGCGCGGCGAGTTGATCGTCGAGGCCGCGCTGTCGGCAGGCGCCGACGCCATCCACCCCGGCTACGGATTCCTTTCGGAGAACGCCGAATTCGCGCGCGCCGTGCAGGCGGCTGGTCTGGTCTGGATCGGACCGCCGATCGAGGCCATCGAACAGATGGGCTCGAAGGTCGCGTCCAAGAAGATGATGGACGCCGCGGGCGTGCCGGTGCTCGCCGAGCTGGACCCGGCCGAGGTCACCGAGGCGCACCTGCCGGTGCTGATCAAGGCGTCCGCCGGTGGCGGCGGACGCGGCATGCGGGTGGTGCGCGAACTTGCCGACCTGGAACCGCAGATCGCGGCGGCCCGGCGCGAGGCCGAGTCGGCGTTCGGCGACCCGACGGTGTTCTGCGAGCGGTACCTCGAGACGGGCAGGCACATCGAGGTCCAGGTCATGGCCGATACGCACGGCACGATCTGGTCGGTCGGCGAGCGCGAGTGCTCCATCCAGCGGCGTCACCAGAAGGTTGTCGAGGAGGCGCCCTCGCCGCTGGTCGAGCGCGTCGACGCCATGCGTGCGTCAGGCCCGGAGGCGGTAGCGGAGGGTGACCACGCAGGGCCCGCGCGCGTGGCAGGCGCGCAGAGCATGCGGGATCGGCTGTTCGAAGCAGCCCGGCTCGCCGCGGGCGCCATCGGTTACACGGGCGCGGGCACCGTCGAATTCCTCGCCGACGAGCAGGGCGACTTCTTCTTCCTGGAGATGAATACCCGTCTCCAGGTGGAGCATCCGGTCACCGAATGCACGACGGGGCTGGATCTCGTTCGCCTGCAACTGGAAGTGGCCTCCGGCGCGGCGCTGCCCGCCGAACCGCCCGCCATGCGCGGGCACTCCATCGAGGTCCGGCTCTACGCCGAGGATCCCGCACACGACTGGCAGCCGCAGAGCGGCACCGTGCACCGACTCGAGATCCCTTCGGTCACCGCGGAATTCGATCTGCTCGACCGTCCGGGCGTGCGCCTGGACACGGGTGTCGTCGACGGTTCGGTCGTCGGCGTGCACTACGACCCGATGCTGTCCAAGGTCATCTCCTACGCCGAGACCCGCACGGAGGCAGCGCGTCTGCTCGCCTCGGCATTGCAGCGGGCCCGCATCCACGGTCTGGTGACGAACCGCGATCTGCTGGTGCGGGTGCTGCGCCACCCCGCTTTCCTGGCGGGCGACACCGACACCGCGTTCTTCGAGACGCACGGATTGGATTCGCTCGCCGAACCTTTGGCGTGGGAGTCCGACGAGGCGCTGTCCCTCGTCGCCGCAGCCCTCGCGGATGCCGCTGCCAACCGCGCGGCGGCGCGGGTCGGCGGCGGGCTGCCGAGCGGCTGGCGTAACCTGCCCTCGCAGTCGCAGCGCAAGTCCTACGAGAGTCGTACCAGTGGCGTGCACGAGGTCGGCTACCGGTTCACCCGCGACGGTGTGGTGGTGGACGGCCACGAGGGCGTCGATCTGGTGGAGCTGAGCCCCGAGCGAGTGGTGCTGAACGTGCCGGGCGAACGCGGTCCGGTGCGGCGGGTGTTCACCGTCGCGCGCTACGGCGACCTGGTCTGCGTCGACTCCCCGCTCGGCCCGGTGAGCGCGCGCAGACTGCCGCGCTTCAGCGATCCGGCCGACCAGGTGGCCACCGGTTCGCTGCTCGCGCCCATGCCGGGCAGCGTGATCCGGCTCGGCGCCGAGCTCGGCAGCCGGGTGGACGCCGGTCAGCCCATCCTGTGGCTGGAGGCGATGAAGATGGAGCACACCATCGCCGCGCCCACCGCGGGTGTGCTGAGCGCGCTCAATGTCACCGTCGGCCAGCAGGTCGACATCGGCGCCGTCCTTGCCGTCGTGGATCCCGACGACGCGGTCAACGAGAACCAGGAGCAATGATGTCCTTCATCGAATCCGACGAGCGCAAGCAGCTGCGGGCCGCGGTGGCCGCGCTCGCCGCCAAGTACACCTACCGCGACTACGTGCTGCCCAGGGCGCGCAAGAACGAGCCGCTCACCGAATTGTGGGACGAGGCGGGCAAACTCGGCTTCCTCGGCGTGAACCTGCCGGAGGAGTACGGCGGCGGTGGCGCGGGCATGTACGAGCTTGCGCTGGTGATGGAGGAGCTGTCCGCGCAGGGCGCGGGGCTGCTGCTGATGGTGGTGTCCCCGGCCATCTGCGGCACCATCATCACCAAGTACGGCACCGACGAACAGAAGCAGCACTGGCTGCCCAAGCTCGCCGACGGCACCGGCAAGATGGTCTTCGGCATCACCGAGCCCGACGCCGGGTCGAACTCGCACCAGATCACCACCACCGCCCGCCGCGACGGTGACGACTGGATCCTCAACGGCCGCAAGATCTTCATCTCCGGCGTGGACCAGGCCGAGGCGGTGCTGATCGTCTCGCGCACCGAGGACCACAAGACCGGCAAGCTCAAGCCCGCCCTGTTCATCGTGCCCACCGACGCGCCCGGCTTCACCAAGGTGCCGCAGGAGATGGACATCATCGAGCCGGACCACCAGTACAACCTGTTCCTCGACGACGTCCGCCTGCCCTTCGACGCCCTGGTCGGCAAGGAGGACGCCGCGCTGATGCAGCTGTTCGCGGGCCTCAACCCGGAGCGCATCATGGGCGCCGCGATGGCCGTCGGCCTCGGCCGCTACGCCATCGATCGCGCCGTGGAATACGCCAAGGAGCGCACGGTGTGGAAGACGCCGATCGGTGCGCACCAGGGCATTTCGCATCCGCTGGCCCAGGTGAAGATCGAGCTGGAAATGGCCAAGCTGATGATGCAGAAGGCCGCGACCCTCTACGACGCGGGCGAGGAGATGGGCGCGGCCGAGGCCGCGAACATGGCCAAGTACGCGGCGGCCGAGGCCAGCATCAAGGCGCTCGATCAGGCGATCCAGACGCACGGCGGCGCTGGCCTCACCGCGGACTACGGTCTGGCGGCCATGCTCGCCGCGTCTCGCATCGGCCGGATCGCGCCGGTCAGCCGCGAGATGGTGCTCAACTTCGTCGCCCAGTTCTCGCTGGGTCTGCCGAAGTCGTACTGACGCAGCCGATTTCGCCCCGGCCATCGAAAGTGCCGGGGCGGAATCACCGGATCGACGAACCAAGAGGAGACCCGATGACCGACACTTCCACCGCGCCGCTCGTTCGCTACGAGATCCGCGACGGCTTCGCGGTCCTCACCTTCGACTCACCGCACAACCGCAACGCGCTGTCCTCGCGGCTGGTCACCGAGCTGTTGCGCGGCCTGGACGACGCGGCCGCCGACCCCGCGGTGCGCGGCATCGTGCTCACGCACACCGGCAACACCTTCTGCGCGGGCGCGGATCTCAGCGAGGCCAGCGACGCCGACCCCGCGGTGGCCGCCGACCAGCGCACCCGCGTGATGATCGGCGTGCTGCGCAAGCTGGTGGAGGTGCCCAAGCCGGTGATCGCGCAGATCGACGGCAACGTGCGCGCGGGCGGCATGGGCATCGTCGCGGCCTGCGACCTGGTGGTGGCGGGACCGGGCAGCTCTTTCGCGCTCACGGAAGTGCGAATCGGGTTGGCGCCGTTCATGATCTCGCTCACCCTGCTGCCGCGGCTGAGCCCGCGCGCCGCGAGCCGCTACTACCTGACCGGCGAGAAGTTCGGCGCCGACGTCGCCACCGAGATCGGGCTGGTGACGGTCACGGCCGAGGACCCGGCCGCCGAGGTCGCGCGGTTGATCGGCGAGCTGCGCAAGGGGTCGCCGCAAGGTCTGGCCGAGGCGAAGCGTCTGGTCAACGCGGACATCCTCGCCGGGTTCGACGCCTCGGCCGAAGAACTGGCGCGGCGTTCGGCGAGTTTCTTCGGCACGCCGGAGGTGCACGAGGGCATGCTGGCCTTCCTACAGCGGCGCGCACCGAGCTGGGCAGAATAGCGCCATGGCGACACCCCACGAACCCAAGCAGGACCGCAGCCGAGCGACGAGGCAGCGCCTGCTCGAGGCGACCATCGACTGCCTGGCCGAGATGGGCTGGGCCGCCGCGACGGTCGCGGTGGTCGCCGAACGGGCGGGGGTGTCGCGCGGTGCGGCTCAGCACCACTTCCCGACCAGGGAAGACCTGATCACGGGCGCGCTGGAGTACATGTTCGACACCCGCATGGACCAGGCCAAGGCGGAGGCGGTGACGATCGCCGGAGTGGCCGAGGGCGCGGGCCGGACCCAGGCCGTCGTGGCGGGCCTCGTCGAGTCCTACACCTCGCCGCTGTTCAAGGCGGCGTTGCAGGTGTGGACGCACGCGGCCGCCGACCCGGTGCTGCGCGAACGTATCGTGCCGTTGGAGGCGAAGTTCGGCCGCGTCGCGCACCGCAGGGCCGTCGAGGCGCTCGGCGTCGACGACTCCGATCCCGTCGCGCACCACTTGGTGCAGGCCACGCTCGACCTGGCCCGCGGTCTCGGCCTCGCCGACGTCCTCACCGACGACTCGGCCCGGCGCAAGGAGATCGTCCAGCAGTGGTCGGCGACACTGCATTCGGCGCTCACCGCGCCGCGCTGAATCTCTCCGGCACGGATCGCGGCCGTCGAAGCGCGTGCCGTGCGGTCGCGTGCCGTGCGGCTCCGCGTGGCGCGGCGCTGGATTCACCCGAGGACTGCCGTCGACCTGCGCGTTCGTCCCGATGTCACACTCGCCCGACCTGCTTCGTCCCCTCTGTGAACGCGGAACACCGCAGCGCAGCAGAAGGAGCAGGACATGAACGCCAGCAAGAAGATCGCCGTCGCCGGAGCCACCGGACGCCTCGGCCGCCACGTGGTCGACGTGCTGAACGAGCAGGGCCACGAGGTGGTGGCCTTCTCCCGCGCCAACGGCGTGGACATCGAGACCGGCGCGGGCCTGGTCGAGGCGCTGGCCGGGGTGGATGTGGTGATCGATGCCTCGAGCACGCCCTCCGCGGACAAGGACATCGCCACCGAGTTCTTCACCGCTGCCGCGCGCAACCTGCACGAGGCGGGCAGCAAGGCGGGGGTAGAGCGGCTGGTCGTGGTGTCCATCATCGGCATCGACGACAGCGTCGCGGGCTACAACGCCGCCAAATTGGTGCACGAGCAGGAGCTCGCCAAGGGTCCGCTGCCGGTGCAGATCCTGCGGGCCGCGCAGTTCCACGAGCTGGTCGAGGTGATGACGCAGTGGGGAATTCAGGGCGACGTGGCCTACCTGCCGAAGATGCGCACCCAGCTGGTGGCCGCCCGCGCGGTCGCCGAGAAGCTCGTCGAGATGGCGGTGAGCCCGGCTCCTGCGCGGACCGACGGACCGTTCCCGGAGATCGCCGGGCCCCGGCCGGAGACCATGGCGGGCGCGGCCGCGGTGCTCGCCGCACGGCGTGGCGACGCGATCCAGGTGCAGGAGGTCAGCGACCCGGCCAACCTGGACCGGGACCAGTTCGAGAACGGCGCTCTGCTGCCCGGCTCGCATGCCACGCTGGCGGGCCCGACCTTCGCGGAGTGGGTCGACGCGAACTACCCCACCGCGAACTGAGCGCTGAACAGACGCGCACCGGCTTACGAAAGAGTCGGTGCGCGTCCTTGTTTCGGCAACGGCTCCGCGGTCGGCGGTGGAGCTCCGTCGGACCGGGCTGTGAGGTTCCTTGGACCGTGTCCGCTCGGCGGTGGAGCAAGGCGCCGGTACGCCCGGACGATGCTGCCGGACTCAGTCCGTCCTCAGACCGCGCATGACCGGAGCGAAGGCTGAGGTACGCCTAACGCAGGCGGCGGATACGCAGCACCGTGTCCTCCCTACGGCCTTCCTGCCCCTCGGGCCCGACCCATTCGCGCTCGACGACGTCCTCGGTTTCGACCCGCCAATCCTCGGGCGAGAGCGCCAGAGCGGCGAGAGTGCCCGGGATGGTGGGGAATTCGAAGAACGGCGGCTCGACCATCCAGGTCGGCCAGCCCGCGTGCGCCACGATCAGCAGCGTGCCGCCCGGGGCGACGGCATCGGCGGCGTGCCGCAAAATCTTGTCGCGTTCGCCGTCCCCGGCGACCGGCGAGTGCAGGAATTGCGCCGAAACGAGATCGTAGGAGCCCTCGGGGAAGGAGTGCGCGAGATCGTGCCGCGCCCAGGTGATGCGATCGGCGACGCCCGCGGCCGCGGCGTGCTCGGCGCCGCGCGCCAACGCGATGGTCGAGACGTCGACGGCATGCACCCGCCAGCCGCGCTCGGCCAGCCAGAGGGCGTCCCCGCCCTCACCGCAGCCGAGATCGAGCGCGGTGCCCGGCGCGAGGTCGGCGGCTTCGCGGACAAGCAACGCGTTCGGTTTGCCGGTCCAGACCCGCTCGCGCTCGCGGTAGAAGTCTTCCCAGTACTCCTGAGCGGTGGTTTCGGTCATCGAACACCCTTCCTGACCTGCGTATGCCCGGTGCTTGTCGAGCGGAAAACCCGCACAGGGCATGGTGCGCTCAGTCCTCGACCCCACGCCAGTTTCCTTGCCAATCCGGCAACGGTCCCTGGCGGGCGCACTTGTGCGGAGACGGCGCACCAGCAGGCCGTGTGATTTCCGTTGGCAGGTATTCGCGCAGAGAACCACACCATGAGCAGGCACACCCGCCCCCGCCGATTCGGCAAACAGTCACAGGCACCTGCTCCTGTGCGGGGACGGCGCACCAGCAGGCCGTTTCTTTCCGTTGGCAGGCATTCGCGCAGAGAACCACACCATGAGCAGGCACACCCGCCCCCGTCACTGATCGAAGTCGATGCGGACGTGGTCGGAGACGGGAAGGGCTTGGCAGGCAAGCGTCAGACCGAGGGCGAGGTCGGCGTCGACGAGCGTCTCGTTGCGCAGCATCCGCACCTCGCCCGCGCGGACCGTGCAGGCGCACGCGCTGCACTCGCCCGCCCGGCAGGAGAACGACGCGTCGTAGCCGTTGGCGAGCAGCACGTCGAGCAGCGTGCGAGAGCGCGGCCATGACAGCTCCAGCGTGTGTCCGTCGAGGGTCACCGTGGCGGTGGCCGCGCCCGATTCGGCGTCCGCGCCAGAGAGTTCGATGTCCGCGAACGGGTCGCCGGTCAGCGACTGGAACTTCTCGTGGTGGATGTGCGACTCGGGCATGCCGATCGCCCGCAGCGCCGCGGTGCCCGTCGCCATGAAAGGCGCTGGGCCGCAGAGGAACGCGTCGTAGCGCGGGTAGGGCGTGAACAGCTCGCGCAGCCCGGACACCGTCGGCAGGCCGCGCTCGTCCACCAGCCAGTGCACCACGGTGAACCGATCCGGGAACTCGACCGCCATCTCCTCGAGTTCCGCGCCGAAGATCACCGCGCCCGCGTCGTCGTTGGCGTAGACCAGCAGCACCGTGCCGGAACCCGCGATCAGCGCCGATTTCGCGATGGACATGATCGGTGTGATGCCGCTGCCCGCGGCGAGCAGGAGCAGATCGGCGTCCAGCGACTTCGGCACGAACACCCCGGACGGCGCGAGCACGCGCAACCGCATGCCGACGGAAGCGTTGTCGCACAGCCAGTTCGACGCGTAGCCGCCGGGCGTACGCTTCACCGTCACGATGGCGTCGTCGTCCAGATGCGGTGAGCTGGAAAGCGAATAGCAGCGCGCGACCGATCCGGTGCGCTCGCTCGGCACCTCCAGCGTCAGGAATTGCCCAGGGTGGTAACGGAATCGGGGGACCAGCGCGTCGGGAACCTCGAAGACCAGCGAGATCGCCGCGTCTGTCTCCTTGATCACCTCCACCACTTCCAGGGTGTGCACGTGCGAATTGGACTGCGCCATCGCCCCTCCTACAGTTCGATGCCGAAACGGCGCGCGGCCCGCTTGCCCAGCCGGTACAGCGGTACGCCGAGATCCGCGTAGTGCGGCCCGAGAAGCCGCGGCACCAGGTCGAAGCCGCGCGCGTCCGGCCCGATCAGCACCCGCGCCTTGTTCTTGCGCACGCCGCGCAGGATGATCTTGGCCGCGGCTTCCGGGCTGGTCATGGTGATCAGCCCGAAGCCGCGGCGCACCGTCTCCCGATCGATCCCGTTCGGAATGCCGCGGGCGTTGACGGCGATATCGGTCGAGACGCCGCCGGGATGCACGCAGGTGACCCCGACCGGGTGCCCGGCGATGCGCATCTCCTGCCGCAGCGCCTCGGTGA
This sequence comes from Nocardia sp. NPDC050713, assembly GCF_040654315.1. Taxonomy (NCBI): domain Bacteria; kingdom Bacillati; phylum Actinomycetota; class Actinomycetes; order Mycobacteriales; family Nocardiaceae; genus Nocardia; species Nocardia sp. NPDC050713. The sequence goes on along the minus strand of NZ_JBFAHS010000013.1, from coordinate 215,544 downwards.
AGCCGCGAACAGCGAATTTCGCGGCGTTGTAGGCGCTTTGCGACGGAATGCCCATCAAGCCGAAGACCGAGGACACATTGACCACGTGCCCGTCGCCGGAGGCGATCAGGTCGGGCAAAAAGGCCTTGGTGCCGTGCGCGACGCCCCAGAAGTCGATGTTCATCAGCCAGTCGAAATCGTCCCAGTCCATGTCGAGGACGTCGGCGCTCAGCGCGACACCGGCGTTGTTGATCACCAGGTCGACGCCGCCGAACTCCGCGCGCACGTCCTCGGCGTGCGCGTAGACGGCGGCTCGCTGCGCCACGTCCAGCTGGTACGGAATGGCGGTGGCGCCGAGCTTTTCGCAGCGACCTGCGGTGTCGGCGACCGCGCCGGTGTCGATGTCGGACAGTGCGAGGCGACTGCCGTTGCGCGCCAGCTCCAGCGCGAGCGCCCGGCCGATGCCGGAGCCCGCGCCCGTGACGACGGCGACCTTGTTGTCGAAGTGGCGCACGGGAGCCCCCTGTCAGTTGCCTGTGAGCGTGGTCGGAAAGGTTTGGGACGGAAGGTTTTCCAGCACGACGGTCGATCGCACCGGCGCGCTCGGCGGTGGCCCGATGAACTCGTATTCGTCCGGACGCAACCGCCTCGTCCGCAACCAGTACTCCCAGGTGAAACCGGACCACAGCGTGCGGTTGTTGCCGTGCTCGTCCAGGTACCAGCTGCGGCAGCCGCCGGTGTTCCACACCGAACGGGCCAGCTTGCGCTGGAGTTCGGCGTTGTAGCGGTCCTGCGCCGCCCGCCGTGGCGCCAGCGCCACCGCCCCGCGCGCCCGCACCTGCCGGATCGCGTCGAGCACGTAGTGGATCTGCGACTCGATCATGAAGATGATCGAGTTGTGGCCGAGACCGGTGTTCGGACCGAGTAGGAAGAAGGCGTTGGGCATGTCGGCGACGGTGATGCCGCGGTGCGCCTGCACGCCTTCGACGGTCCATCGCGCGCCGAGATCGACGCCGTCGCGGCCGGTGATCGACAAGTTGGTGAACGAGTCGATGACGTGGAAGCCGGTGCCGTAGACGATCACGTCGGCCGGGTGCTCGACGCCGTCGGCGGTGACGATGCCCGCGGCGGTGAGATGGTCGATGCGGTCGGTGACCACGGTCGTCTTCGGGTCGGCGAGCGCCGGATAGTAGGTGTCCGAGCCGAGCAGCCGTTTGCAGCCGGCCCGATAGTCCGGCGTCACCGCGGCGCGCAGCGCGGGATCGTCGATCTGGCGCGCGATGTGCCGTCGACCGACCCATTCCACCGTCTTCAGCAGGTCGGGTCTGCGCGTCATCGCGTAGGCGGCGACCTCCGCGCCCCAGTAGATGCCGTTGCGCAGCGCGAAGCGCAGTCCGGGCACCCGCCGCAGCGCGGTGCGGAAACGCTCGGAGAAGACCACGTCGGCGCGCGGCAGCACCCACGGCGCGGTGCGCTGGAAGACCGTCAGAGCGCCGACTTCGTCGATGATCTCCGGCACGAACTGGATTGCGCTCGCGCCGGTCCCGATCACCGCCACCCGCTTGCCGCGCAGATCGACATCGTGGTCCCACTGCGCGGAATGAAAAGCGGCGCCGGTGAATTCGGTTCGGCCGGGGAATTCCGGAATGCTCGGAATGTGCAGCGCGCCGATGGCCGAGACGATGAACCGCGCGACGTACTCGCGGCCGTCGGCGCTGAAGGCGTGCCAGCGCCGTTCGTCCTCGTTCCAGTGGCCGCGGACCATGTGCTGGCCGAACCGGATTCGCGCACGCAGCCCGTACTTGGCGACGACTTCCTTCAGGTAACCGAAGATCTCGGGCTGATCGGAGAACAACCGGCGCCAATTCGACCGTGGCTCGAAGGAATAGGAGTACAGGTGTGTCGGCACGTCGCAGGCACAACCCGGATAGGTGTTGTCGCGCCAGGTGCCGCCGATCTCGTCGGCCTTCTCCACGATCAGGTAGTCGCCGAGCCCCGCCTTGTCCAGCGCGATCCCCATGCCGAGACCGGAGAACCCGCTGCCGATGATCAGCACCCCGGTGTGCACCGGGGTCGAGGATCGCGCTGCCATCGCGTCACCTCCGATCGGATCACGCCGCCGCGCGGCGCTCGAGTTCGTCGAGGATGTTTTGCGGCACGCTCCGCGAGACGCGGTACAGCCGCCGTGTCACGGCGCCGTCGAGCATGCCCACCTCGTGCGCGAAACGCAGCAGCGGTTCGCCGGCGAAGGTCGCGTTCACCCGGAAATTCGGCGAGGTGAAGGCGGCGACGAAGCCACGGAGCGGATCGATGCCAACCGACCGGTACACGCGCGGATTGATCAACACGGGGTACACGCCCAGCACCATCACCGCGAAAACCAGCCGGTGGAAGGCGTTGGACACCTTGCCGCGCTCCCCGATGGCGCGCACCAATTCCTCGCGGGCGTAGGTGATGTGGCGCGCTTCCTCCAGTACGTGGATCTTCATCAGTTGGCGCACATGGGGTTGCAGGTCCGGATCGTTCATCGCCTCGCGCTGCAACCGGTCCAGGATCTCCTCGATCAGCAGGGTGCCCGCGTAGGACGAGGGACCGAGCGGGATGAACGCGACGAGGCGGCCGAGCTTGCGCCCGGTCTTCGGCAGCAGGTACGGCCGCAGGCCGGTGAGGTTCACCAGGCGGCTGAACATGGTGGAATGCCGTGTCTCCTCGCCGATTTCGGCCAGCGCGTAGCGGGTGTGGTCGTCCACCAGCCGCTCGCTCTCCAGCACCGTGCGCAACAGCATCGTGCTCAGTCCGGCCTCGGCGAGGATGCCGAAACTGAGCACGCTCACCAGCTCGTGCAGGCCGAGCTCGGTGCGCTGCTCGGGGGTGAGCCGTTCCCACAGCGCGGTGCCGTACAGCGACTGCCGGTGTTCGGGTATCCAGTGCTTGCCGGGCTCGATCGGTGCGTCCCAATCGATGTCGAGCTCGCCGTCGTAGGCGCGTTCGGCGGAGGAGCGCAGCAGCCGCCGGGCGGTCTTCTGTCGATCGCCGACCGTCTTGCGGCGCACCGTCGATGCGCCCGCGGTGGTGACGATGGGTCCGGGGGTCTCGGTGGTCATCGCACCGCTCTCCTGTTCCTGGTCGAGCGAACGCCCGGGTGGTGCGTTTCGCGGAGGAAGTCGCGCACGGTCGCGGTCGCGGCGCGTGCGTTGCTCCGGTAGGCGCCGGTGGTCAGCGCGGCCGCCGCGCCCACGAGAGGGTGAAGTCCGACGGCGCGGTACACGGCCGGATGCACGAGCGCCGCGTAGGCGACGGCGGTCACGGCGCTCAATGCCCAGCGGTGCAACGTGGCGCGAATCGGTCCGCGAGAGTCGATGGCGCGCAACAATTCCGCGCGCGTCGCCTCGACGTGTCGCGCGCTGGACGCGGCGTGCAGCAGCGCGAGCTGGCGTAGGTGCGGCTGGATGTGCGGATCGGTGGTCAGGTCGCGCAACAGTTGCGCCGCCAGCTCCTCGACGAGCAGACGGAAGCCGAGCGCGGTGGGACCGTCGGGGATCCACAGCGTCAGCTTGGTCAGCGCGCGCAGCGGCGGGGGCAGGCGATAGGGCGGCAGGCCGGTGGCGTTGATCAGCCTGCTGTACATCGTGGAGTTGCGGCTCTCGTCGTGAATCGCCGCGAGGGTGAACCTGGTCTGATCGTCGACGGGATCGCGGCTTTCGATGACGTCGCGGAACATCAACATGGACAGCATGGATTGCGCGTAGATGCCGACGCTGAGCATGCTGACCAGCTCGTGCTTGCCGAGTTCGCGTCGCTGCTCGGGGCTCAGCCGCTCCCACAGCCCGCTGCCGTACAGCGAAACACGTTCGGGTGGAAGCCAATTCAGCGCCGGATCGGGCGTCGCGTCCCAGTCGATGTCGAGATCGGGGTCGTAGGCCGCTTCGGCGACGCCCGCGAAAAGCAGCCGTCGGGCGATGCTCTGCCGATCGCCGATGTGGCGACGGCGGCGCACTTGCGCGCCGGACGGCGTGGTGGCAGGCCGAAAGCCATGGTTGTGGCTGGACGTCATTGTCCGCACCAGCTCTCTGTGCGGGGTCGCCAGCTGTGCTCGAGTGCTGCGCTGGGACCGCTGCGTCGGAGACGCGGTACCGGGAAAGAGGAGGACCGTGAATGCGGAACTTCTAGTACCCAATACCGCCGGTTCCGTGTACATTTACGAGTGTGTCCCACGTCTCACTCGATGTCAACGGCCCAGGTGAGGTGGGGTTCCGAGGAGTCGAGATGAACAGCGACAGTCCGCATGCGCGGTCCGACTATCTAGGCGCGGCAACCCTCGTCGTGCACGGCCGCGAGATTCCGGTGCAGGTCGAGTTGCGCGGGTACCGGGAACCGATCGACGGCATCTACCGGTGGTTCGGCCGGATTCGTCCGAACGACGATCTCGCGGCCGCGCTCGGTGACGAGCCGCGCACCAGGGTCGTCATCCGCACCGAGCACGGCGCCCGCGACGGGTACGTCGGCGACCCCGATCCATGGCGGCGGTTCCGGATAACGGGAAAGAGCACGCCTCCGTTTCCGGTGCCGACCGAGTTGACCGAGGTGGAGTGAAGAATTGGTACGGTCGGATTCGTGATGCACAGCCGCCGGGAAGTCGACCAGGCGCGGCCCAAACGGGTCGACGCCCGGACCGAGCGGTGGCGCGCGCACCGGGTGAAGGTGCGCGACGAGTTCGTCGACGCCGCGTTCCGCGCGCTGGACAAGTTCGGTCCGGAAGTCAGCATGGGCGATATCGCCAAGGAGGCGGGCGCCGCGAAGCCGAAGCTGTACCGGCACTTCGAGGACAAGACCGACCTCTACAACGCGATCGTCGACCGGGTGCGCGACATGCTGTGGGAACGCATCATCTCCAGCATCGATCTGAGCAACGACTCGGCGCGTGAACTGGTTCGGCGGGGGGCCGCGGAATACGCGCTGGTGGTCACCGAGCACCCGAACGTCTTCCGTTTCATGCTGCACAGTCACTTCACCCAGCAGGCCGACGAGTCCGAGCGGGCGCTGCAATCGGCGCGACAGTCGGCGCGGCGGGCCGCCGAGATGTTCGCCGGGCTTGTCGAGGACGAGTCGATCGACGTGGCCAGCATCGAGCTCGTCAACTATTCGATATTCGGCGCGGTCGCCTCGGCCACCGACTGGTGGCTCGGCGCGAACCGGCTCCAGGCCAACGCGATGCCGATCGAGAAGTTCGTCGCCTATATCGCCGAGATAGTCTCGGCGCTCGCCGAGGCCAACGCTCGCCTCAACGGCATCGTCATCAATGCCGATCTACCTCTGCACTGCGCCTTTTCGAAAATCTGAGCCTTTTCGAAGATCTGAGCCTTTCGGCAATCCGAGCGCCTTCGGCCACCTAGCGCCTTTGGGCCGACTCAGCGCCTTTCGACCGACTCAGCGCCTTTGGGCGCAACCATGCGTCTCGCCCCGGCGGTGCCGCCCGAGGGCGGCACGGGGGCGTAAGGCCAGCGCTGCCGGACGTCGTCATGCCGCGCATGGCCGGAGCGAAGGCGGAAGTCCGCACAACATGCGCTGCTGGACGAGTCCGTCCTCAGGCTGCGCATGGCCGGAGCCTATGCGGGACACGCATAACTTGCGCTGCCGGACGGAGTCCGTCCGTCGGACCGCGCATGGCCGGAGCGAGTGCGGAGATACGCCTTGTCGCGTCCACTGCGAACGCCGTTGTTCTCAGCCGAGCCGCGCCGTTGAGGCCGACCGTGTTCGCGACATACCCAGTATGGACCCGCCCACCGACAAGTTTCGGTGCCCGGATCGGTAGGCGAGACAGCCTGTTCTTCGCGGAATATCTCAGGAGGAGTGCAGCCGCCACAGCGGAGAGACCGGGCCGTGGCCGGCGCCGAGATCGTAGGAGGCGGCCAGGCAGCGGCGTGTCCATTCCTTGGCGAACTCGACCGCCTCGGGCACCGGGTAGCCGTGCGCGAGGGCGCACGCGATGGCCGCGGCGAGGGTGTCGCCGCCGCCGTGGTCGTTGCCGGTGGTGATGCGCGGCGCGGGGAATTCGTGGAAGTTCTCGCCGTCGAAGAGGAGGTCTGTGCTCAGGTCGGAAGAGCGCATATGTCCGCCCTTCACGATCGCCCAGCGCGGGCCGAGCGCGTGCAGGGCCTCGGCGGCGCGTCGCGCCTCGGCCTGGTCGGTGACCGTGATCCCGGTGATCAGTCTGACCTCGTCGAGATTGGGCGTCACGATCGTCGCCAGCGGAATCAGGGTGTGGCGCACCGCGTCCAGCGCCTCGGCGTGCAGCAGCGCGTCGCCGTGCATGGAAGCCGCGACGGGGTCGACGACCAGCGGAATCTCGCCGTCACGCCCGATGCCGACTTCGCGGCAGACCCCCGCGACCGCCTCGATGATGGCCGTCGAGGCGAGCATGCCGGTCTTCGCCGCGCCGACGCCGATGTCGCCGACCACCGAACGCACCTGATCGGCGACGATCTGCGGCGGAATCTCGTGGAAGCCGCTCACGCCCACCGAGTTCTGCACCGTCACCGCCGCGACCGCGACGCACGCGTGCACACCGCACATCGCCATGGTGCGCGAGTCGGCCTGGATTCCGGCGCCGCCGCCGGAGTCGGTGCCTGCGATGGTGAGGACGCGGACCGGGGTCTGTCCGTCGGCGGGGAGGGGCAGCAGTTTCACAGGGCGACCATAACCGGCGCGGTCGGACGCGGGTCCGTCGAGAACCTCGCGCATGGCTGGGGCAGTGGCAGAGGTGCGCGGATCTCGCGGTTTCCGGACGCATGGCGTCCCAGAAATGAAAACCATTACCATTAGGCCGTGACCACTTCATCGCGCACCGATCCGCTGCCCGTCACCGTGCTGTCCGGCTTCCTCGGGGCGGGCAAGACCACGCTGCTCAACCACATCCTGGCCAACCGCGAGGGCCGCCGGGTCGCGGTCATCGTCAACGACATGAGCGAGGTGAACATCGACGCCGCACTGGTCGCGGGCCAGGGACACCTGGACCGCACCGAGGAGAAACTGGTCGAACTCACCAACGGCTGCATCTGCTGCACACTGCGCGAGGACCTCATCGAGGCGGTCGGCAGGCTGGCTCGCGAGGGGCGCTTCGACCAGCTGGTCATCGAATCGACCGGCATCTCCGAGCCGATGCCGGTCGCGGCGACCTTCGACTGGGAGTTCGAGGACGGTTTCAGGCTCGGCGACATCGCCCGGCTGGACACCATGGTGACGGTGGTGGACGCCTCGACCTTCCTCGCCGAGGTGGTGCGCGGCCAAGCGCTGGCGGAACGAAAGCTGGAGGCGGGGGAGGGCGACGAGCGCACCATCGCCGATCTGCTTGTCGACCAGGTGGAATTCGCCGACGTGCTGTTGATCAACAAGACCGATCTGGTGAGCGCGAATGCCGCGGGAACTGTGGAAGCCACACTGCGGCGGCTCAATCCGCGTGCGCGGGTGCTGCGCACGTCGCATGGAGTGGTGGAACTCGGTGAGGTGCTCGGTACCGGTCGCTACAACCCGCTGGTTGCCGCGGAAGCTGAGGGGTGGGCGGAAGAGCTTGCGGGCGGGCATGTTCCGGAGACCGAGGAGTACGGCATTCGGAGTATCACCTATACCGCTTCGCGCCCGTTTCACCCGGCGCGGTTGGCTGGGGCATTGGAACAGTTGCGAGGGGTATTGCGCAGCAAGGGATTCTGTTGGATCGCCAGCCGTGCGGGACTGGCGGCCGTGTGGTCGCAGGCGGGGCCGAATCTGAGCTTCGAGCCTGCTGCTTGGTGGTCGTCGATGGAAGTTCCCGCGGGGCAGGAGATCGTTTTCATCGGGGTGAAGTTGGATGGGGATCGGGTTCGGGCGTTGCTGGATGGTGCGCTGCTGACCGATGCGGAATATGCGGCTGGGGCTGAGGTTTGGGGTGCGTTCGATGATCCGTTCCCGGCTTGGGGTGAGTTGCACGAGCATGTGTGAACGGTGCGTCGGTTGACTGGGGGCGTCCGGTCAGAAGCCACCATATGACTACCGTGGAATCCATTTCTCTATCGACGGTAGTCATATGGTGGTTGGAGGTTGACAGGCTGGCGGCTGTTTCTGTCTGCCACCTGTAGCGGCAGCCGACCACCCGCAAAGCCAGCGCCTGTTCAGTGCGAGATCCCCGGCGCCTGGTACAGATAGGTCGAGTCGGTGAGCTGCTCCAGCAGGAACTCGGCGATGTCCGCCCGCGCGATCTTCAACGTGAGCCCGCGCTCGGATCCGGGGAACGCCCGCCGGTAACTGCCGGTCCGCGGCCCGTCGGTGAACGCGCTCGGCCGCACGATGGTCCACTCCAGGCCGCTCGCTCGCACGTACTCCTCCTGCTTGACGTGGTCGTTGTAGGCGCGGCGCAGCAACATGCCGAACAGCAGGTGCTTCCACAGGAAGTTGAGATTGTCGCGGCTGTCGCCGATGCCCAGTGTGCTCTGGCAGATCAACCGCTTCACGCCGGTGCGCTGCATCGCCTCCACGACCGCCTTGGTTCCGCCGAAGCGAACGAGACCCTTGCGCCCGTCGCCGAGCGCGATCACCACCGCGTCCTGGCCGGTGACCGCCTTCTCGGCCTGGTGCGTGTCGAAGACGTCGCCCTCCACCACGCGCAGCCGCTCGTGCCGCTGGGTGACTCCCGCGGCGTTGCGGGTGAACGCGGTGACCTCGTGGCCCTGCTCGAGCGCCTGCTCGACGACCAGTCGGCCGACGCTGCCGGTGGCTCCGAAGACTGCGATTTTCATGGTGTTCTCCTTGCGGTGAAAGCTGGTGTGCCGTTGGTGAATCCAGTACATCAACGCGAAGCGAGACGAACCATGGCCGTGACTCTCGATGACATAAGCGAACGTCCACGCACCGCGGCGCACACCCGGAGTCGGATGTGCGCCGCGAGTCGGCCCGCCGACCGCACCGCCGGGTCGGGACCGATGTGCCCCGACCCGGCGGCGAACCTCGATGGCACCTACCGATACGTCGCGAAGAACTCGGTGATCTCGCCCGCGATCAGCTCCGGCGCCGAGTGGTGCAGGTAGTGGGAGTGCACGTCGTGGGTCTTCCAGGACGCGATGGCCTTGTGGTCGCGGTCCGCGAAGCGGCGGATGCCATGGAAATCGCCGGTCGATCCGCAGAGCGCCAGCGGCACCATGGTCGGCTCGGCGGGCTGCGGCGCCTTGGCGTTCTCGAAGTACTGCCGGATCGCCGAGCCCGCGGTGCCGGTGAACCAGTGGATCGCGATGTTCGTCAGCACGAATTCGTCGTCCAGCTCGGGGCCGAGCAGCTGCGCGTTCCAGCCGACCAATCCGGTCGGCGAATCGGTGATCGCGTGCGCCAGCGTCTGCGGCTGCTGCGCCTGGAGGATGTTGAAGCTCATCTTGTTCTGCGCGAACCACTCCAGCGTCGCGAGCGCCTGCTGCTCCTCCTCGGTGAGGTCGGTCAGCTCGGCCGGATCGCCGGACGGGAACGAGTACACCTGCGAGACGTGCACGCCGACAACATGTTCCGGATCCACCCGGCCGATCTCGGCGGAGATCTGCGCGCCGCCGTCGTTGCCGACCGCGCCGTAGCGGTTGTAGCCGAGCCTGCTCATCAGTTCCGCCCACGCCTTGGCGATGCGGGTGTTGTCCCAACCGGATTCCTTTGTCGGACCCGAGAATCCGTAGCCGGGCACCGACGGGATCACCAGGTCGAACCCGGCAGCGGTGAGCGGGGCGACGATGTCGAGGAATTCGATGAAGGTGCCGGGCCAGCCGTGACTGAGGATCAGCGGAAAGGCGTTGTCCCGCTTGGACTTCACGTGCAAGAAGTGCACGGTCTGGCCGTCGATCTCGGTGGTGAACTGTGGATGGGCGTTGATCTTCGATTCGATTGCGCGCCAATCGAATCCGGTGCGCCAGTAGTCGACCAAGTGGCGGACGCGGTCGACGCTCACGCCGTAGGTCTCGCCGGAGCCGGGGATCTGATCGGCCCATCGGGTACGGGCCAGCCGCGACTGGAGGTCGTCGAGCTCGGCCTGCGGGATGTCGATGCGGAAGGGGGTGATGGCGGGCATCGGGGGCTCCTTGTTCTGAAACGGAATGCTTCGTTCTGTTCAAACCGTAGCAGAACGGATTATTCCGTTTCAAGTGCTAGGCTGAACTCATGCCGAAGACATCCGAAGTCCCAGCTCGCAAGGGTCTGCCCGGTCGCAAGGCGCAGGCCGCCCGCAACGACGGTCTGATTTTGGAAGCGGCGCGGGCCGTGTTCCTCGCCGATGCCAACGCGCCGATCGCCGCCGTCGCCGAACGCGCGGGCGTCGGCATCAGCGCGCTCTACCGCCGCTACCCGAGCAAGGAGGTGCTGCTGCGCACCCTCTGTCACGAGGGATTGCGCCGCTACAACGCGGAAGCGGATGCGGCACTGGAGGATTCGGACGGCTGGCGTGGGCTGGTCGGCTTCTTGGAGCGCGTGGTCGACGCCGACGTCCACTCGCTCACCGTCCACCTGGCGGGCACCTTCACCCCCGACGAGGCGATGCTGCCCGACGTGGTGCACGCGGACGAGGTCAACGAAGAACTCATCCGCCGCGCCCACGCTTCCGGACGGCTGCGAGCGGAGGTGAATCCGCTGGATCTCGGGCTGATCCTGGAGGCATGCGCGGCCATCACCATGCCGGACCAGGCACGCACCGCCCAGCTCCGCCGCCGCACCCTCGCCCTTCTCATCGCGGGCCTCGCCGCCGACGGTGAGCTACCTGGGCCACCACCGCAGCCTGGTGAATTCGCCTGGCGCTGGCAACCGCGGGTTGACGCGGCCCGCTCCCGGTGAACCTGCCCGGCGACGAGGCGCGCGAATGGGGCGCGAAGTCCGGATGTGGACTGGTAGGAACGAACCATCCGTGCGAGGTGAAGGGGACAGGCATGAACTGGACGCCCCTCGACGACGTCGGCTTCCTCTTCTTCTCGAACCCCGACGGCAACGGCTGGGCGATCCAGCAGATCTCCACCCGGCCGTAGTTCAGCGCACGCCGAGATAGAGAGTCTGCGTGCTGCGGCCGAGGGGGCCTTTCTCGTCGAAGAGGGCCGATTCGGCGAGGCCGATGCCGTGCGGTTGGGGGTAGGTGACCGCGTCGAGACAGACCCATTCGCCCACCGGCTGGCGGTGCAGGGTGACGGTGAGGTCGGTGTTGATGAAGAGGTAGCGGTTCCAGTCGAGGACAGCGCTCACGCCGTTGCCCGAGTCGGCGGCGGCCAGGGTGCGTTCCAGCGGGCTCGGCGTGGTGCCCGCGACGATCGGATACTTCAGTCGAATCCAGCAGATCGCCGGGCCCGGTTCGCCGAAAGCGCCTGTGACGAAACGGTATTCGATCGCGGTGTGGAAGCCGATCTCCTGTGCTGCCGGGAACGGCGTTGGTGCGGGCGCGTGGTCCGGACCGGGCCGCGCGCCCACCGGATGGAATTCCTCGGGCAGCGGAAGTTCGGGCTCGGCAAGCTTGAACCGCCAGGCATTGGCCTTCATGACCGGACCGCGCTCGGTCGAGAGCGTCGCCTCCACCAACTCGACGCTGCGTCCCGGCCGAGTCACCCGCGCCTCCGCGATCAGCGGCTGCAACGGCACAGGTCCGAGGATCTCCACCGCGACCCGCCCGACCTGGAACCCCTCCCGCGGCTCACACCGCTCGATGACGTGCCCGAGCAACGCCGAGGGAGGCCCCGCGTGCTGCGCGTCCGGCGACCACGGCCCACGCGTGAGCTCGGTGGAGATGAACCGTTTCGGGTCGTCCGGATCCGGGAGGTAGAAGGCATCACTCACGTCATCGTCCGTCCCTCGGACCGGCCGCACTGCCGGTTGTCGAATAGTTCGTCCGGTTAACGATTCTGCCACGCGGGGTAGCGGTGGACCGGGCCGGTCGACGCTCGTGGCAGGTGCGTGAGGCAACCCGACGACCGGAAGTGTCGGGCGGCGGCGGGATGCCCGGTGTCCCGATACGGCGGCTCGATGCGGTCGTGCCGGTGTCCGGAGTCGGCGGCTAGATGCGCCCATGCCGCAGCGATGGCGCGCGTCCGGCGTGATCGCCGGGCGGGTGGCTCACGCCCGTCCGAAGGTGAGGGCCACGTTGTGGCCGCCGAATCCGAAGGAGTTGTTGACGGCGTAGTCGATTCGTTGGCGGCGGGGTGCGCCGGCGACGATGTCGAGGTCGATGTCAGGGGCCTGGTTGTCGAGGTTGAGGGTGGGCGGGATGATCTGGTCGCGCAGGGCGAGGACCGTGAGGATGGACTCGAGCGCGCCGACCGCGCCGATGGAATGGCCGAGCGCGGATTTCGGGGCGTAGACCGAGGCGTGCGGCGTGACGGCCGCGATGGCGTTCGCCTCGGAGGCGTCGCCGATCGGGGTCGAGGTGGCGTGCGCGTTGACGTGGGCGATGTCCGAAACCCCGAGGCCCGCGGTCTCGATGGCCTTGCGCATGGCGCGGGCCGCGCCGATGCCCTCCGGGTCGGAGGCGACGATGTGGAAGGCGTCGGAGGTGATGCCCGCGCCGAGCACGCGAGCGTGGATCTCGGCGCCGCGCGCCCTGGCGTGCCGCTCGGATTCGAGCACCATGAGCGCGCCCGCCTCGCCGAAGACGAAGCCGTCGCGGTCCCGGTCGAAGGGGCGCGAGGCGCGTTCGGGTTCCTCGTTGCGGGTGCTCATCGCGCGCATCATGGCGAAGCTGGCGATCGGCACGGCGTGGATGTTGCCCTCGACGCCTCCCGTCACCACCACGTCGGCCTCTCCGGAGCGGATCAGCCGCCAGGCGTGCGCGATCGCCTCGGAACCCGAGGAGCACGCCGAGACCGGCGCGAATACCCCTGCCTTGGCGCCGATTTCGAGCCCGACCGTCGCGGCGGGCCCGTTCGGCATCACCATCGGCACCGACATCGGCGACACCTTCCGATAACCGCCCGCGCGCATGGCATCGACCGCGTCGATCAGCGCGTCGCCGCCGCCGAGTCCGGTGCCGATGGCCACCGCCAGCCGCTCGCCCTCGACCTCCGGCGCGCCCGCCGACTGCCACACCCGCCTGCCGAGGACCAGCGCCAGCTGCTCGACGTAGGAGTGCCTGCGCTGTTCGACCCGGGTGAGCTGCGCGGCGGGATGCTCCTTCAACTTGCCGCCGATGCGGACCGGCAGGTCGTATTCGGCGACGAAGTCGTCGTCGAGTACGCCGATGCCCGTCTCCCCTCGCAGCAGCCTCGACCAGGTGGTTTCCATGTCGTCGGCGAGTGAAGTGGTGGCCGCGTAGGCGGTGGCCCGCCCACTCGACCACGCCAAACGCGCCGAACTCCTCGACGGCGTCGTCGGCTACATCGCCACGCACGGCCTCGCCGAACTCTCCCTGCGTCCCCTCGCCGCGGAACTCGGCACCAGCTCGCGCATGCTCATCTACTACTTCGACACCAAGGAAGAGCTGCTGGTCCAAGCCCTCGCCACCCAGCGCCCGGACATCAGGGCGCTCTTCGCCGACATCGCCGATGCCGCCGCCCTCCGCGCTCGGCTGTGGGATTTTTGGTGCGCCAACACCATTGGGTCGGGGGCGACCAGTGTGAAGGTGATGTTGCAAGTGCTCGGCGCGGCTTGTGCGTCCGACGGGCCGTACGCCGGGTATGCCACCGACGCCATCGGCACTTTCGTCGCGGCGCTCGCGGACGGGTTGCGTGGGTTCGGCGTGGAGGATGCGGAAGTTGTTGCGACGGTGCTTGTTTCGGGATTGCGGGGGATACTTCAGGATCGCGTGATCACCGGGGATGTCGCGCGGACCGACAGGGCGGCTCGGTGGCTTATCGAGAGCGCTGTTCGTTAGATTCGGGCGCGGCCAGCGGCTTTACGAGAAGCCGAAAAAGCGAAGCGGCCACCCTCTCCAAAGAGAGGATGGCCGCCCGCTGCGAGTGGGCCGGGTGCGCCGCGGAGGTCTCCAGATGCCGACCCGACGCGCAGCAACCCTACGAAACCACCGGCAGGTAGACCTGCTTCCCCGCCCCGGCGAACTCCGCGGACTTCTCCGCCATCCCCGCCTCGATGGCCTCCACATCCGTCAAGTTGTTCTTCTCCGCGTACTCCCGCACGTCGGCGGAGATCCGCATCGAGCAGAACTTCGGCCCGCACATCGAACAGAAGTGCGCGGTCTTCGCTGGTTCCGCGGGCAGCGTCTCGTCGTGGTACTCGCGCGCCGTGTCGGGGTCGAGCGAGAGCGCGAACTGGTCGCGCCAGCGGAATTCGAAACGCGCCTTGGACAATTCGTCGTCGCGCTGCTGGGCGTGCGGGTGGCCCTTGGCCAGGTCGGCGGCGTGGGCGGCGATCTTGTAGGTGATCACGCCGACCTTGACGTCGTCGCGGTTGGGCAGGCCGAGGTGCTCCTTCGGCGTGACGTAGCAGAGCATGGCCGTGCCCGCCTGGGCGATGATCGCGGCGCCGATGGCCGAGGTGATGTGGTCGTAGGCGGGCGCGATGTCGGTTGCCAGCGGGCCGAGGGTGTAGAACGGCGCCTCCTCGCACAGTTCTTCCTCGAGCCGCACGTTCTCCACGATCTTGTGCATCGGCACGTGGCCGGGGCCCTCGATCATCACCTGCACGCCATGGGATTTCGCGATCTTCGTCAGCTCGCCGAGGGTGCGCAGTTCGGCGAACTGGGCCTCGTCGTTGGCGTCCGCGATGGAGCCGGGGCGCAGGCCGTCGCCGAGGGAGAAGGTGACGTCGTACTTCGCCAGGATCTCGCAGAGCTCCTCGAAGTGGGTGTACAGGAAGGATTCCTGGTGGTGCGCCAGACACCACGCGGCCATGATGGACCCGCCGCGCGAGACGATGCCGGTGACCCGCTTGGCCGTCAGCGGGATGTAGCGCAGCAGGACGCCCGCGTGCACGGTCATGTAGTCCACGCCCTGCTCGCACTGTTCGATGACGGTGTCGCGGTAGATCTCCCAGGTCAGCTGGGTCGGATCGCCGTTCACCTTCTCCAGCGCCTGGTAGATCGGCACGGTGCCGACCGGGACGGGGGAGTTGCGCATGATCCACTCGCGGGTCTCGTGGATGTTCTTGCCGGTGGACAGATCCATGATGGTGTCCGCGCCCCAGCGGGTGGCCCACACCATCTTCTCCACCTCCTCCGCGATCGAGGAGGACACCGCCGAGTTGCCGATATTGGCGTTGATCTTCACCAGGAACTTCTTGCCGATGATCGTCGGCTCCAGCTCCGGGTGCTTGTGGTTGGCCGGGATCACCGCGCGCCCGGCCGCGACCTCGTCGCGCACCAGCTCGGGCTCGACGCCCTCGCGCGCCGCGATGAACCGCATCTCCGGCGTGATGATGCCCTGCCGGGCCCAGGCCAGCTGGGTCGGCGGGCCGTCCACCTGCGGCTTGGCCCAGGTGTCGCGCAGCTTGGGCAGCCCGGCCTCGAGGTCGATGGTCGCGTTGTCGTCGGTGTACGGGCCCGAGGTGTCGTAGACGTCGAAATGCCCCCCGGTCGTCAGATTGACACGACGTACCGGAATGCGCAGGTCGTCGACTTCCTGGTAGTGCTTGACGCTGCCCTCGATGGGCCCGGTGGTCACGGTGTCGACGGCGGCGCCGTTGGCGGTGGCCATGCTTCTCCTCCCTACGCCGGCATTACCCGGTCAGGTTCATACGGTCGACGGCCCTGATCGCCCCGTAAGGGCTAGCCGTCCTCTCAGCCCGCTGGTGCGAGCCCCCGTTGGCGATGTGAAATTTCCCGCCCGACCATACCCGCCCGCCGCATGGACACGCCCGGCGATGACCCGAACCCGCGCGTGCGGGCGCAGGCCAGCGCCTCACCTCGGTAGATCGGGCCGAGTGAGATTCGGCTCGGAAGATGGTCGATCCGGCTGGCCAGGCCCTCCGCTCGGGCCTGGCCGCCGAACAAGCCCGCTCAGACCGCCTCGTACGCGTCCCGCATGGCCTGCACGTCGATCTTCTTCATGCCGAGCATGGCCTTGGTCGCGCGGGTGACGGCGGCGGGATCCCCTTTGAGCAGCTCGTTGGCCTGCACCGGCCAGATCTGCCACGGGATGCCGTACTTGTCGTTGAGCCAACCGCACTCGATCTCCTGACCGCCGTCGGCCAGCAGCGCCAGCCACAGGCGGTCGACCTCCTCCTGGCTCTCACAGTTGACCAGCAGCGACATGGCGTGCGTGTAGTGGTACTCGCCGCCGCCGTTGATCGCGGTGAACTTCTGACCGTTCAGTTCGAAGTCGACGACCATGACGAGCCCGGCCTCGCGCGGCCCCGCCTCGTTGTAGTACTGGATGTCGGTGATCTTGGAGTCCTGGAAGAGCGAACAGTAGAACTCCGCGGCCTCCTCGGCCTGGGTGTCGTACCAGAGGTTCGTGACGATCTTCTGCATGGCCATCTCCTGACGTGGGGTAGGTCCTCGCGTGTGCAGACTTCCCAACGCCGCCGAATTCATCGCATCGCGGGCGGGAAAATGTGCGGCCCCGACCGCCGGTCAGCGTTCGCGGGGCCCGATCGGGAACCCGAGCGCGCCGAAGGTGGCGTTGAGGTTGATCTCGATCTGGCTCAGCAGCGCGTCGACGTCGGCGAGCATCGAGACGACGTTCTCGGTCCGGCAGCCGACCTGATCCGGCGCGTTCGGCGCCAGCCTGCCCTTCAGCCAGTTGAAGGTGTCGGCCATGCCGAGGGAGGGCAGCGTCAGGTGCTCGCTCAGGTGGTCGCGCTTGTAGACGACCGAAGCGCCTCCCGCGCAATATCGTTGCGCGAGAGCGTCGTTGGTCCACACGGGCACCGCTTCATCGAACACGCCTTGGTACAGGTGAATAGGCATGGTCGGCGTGTTGCCGCCGAGAACCGTCGCGTCGAACACCTCCCGAATCTCGGGAAGGGCGAGGTAATCGGCGATCGGAATCGTCAGCAGCCGTTGGTAATCCACGAACATCTGGGTCAGCGCGTTGCGCGGGAGACACTGCGTGTTGGTGCGGTCCATCAGCGCGCGGCCCTCCGGCGTGAGGTGCCGGTAGGTCACCTCCTCGAAGGTCGGATACGCGTTGGACAGGGAGGCGATGCCGATCCCGATCAGGCTGGCGAACATGGAACCGTTGACGTGCAACAACGATTCGACATCCGAGACCGGCGCGCCCATCGCGGCGCCCTCGACGTTCAGCTCCGGCGCGTAGCTCGGCTGCATCTCGGCCGCCCAGCCGGTGGCCATGCCGCCGCCGGAGTAACCCCACAGAGCCACAGGGGTATTCGTGTTCAGGCCCATCGGCTCGAAACGTTGCGCGGCCCTGATCCCGTCCAGGGTCATGTAACCCGGTTCCTTGGCGACCGCGAGATGGCCATGCGGCCCCTCGTAGTCCGGGATCGACACCGCCCAACCCTGGCTGATCAGCGCGGCGAGCGCGATGAGCTCGCTGTTGGAATGGACGCCCTCGACGCCGGGCAGCCCCGCACCCTGCCGGAGCACGTACGACGGTGCGCAGGACGGGCTGGCGCTGTCGTAATAGAACTGGAGGGAGACCAGCGGGCGGGAGCGGCCGGGGTCGGCGCCCGCGGGCAGTATCACCGTCGTGACCGCGACCGCGGGTGCGTCGAACAGGTCGGTCGTGCGGTACAGCAACTGCCAGGACCGAACGTTCAGCGGCAGCACCGTGAGCACCGCGAGCCGCACCTCGCGCGAGCGCAGGATCGTCCCCGGTTCGGCGCTCGCGAAGTCGGCGGGCGGCTCGTAGAACGAATCATGTTGCGGTAGCGGCATTGCCGACGCCGGTCTCGCCGCCACCGCGCTCGTCAGCACGGTCGCCGCGACGATCATCGCGACCGCGACGGCGCGCACGAACACTGGGCTTCTTCCGGCCGGATCGCCTTTGATCACTGACACCCCAGGTCCCTTCCTCATCGGTGCAGCGATTACAGCACGAGTTCGAGTTACCAACAAGAACTCTTTTTGAAACAAGTGCCGCTATCGTCGTGACATGACCCGCAGCAAATCCGCCGCGCGGCCCGCCCCGACTCCGGATCGGCGCCGGATACGCGGCCTCGACGCCGAGCAGCGCAGCGCGCAGCGACGCAGTCAACTGCTGGACGCCGCCACCGAACTGTTTGCCGAACAGAGCTTTTCGGGGACGTCGATCGAACAGATCTGTCAGCGCGCCTACGTCGGGACGAAGGGGTTCTACGACCACTTCGACAGCAAGGAGGCGTGCTACATCGCGCTGCTCGAGCAGATCACGGCGCAGATCCAGCAACGCGTCGCCGAGGTGGCGGCGGAAGTCGCGGGACGGGACTGGGGAGAGCGCGCGGCTGCGGTCGTCGGTGCGTTCGTGCACGCCATCGCCGACGACCCGCGCCTGGCGAAGGTGACTTTCGGTGAGGCGGGCGGTATTTCGCCGATGGTGGAGAAGCAGCGCCGCGGCAACCGGCGCTGGGCCGCGGCGTTTCTGGACAGCCAGTGGTCATCGGATGCCGCGCCGGACGAACGCGCTCGACGCAGGCGGCTGGCGTTGGCGCTCGCGACCATCGGCGGGATGTTCGAGCTGATCGCCGACTGGCTGCACCATCACGACGACGGTGGCGCGCGTGATGATGTGCAGACGCTGATCGACGATTTGGTCGAGTTCGTCGGCGTGGTTTACGCCGGGCGGGAGATGCTGTCGTAAAGGGCTGTGGTGCAGACGGATCCGCGTCAGAGCGGCGTCGTCGACGCAGCGTCGCCGGTGCCTGCGCCCTCCACCTCGACCCGCAGCGCCGGACCGTCCGTATCTTCGGCCGACTCCGAGCGTCGGTGCTGGTTGTGCGGTGCGCTGCTCACAATGGCAGTGCCATTCGCGCGTATGCGTCGCCGTTCGTCCGGCTACCGCAGCGTAGTGCGTTCAGGCGCAGCGCTATTCGCTGACGAGGTCCGCGACCCTGTCGGCGCGGGTCCGCGGTGCGGCGTCGCCGGTGCCTGCGCTCTCCGCCTCGACTCGCGGCGACGGGTCGTTCGTCTCCTCCGCCAGGCCGAAGCGGCGATGCAGCGCCGCAAGGGGTTTGGGCGCCCACCAGTTGGCGGTGCCCATCACCCGCATCAGCGCGGGCGCCAGCAAGGCGCGGATCACCGTGGCGTCGCTGAGCACCGCGAGTGCGCACCCGATGCCGAACAGTTTCATGGCGGCGACGCCGGAGCTGGCCAACGCGAGGAAGACGATGCTCATCAACAGGGCCGCGGCGGTGAAGATTCGACCGGTTCTGGCGACACCCATGGCGACGGCGTGGGTGTTGCCCGCCGCGGTCTTCTCGCCCGCCAGCCACTCCTCCCTGATCCGGGAGAGCAGGAACACCTCGTAGTCCATCGAGGCGCCGAACGCGAGGCTGAACATGAGGATCGGCATCGCCAGGTCGAGCTTGCCGGTCGGCGTGAAGCCGAGCAGCCCGGACAGGTGCCCGTCCTGGAAGATCCACACCATCGCACCGAAGGTCGCGGCGAGCGAAAGAATGTTCAGCAGAAGCGCTTTGACCGGAAGCAGCAGACTGCCGGTGAACAAGAACAGCAGAATCAACGTGGTGACGGCGATGAGCGCGGCGGCGAGCGGCAGCCGGTCGGCGATCGCCGAGACCGAGTCCTGGTTCAGCGCGGCGGCTCCGCCGAACAGCACGTCGCCGGGCGCGGGGACCGCCCTGATCTCGGCGAGCTGATCCTTGCCCGCCGTCGAATACGGATCGAGCCGCGTACCGATCGACAGGAATGTGCCCGCCGGACCGGACATCTCCGGTGAAGCGGCGGCAGCGTGCAGACCGTTGACGTAGACGCCGTCGCTGGACAGCACCGCGGGAACGTCGGCCACCTTCGACAGCGCCGCCGCGTGCGCGCCGATTTCGCCTTGGCCGCCGCGGAAGCCGGGCAACACCGCGTAGGCACTCGCGCCGAGGTCGGCGGAGAAGTCGCTGCGCAGCGCGTCGCCGACCTGACGGCTCGGCGCGGACTGCGTCAGCGCGCGATCGTCGGGATAACCGAAATGCGCGGACAGGAAGGGCGACCCGAGCAAGAGCAGCGCGATCGTCGTGACCACCGCGACCGGCGCGGCACGCTTCATCACGCCGACAACCCAGCGGTACCAGAGGCTCCGCTCCGGTTGCGGCTCGGTAGGTTCGGGTCGACGGAACATGCGGCGCAACGGAACCCGCAGATCCAGCGCGTTCACCCGATCGCCGACCAGCACCAGAATCGCTGGCAGAACGATCACCGCCGCGCCCGCCGCCGCGGCGACCACCGCGATCCCCGCGTACGCGAACGACTTGAAGAAGTACTGCGGGAACACGGCGAGCGCCGCCAGCGAGAGCGCTACCACCAACGCCGAATACACCACGGTACGTCCGGCGGTCTGGATCGAGCGCACCACGGCCGCACGAGAATCCAGACCGTTGGCCAGTTCCTCCCGATAGCGGCTGACGATGAACAGGCTGTAGTCGATGGCCATCGCGAGACCGAGCGCGGTGGTCATGTTCAGCGCGTACATCGAGACGTCGGTGACCACCGTCAGCGCCCGCAGGATGCCCAGCGCGGCCGCGATGGCGAACAGGCCGATCGCGATCGGCAGCGCGGCGGCGACCACGCTGCCGAACACCAGGATCAGCAAGAGCCCGGTCAGCGGCACCGCGATGGCCTCCGCGACGATCAGGTCCTCGCTGATCTGGGCGTTCATGTCCGCGAAAACGGCGGCCAGCCCGCCCGCACGGACGGTGACGCCATCGCCACTGGTCTGCACCGTCTCGCTGATCTTGGCGGCGCGCTCGCTGAGCTCACCGTCGTCGCCCTCGATACTGGCCACGACGATCCCGCTGCGACCGTCCTTGCCGCGCAGCGCCTGCGCGAGGTCAGGCCGCGCCGACCAGTACGACTGAATGCCGCTGACCTCGGGATACGTGCGCAGCTGATCGGTGACCCGTTGCGCCGCCGCCTTCGCCGCAGCGCTGTCCACCCCGTCCTCGGCTTGGATGAGCAGCACATAGTTCGGATCCCCACCGGTGAAGTGGTCGGCGATGAACTCGGCGGCCCGAACCGACTCGAGGTCTTCGGTGACGAACCCACCGGACTTCATGTGCGCCTGCGCTGTCGCCCCGAACAGACCGCACAGCACCATGAGCAGAAGCGCGATACCGAGAACAACGCGAGGACGCGCGGCGGCGAACCGTGCGAGGGTGGTCAGCATTGACGCGGGCTCCCGTCCCGATGGAGGTGATCCCCCGAACGGTAAACCGGCCGGTCGTCCGGACAGAATCGGACGAGAGGGTGATGCTGGACACGAATGCGCTGAAAAGTGAGCGACATCTCCATCGCGCAGGTAGCGCTATCTCCGCGCACTCGAAAGTCGCCGCACCTCGAAACCCAAATCACCCCCGCGACCCGGCAGGCAGAACCCGCCCCCGCACCTCCCCCAAACCCACACGCCTCCCGCCAACCCCTGGCGCAGACGCGGTAATCACGACCTCATCCCCATCCTCCAAGAACGTCCGCCCCTCCCCGCCAACCACAACCGGCTCCGCACCGCCCCAAGACAATTCGATGAAGGACCCCCGCTGCCCCGGTTCAGGCCCCGAAATAGTCCCCGACGCATACAAATCCGCACTCCGGGCGGCCGCACCATTCGCGGTCAGATGCGCCAACATCTGCGCGGGCGACCAGTACATCCGCCCATATGGCGGATGCGAGACGACCTCCCCGTTCCAGCTCACGGTCAGCTCGATATCCAGCCCCCAGGGCTCGTCCACCGTCAAATAGGGCAGCGGCGGCGGTGACTGCTCCGGCAGCGGAATGCGCGCCGAATCGAGCGCGGCCAGCGGCGTCACCCATGCCGACAACGACGTGGCGAACGACTTACCGAGGAACGGCCCGAGTGGCTGATACTCCCACGCCTGGATGTCCCGCGCGGACCAGTCGTTGACCAGCGCCACACCGAACAGGTGATCCTCGACATCGGCGATATCGATCGGCGTGCCGAGCGAAGAGCCGACACCGACGACGAAGCCGAGTTCGGCCTCGATGTCCAACCGCCGGGAAGGACCGAAATCCGGCACACCCGAGTCTGTTCGGCGCTGACCTCGCGGCCGCACCACTTCCGTGCCCGAGACGACGACGGTTCCGGCTCTGCCGTGGTAGCCCACCGGAAGATGACGCCAATTCGGCAGCAGCGGTTCGGCATCCGGACGGAACAATCGTCCGAGATTGGTGGCGTGGTCGATGCTCGCGTAGAAGTCCACATAGTCGCCGATGCGAATCGGCAGCGCCAGCGTCACGTCAGCCAGGGGATGCACTGCGTCGGCGGGGATTTCCGCAGAGACCAGTTCGCGCACCCGCTCACGAACCGCACGCCAACGCGTAGGCCCTTGCGCGAGAAAAGCATTGAGGTCCACAGCCGCGAATACCGGGTCCTCCAGGGCGACAGCCAGATCGACGACGAACTCGCCGTAGCGCACCCCGACCCGATGCGCACCTCCGCGCGGCGCGAACACCCCGTACGGCAGATTGTCCGCGCCGAACAGCGAATCGTCGGGAACCTCGAGCCGCGTCCTCACCGCGGGCCCCGGCCCGACCACGTCCACGCGTAGGCCGGATCCTCGCAGGCCAGCGCGCCCTCGCCGAGCTCGAGCGGGCGGAAGGTGTCGACCATGACGGCGAGTTCGTCGAAGAACTCGATGCCGATGCTGCGCTCGTACGCACCGGGCTGCGGTCCGTGCGCGTACCCGCCGGGATGCACCGACACCGAACCCTGCCCGATGCCGGAACCCTTACGCGCCTCGTAGTTTCCGCCGCAGTAGAACATGATCTCGTCGGAGTCGACATTGGAGTGGTAGTACGGCACCGGGATGGACAGCGGGTGGTAGTCGACCTTGCGCGGCACGAAGTTGCAGATCACGAAGTTGATCCCCTCGAACGCCTGGTGGACGGGCGGCGGCTGGTGCACGCGCCCGGTGATCGGCTCGAAATCGGCGATGTTGAACGTGATCGGGTACAGGCATCCGTCCCAACCCACCACGTCGAACGGATGCGTCGCGTAGACCATCCGCGTGCCGACCACCCGCCCGCCCGCGCGATGCTTCACCAGAACCTCGACATCGGTACCGGATTCGAGCACCGGTTCGCCCGGCCCGTGCAGATCACGTTCGCAGTACGGCGAATTCTCCAGCAGCTGACCGAATTTCGACAGGTACCGCTTCGGCGGAGTGATGTGACTGGACGCCTCGATCACATACGCGCGCAACGGACCCGGCCCGGCGGGCAACCAGCGGTGAGTGGTGGCGCGCGGAATGAGGACCTGGTCGCCCTGGCGGGCGGCGAGCCTGCCGAACACGGTCTCGACGGTCGCCTCGCCCGCCTCCACGTAGACCAGCTCGTCGCCGATCGCGTTGCGGTACAACGGAGAAGCGCCTTTGGCCGCGACATAGGAGATGCGCACGTCGGCGTTCCCGAGCAGCAGCCGCCTGCCGGTCACCGGATCGGTCTCGGCCGCGGTGTCGCCGGGGAAGAGATCGTGCAGGCGCAGATGCCGGTGGCGCAGTGGATGGTTCGGCGTCGTCGTCTGGTCCGGTAGTTCCCAGACCGTGGCGTCGACGATCGCGGGCGGCAGACCGCGGTGATAGAGCAACGAGGAATCGCCGGAGAAGCCTTCCTCGCCCATCAGCTCCTCGTAGTAGAGCCGCCCGAGGTCGTCGCGGTGCTGGGTGTGCCGTTTCGGCGGCACCGCGCCGACCTGCCGATAGAACGCCATGCTCGCACCTCCCGCCAGATCGTGGTCGGATCGGTCGGTCTCCATCGTAATGATCGGATGACTTCGGCGACCGGGAAAACGCGCGCTCGCGACGGCAAAACTGACCATGCACCACGCTGTCGTGCGGCATTTCATCGGTAGTCGCACGTGACTGCCGGAGAAATGTCGGCATGGCTTGCCTTTGCCGCAACTGGATGCAGGCTGTGTACGGCCGCGGCGACGGACCTCCGCGCCGCCAACGTTCCCCGCGGCGATCTGGGCGGCTCAGCAGGACCCGGCCGACAGCGCCTTACGCCTGCCGCAACGCCCGGTAGACCGCCGCGCCCACGAAAGCGCCGAGTGTCTGCGGCGTCCATTCCCCCTCATCGGCGAGCAGCGACCGCACCGCCCCCTCACCCGCCGACACCCACTGCTCCACCAGAATCGGCAGCTTCCGCTCGGCATCCTCGGTCCCCCACGCGCGCAGCGTCGGCCGCAGCAGCTCGGTGCATCGCTCGACCGCCAACTTGCGACCGCGTCCGAACGAATCCGCGACGGCGGGATCGGGATTGCCGTACAGCAACCGCCACGAGTCGGGCCGCGCGGCAGCGATCTCCAGCAGCGTCTGGAAGCCCTCCACGAAGACCGTCTCGCCCGCGTCGACCGCGCGGCGCGGCGTCGCCTGGAGCAGACCCTCGACGAGGTGGTTCTCCTCGCGGCGGATCAGTTCCTGGATGAGTTCGACGCGATCGGCGAAGCAGGCGTAGACGACCGGCCGGGTGACGTTCATCCGCTCGGCCACGGCGGCGATGGTGACGGCCGCGACGCCGTGTTCGACGGCGATGGCCAGCGCGGTGTCGAGCACCTGCGGGCGGCGGCGTTCCGGTCCGAGGTGCCGCGCCCGCTGACGCGGTCGCACGACTTGCTCGGTACCCATGGTCACCAACATATCGTGGGCAGGTGTCCCTGCTTGTGGGGTGGTTCTCTGTGTGAGTGCCTGCGGCGGGACTGCGGGGGTTGCTTGTGCGCTGTCTCCGCACAAGTGCACCTGCTGGGGGCGGGGGTGCCTGCTCATGGGGTGGTCCTCTGTGTGAGTGCCTGCGGCGGGACTGCGGGGGCTGCTTGTGCGCTGTCTCCACACATGGGCACCTGTCGGAGCGGTGGCGAGGGGCGGCACTCCGGGTTTCCTGAGGAGCGCGTGCCGGGCGCAGGTGTCGGGGCGGGTCTTGCCGGGGTTCCTACACTTGTGAACAATAATGCTACATTCGCGAATGAAGTGGCCCGGCCGGATGCCGGGCGTCGAACCGACGGCCGAGGAGTCACCGATGCCGGAAACCCTGTTCAACCCGAAGACCTGCGAGTTCGCCGAGTTCGATGCCGAGACGCGGCGGCTGCTGCGCGCCACGGTCGACTGGTTCGAGACGCGCGGCAAGGCGGCGCTGAAGCGGGACGACCGGGAGCGCGTCTGGTACTCCGAGTTCCTCGACTTCGTCAAGCGCGAGCGGGTCTTCGCGACCTTCCTGACTCCCGCGGCCGAGGCCAACGGCGATCCGAACAAGCGCTGGGACACCGGCCGCATCGCGATGATGAGCAAGGTGCTCGGCTTCTACGGCATGTCCTACTGGTACGTCTGGCAGGTCACCATCCTCGGCCTCGGGCCGATCTGGCAGAGCGACAACAAGGCCGCCAAGCAGCGCGCGGCGGCGCTGCTCGACTCCGGTGAGATCTTCGCGTTCGGGCTGTCGGAGAAGGAGCACGGCGCCGACGTGTACTCCACCGACATGGTGGTGGAACCCAAGCGCGGCGGCGGTTTCACCGCGACCGGCGGCAAGCACTACATCGGCAACGGCAACCTCGCCGGGATGGTCTCGGTGTTCGGCCGCCGCGCCGACAAGCCGATCATCGACAGCGCCAAAGCGCTGAATGCCAAACCGGCGCAGGACGATTACGAGGGGTATCTGTTCTTCGTCGCCGACAGCAAGCACAAGAACTACAAGCTGCGTCGCAACGTGGTGGACAGTCAGATGTACGTGGCCGCTTTCGATCTGGAGAAGTACCCGGTCGCCGAGGAGGACATCCTGCACCGCGGTGAGGCCGCGTTCCACGCCGCGATGAACACCGTCAACGTGGGCAAGTTCAACCTCGGCTTCGGCGCCGTCGGCGCTTGCGAACACGCCTTCTACGAATCGATCACGCACGCGGAGAATCGAATCCTGTTCGGACACAGGGTGACCGAGTTCCCGCAGGTGCGCTCGCTGCTGACCGACTCCTACGCGCGGCTGATCGGCATGAAGCTCTACAGCGAGCGCGCCATCGATTACCTGCGGTCGGCGTCCCCCGAAGACCGGCGCTACCTGCTGTTCAACGCGATCGAGAAGATGACCGTGACACGGCAGGGTCAGCGCGTCATCGAAGAGCTCGCCGACGTGATCGCCGCCCGCGGCTTCGAGAACGACATGTACTTCCCGATGGCGATGCTCGGCTTGTTCGGGCTGCCGCGGCTGGAAGGCACCGTGCACGTGAACATGGCGCTGTCGCTGAAGTTCATGGCCAACTACATGTTCCACCCGTCCGACGCCGGGCTCGCCGCGCTGCGCGTGCTGCCGGACGCCGCGCCCAAGGGTGCGGTGCGGGCGGTGTCCTCGGCGTTGAGCTGGTCCAGCCGCAAGCTCGCCCCGCGGGCGGGCGCGGCGGTGCCCAAGCTCCGAGCGGAGCTGGCCGCCGCGCGGTATCCGGAGGTGCCGACCCGCCGCGACGCCGCCGACGACGAATTCCTGTTCCGGCAGGGTCCGAGCGCGGGACTCGGACGCATCCGGTTCACCGACTGGCGTCCGGTGTTCGAGAAGTACGCGCACGTGCCGAACGTCGCGATCTTCCTGGAGCAGGCCCTCGCCTTCCAGACGTTGCTCGCCGCGGCCCCGCCCACCGCCGACCAACAGCGTGACGTGGACTTCCTGTTCGCCATCGGCGAGCTGTTCACCGCGATCCCGTACGCGCAGCTCATCCTGGAACAGGCCACGATCGAGGGCACCGACGCCGCCGTGCTCGACCAGCTCTTCGACGTCTTCGTGCGGGAATTCGCCAAGAACGCCCTCGCCCTGCACAGCAAGCCGACCGCGACCAAGGCACAGCAGACCAGGGCGCTGGATCTGGTGCGCCGCCCCGCGGCCGACGCCACCCGTTTCGACAAGGTGCTGGCCGAGGCCCGCGCACACGCGGGCGGCTACGAAATGAACCCGTAGCGGCCGGTCAACGCGCCAACCACCGTCCGTCGGGGCGGCCGCCTGTGCGTCGGCACGCGGCCGCCGATCTCGCTGGGAGCCGGGACGGTGCCGTCAGCGCGACTTGACGGGAATATCGAACTCGGCCACAACCGGCGCGTGGTCGCTGGCGCCTTTACCTTTTCGCTCCTCGCGATCGACACCCGCGTCCGTCGTCGCGGCGGCCAGCGCGGGCGAGGCGAGGACGAAATCGATGCGCATGCCCTCTTTCCGTGGGAACCGCAGCTGCGTGTAGTCCCAGTACGTGTACACACCCGGCCCCGGCGCGAACGGCCGCATCACGTCGGCGAAGCCGGTGTCGACGATGGCGGTGAAGGCGTCGCGTTCGGGCTGGGAGGTGTGCGTCTTGCCCGTGAAGAACTCGGGCGACCACACGTCGTCGTCGTTCGGCGCGATGTTCCAGTCACCGACCAGCGCGATCTTGGCCTGCGGGTCCTCGGTCAGCCAGTTCGCGGCGGTGGCGCGCAGCGTCTCCAGCCACTCGAGTTTGTAGGCGTAGTGCGGGTCGGCGAGGGCGCGCCCGTTGGGCACGTACAGGCTCCAGACCCGCACGCCGCCGCAGGTCGCGCCGAGCGCGCGCGACTCGACGACCGGTGTGCTGATGAGTGATTCGCCCGCGTCCTTGTCGAAACCGGGCTGATTGGGAAAGCCGAGTTCGACGTCTTCCAGGCCGACCCTGGACGCGATCGCGACACCGTTCCACTGGTTGATGCCGAGGTGGGCCACCTCGTAGCCGAGTTCCTCGAAGCGCTCGAACGGGAACTGGTCGTCGCGACACTTGGTTTCCTGCATGGCGAGCACGTCGATGTCCTGGCGGTCCAGCCAGGCCGCCACCCGGTCGAGCCGGGAGCGGATGGAGTTGACGTTCCAAGTCGCCAGACGCACGAAATGCCTTCCTTCTGCGGTCTTCGATCTATTCTCCGCCGTGCGGAGCGGCGTAGCGATAGCTGTGGTGGTCCAGGAAACCGAGGCCGCGGTAGAGCTCGAGCGCCGCCGTGTTGTCGGCCTCGACCTGGACGTAGGCGTGTGTCGCGCCGCGCTCGTGCCCCCAGCGGATCAGCTCCGCGCACACCAGGGTGGCCAGGCCGTGCCTGCGGTGCTCGGCGGCCACGGCGACGCAGGTGAGCCCGATCCAGCGGCGTCCGTCCGGCGCGGTGGTGGTCGCGCCGCGTCCGATGGCGATGGGGCTCGGCAGCCCGAGCGAGGCGAAACCCAGTTCGCCGTCGCGCACCGCGGTGAGCACCTCGGGCACCGGAACAGGCTGTGCCGCAGGGTCTTCGCCGCGATAGCGGTGCAGTCGCAGCCACGCCTCGTCGGGCCGCGGCGCGATCCGGACCATCGGGGGACCTTGCGGCAGAACGAAATTGTCGATGTCGATACCGAGCACCAGGGTTTCGTTCCAGGTGCGCCAGCCGGGCGGCGCCGGTGCGAGCCGGTCGGGCAGCAGCAGTTGCAGCGGCAGGCCGTGCGCGGTGTACCATGCGCCGATGCGATGCAGGGTATCGGTGGAAAGTTCGGCCGGTCGACCCGGTTCGCCCAGCGGCACAGCGGAATTGGCGCGATTGGTGTAGCCGTGTCCGGCGCGCAACAGCCAGCCGTCGAGCCAGTCGTTTTCGGCGCCTGGCCACGCGTCCGCCGC
Organism: Nocardia sp. NPDC050713; assembly: GCF_040654315.1. NCBI lineage: Bacteria > Bacillati > Actinomycetota > Actinomycetes > Mycobacteriales > Nocardiaceae > Nocardia > Nocardia sp. NPDC050713. The sequence goes on along the minus strand of NZ_JBFAHS010000013.1, from coordinate 186,919 downwards.
GGCCGCTTCCAGTGCCCTGATCTCTCTGGTGCGAATCGGCCTCGGCCCGATGGCTTTCAGCGCGACCACCCGATCGGGCGTCACCGAGACCATCTGTCCGTCGGCGTCGCGCACCGTCGGCGGGTCCAGCGAAACCAGTTCGCCGATCACGTCGGTCAGCGGTTGTGGATATCCGGCGGGCAGTTGATAGCGCATCACCACCCGGCGGCCGAGCGGAATCGGCGCGGGCGCCGGCTCAGTCGTCATGCCCGAAGGGGTCCGGAACGGTGCCCGGCACCCAGCTCAGACCCGGTGCGCCCCAACCGTTTCGCTTGATCGCCTTCTTCGCCGCGCGCGCGTTGCGGCCGATCAGCACGTCGACGTAGAGGAATCCGTCGAGGTGGCCGACCTCGTGCTGCAACATGCGGGCGAAGAAGCCGTTGCCCTCGATCGAAACCGGCTCGCCCTGCTCGTCGGTGCCGGTGACCCGCGCCCAGTCGGCCCGGCCGGTGGGGAACTGCTCTCCGGGCACCGAGAGGCAGCCCTCTTCGTCGTCGTCGGGGTCCGGCATCGTCTCCGGTAGCGCGGAGGTCTCCAGCACGGGGTTGATCACCGCGCCGCGGCGCCGGACGGCCGTGCCGTCGGGACCGAAGTCCGGGCAGTCGTAGACGAACAGTCGTAGCGGCACGCCCACCTGGTTGGCGGCCAACCCGACGCCGTTGGCGGCGTCCAGGGTCTCGTACATGTCCGCGATCAGCGGGGCCAGTTCCTCCGGCGAATCGGTGACCGGCTTGGTCGGGTTGTGCAGCACGGGGTCACCGACGATCACGATGGGGAGGATTGCCATGGAAAGCAAGCCTACCGGCCGCTCAGCGGAGGCGAGTGGCCGCCGTCCGGCGCAGGTGAGACGCCCGTACCTGCGCGTAATCAACACGCCGGACCGAAGGCGGATCATCCCTGTGACCCCGTGGTTGAATGATCCGCGACGTACAAGCACCATTTTCGTCTGGTGGCAACTCGGCGAGGGAGCGAGATGGACGGCGCAGCGGCACGGAATCTTTCCGCGATCCAAGACGACCCTTCCGCGAGCGAAGAGACGACGGCGGGCGCATCGGCCCAGGCCGGGGCGGACGAAGGCAGCGGCCTCAGCCGCCGCGAACACGAGATTCTGGCCTTCGAACGGCAGTGGTGGAAGTACGCGGGCGCCAAGGAAGAGGCCATCCGCGAACTGTTCGGCATGTCGCCGACCCGGTATTACCAGGTGCTCAACGCCGTGGTGGACCGGCAGGAGGCTCTCGCCGTCGACCCGATGCTGGTGAAACGGTTGCGCAGGCTTCGCGCGAGCAGGCAGAAGGCCAGAGCCGCACGGCGTCTCGGTTTCCAGGTATGACACGTCTTCGGATCGTGATGCGGGCACCCCGGACCGATGTGCGACTAGGGTCGACAGCGTGAGTCAAACCAATCCCACCTCCGGCGGGCCGCCGTTGCGCGCGCTGGCGATGGTTTTGATCGCACTGGCCATCGTGTTCGCGGGTCTCGGTGCGATGTCGCTGTCGAGTTCCGATTCCGACGCCACGAACGCCGAGGAGTCGTCGACCGCGGCCCAGCAGGTCACCTCGGCCGCGCCCGTGACGACGGCCGCGACCACCCCGGTGGCGACGACCCCGGTCGCGACGACGGTGGCGCCGACCACGACCGCCGCCGCGCCGACGCCCGCGGCCGGTGCGCCCGCGGCCGGTGCGCCCGCGGCGGGCGTGAACCGGGCCGTTCCGGTCCGTGTTCTGAACAACAGTCTGGTCGCCGGTCTGGCCGCCCGTACCGCCGAGGAATTGACGGCGAGCGGCTGGACGAACGTCGCGCCGGGCAACTACGCGGGCGGCACCATCGCGAAAACGACTGTGTATTACGGGAATACGCCCGGCGAGCGGGAGGCGGCGCTGGCGATCGCCGCGGAGATCGGCGCGACCGCCGAGCCCAAGTCGGCGGGAATCGGGGACAACGGTCCGGGTGTGGTCGTCATCTTGACGGGTAACTGAAAACCGAGCCCGGCGCGCACGGCCCCTTGGCGGCGCGACACGGCGCTCGTGGCATCATCTTGTCCGGTAACGACAGTGTCCACCCAGCTTTACTCGTAAACTCGGTACTCGTAAAGGAGTTCCCCCGATGGCCCCGTCCACAACTCGTCGCCCGTCCTGGCGGACTGTGACCCCGGTGCTTGCGGTCGCGGTCTTCGGCCTCGCTGCCTGCACGAACAGCCAGGAGTCGAGTGACGTCAAGGGAACCACCCCGCCGGTGTGGACCGGTGCCTCCGCCCCGGCTCAGGAGCACGGGACCGGTACCGAGCACGGCAGCCCGGCCACCGATCCGGGCACCAAGGTCGAGCTGAAGGACGCGTCGGGCAGCTCGGTCGCCACCGCGAACATCGCCAAGGACGGCGAGCACCTCGTGATCACCGTCGAGGCGCACGGCCTAAAGCCCGGATTCCACGGTCTGCACTTCCACCAGGTCGGCAAGTGCGAGCCCAACTCCGTGGCGCCCACCGGCGGCGCGGCCGGTGACTTCCTCTCGGCGGGCGGCCACCTCCAGGTAGGCAACGCCAACGCCCACCCGGCCAGCGGCGACCTCACCTCGCTGCAGGTCCGCTCGGACGGCCAGGGCAAGCTGGTCACCACCACCGACACGGTGACCCTCGACGACCTGAAGAATCGCGCGCTGATCATCCACGCCGATGCCGACAACTTCGGCAACATTCCCAACCGTTACGTCCGTGCCGACGGCGTGGCAGGCCCGGACGACAACACACTGGCGACCGGCGACGCGGGCGGCCGCTTCGCCTGCGGTGTAGTCCAGTAGACAAGGTGCCGATATGGGCGGGGCAATCGAGAACGTTCCATTTCCAGGTTCGCCCCGGCCGACCATCGGCATCGAATGGGAGGTCGCGCTCGTCGACAAGGTGACGCGCGATCTCTCCAACACCGCGGCCGCGGTCTTCGATGCCGTCGGTGACCTGCGGGCCTGGGACGGCACTCCGCAGGTCACCAAGGAGTTGCTGCGCAACACCGTCGAGATCGTCACCGGCGTGCACGACACCGTCGGCGCGGCGGTGGACGATCTGAGCGGCACGATGGACACCGTGCGCCGCGCCGCCGACCCGCTCGGCGTCGACCTGTTCTGCGCGGGCACCCACCCCTTCGCGCAATGGTCGGCCCAGCAGCTGACCCGTTCGCCGCACTACGACGAGTTGATCGAGCGCACCCAGTGGTGGGGCCGCCAGATGATGATCTGGGGCGTGCACGTGCACGTGGGAGTCTCGCACCGGGAGAAGGTCTTTCCGATCCTGAACGCGCTGTTGTTCACCTATCCGCACCTGCTCGCGCTCTCGGCCTCCTCGCCGATGTGGGCCGGTTCCGACACCGGGTACGCGAGCAACCGCACCCTGATGTTCCAGCAGCTGCCCACCGCGGGCCTGCCGTTCCAGTTCGACAACTGGAGCCAGTTCGAGCGTTTCGTGCACGACCAGATGCAGACCGGCGTCATCGAGCAGCTCGGCGGCATGCACTGGGACATCAGGCCGGCCCCCAAGTGGGGCACCATCGAGGTGCGCATCTGCGACGGCATCTCCACCAGGGCCGAGTTGGCCGCGCTCGCGGCGTTCATCCACTGTCTGATCGTGGATCTGGACCGGCGGATCGATGAGGGCGAGGATCTCGGGACGTTGCCGCCGTGGCATGTCCAGGAGAACAAGTGGCGGGCCGCGCGTTACGGCCTGGATGCGATCGTCATCACAGACTCCGACAACAGCGAACGACTGGTCACCGACGACCTGATGGACGTGCTGAACCGGCTGGAGCCGACGGCCAAGCGGCTCGGCTGCTCCGACGAATTGTCCTTTGTCGCCGAAATTCCCCAGCGTGGAGCGTCGTATCAGCGCCAGCGCAAGGTGGCGGCGGCGACCCAGGGCGACCTGATCGCGGTGGTGGACGCGCTGGTCCAGGAGCTTTACAAGTAGCGCGCTGGGCTCACGAGCGGTCGTCTGGCGTTCAGCCGGCCAGGGGGACGGCGTTCATCCCCCGTTTACTATGGTCGTCGTGCTTGTCGAAGACCCGGGTTCCAGCGTAGGAAGTGCGGTGCGGCGGTTGAAGATACCGCCGTCCCGGGTCTGGGTGACCGCGGCCGTCGCGGCGGTGCCCGCATTGCTGATCGTGCTCCAGATCGTCGCGTTCCAGCAGGATTTCGAAGGTCCGTTGGAAAGCTTGTTGCGCGACTATGTCGGCACCCCGAAATCGATGTCGGTGCCGTGGGCCGGGCTGGTCCTCGCGCTGGTCGGTATCCCCATGCGGCGCAGGCTCGTCGCGCTCGGTGCGGCGGTGGCCATCGACCTGGTGTGCGCGGGGGCGCGGCTGCTCGCCGGTGATCCGCCCACGGTCGGCAACGGTCCGGTGCTTGTGCTCACCGCGCTCGCCCTCATCGCCTGGCTGCGCTGGACCGGCGACGAACGGCGCAACGCGTTGCACGCCGCCGCGCTCGGCGCGCTGCTGATCCTGGCGACCAAGGTGGGCGACGTCTGGTTGCACATCACGGTGCTGAGCAGTCCCGAGGTGCTCGACGAGTACGTGATGCTCGCCGATCACGCGCTCGGCGACCCGTCGTGGGTGATGGGCCGGGTGATCGACACGCTCGGCCCGGTGGTCTACGCCGTGCTGCACTGGGTCTACATCGAGCTGCCGGTGGCCGCCATCGTGGTCGCGGTGTGGCAGTTGCGCCGGGTGGTCGATTCCGGGCGGTGGCCGAGCCACTACCTGGTGCGGACCTTCCTGGTGCTCGGGTTGGTCGGACCGATCGTCTATGTCCTCTTCCCGGTGGTGGGTCCGATGTTCGCCTACGGCGCCGACGGCAACGGACTCCAGATCGGCAACTACTGGCCGGGCGTCCTCCCGCCGATCGACCGCAGTCCCGAGCCGCTGCCCTTCGACACGGCGACTCCGCGCAACTGCATGCCGTCCATGCACACCGCGTGGGCGCTGTCGGTCTTCCTGCACACCCGCCGCGATATCGACGGCTCCCGCGCACCCGCCTGGCTGCGCTGGGGCGGCACCTTCTGGCTGCTGGCCACGCTGGCCGCGACGCTCGGCTTCGGCTACCACTACGGCGTCGACCTGGTGGCGGGCGCGGTGCTGTGCCTGACCGTCGAGTCCGCGCTGCGCGAGCCGGAACGCGGCTGGGGATGGTTCCGTATCCGATTGGTCGTGGGCGGCGTCGCGGTGCTGGCGGTCCTGCTGCTCTCCTACCGCTACCTGGCGGTGTCGATGGCGGAGTACGCCGTCCCGGCCGGAACCATCGTGCTCGCGCTGTTGGCGGGCATGGCGGCCGCCTTCCACGCGACCTGGTTCGCGGGGCAGCGGGAGCCGGTGGTCGAGGTGCGGGAGACCGAGCCCGCCGACCGCTGAACCCATCGAGCGCTGCCGAGTCCGGCGCCGGTGGACCGCTCAGTCGATCTCGTCGCCGAGCTCGTTGACGCGCAGCAGCCCGTCGCGGTGCCGCTGTTCGCGGTAGGCGGTGCGGCCGATCAGGTGCGCGATCACCGGCGCGGTGACCAGCGTGAACAGCCCGACCAGCGCGAGCAGCCAGACATTGCCCTGGCCGCGCAGCTCGATCGCGGCGCCGCCGAGCACCAGCAGCAGCCCGACCACCTGCGGTTTGGTGGCGGCGTGCATGCGGGTCAGGGTGTCGGGGAAGCGGACGATGGCGATCGCGGCGGTGCACGCCAGCGCCGCGCCGCTGAGGATCAGCGCGGCCGATGCCCACTGCCAGCCGGTCATCGGTCGTCCCTGACGCGGAAACGGGAGACGGCGGCCGAACCGAGGAACCCGACCAGCGCCAGAGCGACGATGGCGGGCAGCACCGTGGCGTCCCGGTCGTAAGCGGCCCACACGGCGAGTCCCGCCATGGCGATGGCCATCAGCGAGTCGATGCCGACGACCCGGTCGAGCGTGCTCGGCCCCGCCAGGATGCGGTAGCTGGTGATGACGGCGGCGGCCGCGAGCAGGAAGCCCGCGAGCACGGCGACGACGGTCATGGGTTCACCTCCGGACGGGTTTCGGTACGGGCCGCTCGAGTGCGGAGATCAGCAGCCGTTCCAGGCGGCGGGTCTGCTGGTAGAACCGCGCCACCGCGGCCTCGCTGCCGACGTCGAGCACATGCACGTAGACCAGGCAGCGGTTGCGGTCGATCTCGAGCACCATCGTGCCGGGGATCAGGTTGAGCAGGTCGGTGGTGAGCACCAGCACCAGATCCGACTTGGTGCTCAGGTTGACCCGCAGCACACCGGAGACCGGCGGCGGCGCGGGCCGCAGCGCGAACCACGCGATCTGCAAGCTGGATTCGAGCGCGTAGTAGGCGCTCACCCAGATCACCTCGATGAGCGCGACCAGGTTGAGCCGCCCGCTCACCGGGATTCGGGGCAGCGGCAGCGCCACCATGATCAGCGCGCCGACCACCAGCCCAGCCAGCAGGTTGGCGACGCTCAGATCGCCCCACAGCGCCATGTAGACGGCGGCGAGCCAGAGCAGCACGCCGACGCGGACCACGCTGTCCTTGCCGATCCGCCGCGAGCCGGATCCGCTTGTCCCGCCGGGGATCTCGTCGCCGATCCTCATGTCTGTGCCGCACTGGGCTCGGGCACGCGCGGGGTCACGATTCGCCCATCTCGTTCGCTCATCGAAACGCCTCCGGTTCGCCGAGTACCGCGCCGACGTACACCGCGGGATCGTTCAGGTCGGCCGCGGCGCGGTCGGCGATGCCGAGGATCGGTCCGGCCAGCACGGTGAGGCCGAGACCGACCGCGGCGAGCGCCACCGTCGAGAGCAGCATGAGCGGCGGGATGCGGCCGGGATCGGTGCGCTCGTCGTAGAGCACGTCGGTCGAATCCTCGATCAGGGTCGGCGGTTTCGCGGCCGCGAGGTGTCCCTCCGGAGCTTCGGAGCGCGGCCGCCAGAACGCCTTGGCCCAGACCCGTGCGACGACGTAGAGCGTCAGCAGACTGGTCAGCACCGCGCCACCGACCAGCACCCAGGCCAGCACGCCGCCGTCGGCCGCGCCCGCCTGGAGCAGCGCGACCTTGCCGATGAAACCCGAGAACGGCGGTATACCACCGAGATTCAGCGCGGGCACCAGGAATAGCACGCCGAGCACAGGACTCGCCGCGGCCAGCCCGCCGAGCCTGCGCAGCGAGGTGGAACCGGCCTGCCGCTCGATCAGGCCGACCACCAGGAACAGGGTGGTCTGCACCAGAATGTGGTGCGCCACATAGAACACCGCGCCCGCCAGACCGGCCGCCGTGGCGAGCCCGACGCCGAAGATCATGTACCCGATGTGGCTGACCAGCGTGAACGACAGCAGCCGTCGGATGTCGTGCTGGGCGATCGCGCCGAGGATGCCGATCACCATGGTGAGCAGGCCGCAGATCAGCAGGATGTTGTCGAAAGCGCCGTCGGGGAACAGCAGCGTGTGCGTCCGAATGATCGCGTACACACCGACTTTCGTCAGCAAACCGGCGAAGACGGCGGTCACCGGCGCCGGTGCGGTCGGGTAGGAGTCGGGCAGCCAGTTGTACAGCGGGAACACCGCCGCCTTGATGCCGAAAGCGACCAGCAGCACCGCGTAGACCGCCGTGCGTACGCCTTCGGGGGCCGCGCCGAGGCGTACGGCGATCTGCGCCAGGTTCAGTGTCCCGGTGGTCGCGTAGACCAAGCCGATGCCGGTCAGGAAGATCAGCGACGACAGCATCGACACCATCACGTACGCCACCCCCGCGCGGATGCGTTCGGCGGTCGCGCCCACGGTGAGCAGCACGAACGACGCGGCGAGCAGCATCTCGAAGCCGACGAACAGGTTGAACAGGTCACCGGCCAGGAAGGCCGCCGAAACACCGGCTGTCAGAACGAGATACGTGGGGCGGTAGATGGAGGTCGGCTGGCGCTCGTCGCCGTCGCGGATATTCTGGCCCGCGCCGTAGACCGAGACGGCGAGCAGCACGATGGCCGAGATGAGCAGCATCCCCGCGGCCAGCCGGTCCACTACCAGCGTGATGCCGATCGGGGTGTCCCACCCGCCGACCTGCACCGCGGCGGTGCCGTCCCGGTCGGCCAGATAGAGCAGCATTCCGGTGATGACGACGACCGCGGTCAGCACGACCAACGTGACCGCGCGTTGAATGCGGGGTCTGCGGCCGAAGATCAGCGTCGCGGCGGCGCCGAGCAGCGGAACGAGCACCGGCAGCGGCGCGAGCGCGGGCAGAAGGTGCGGCGAGAGGCTCAATCTTCCGGATCCTCTCGGTCGCGCCGCGCCGCCACTTCCGCGTCACCGGGGTCGTTCTGCACGTCGTCGGTGGTGGTGAGCATGTAGGAGCGGTAGGCGAGGGAGAGCACGAACGCCGCCAAGCCCATCGTGATGACGATCGCGGTGAGCATCATCGCCTGGGCGAGCGGGTCCGCCATGCCCTCGTGCGCGCCCGCCTCGGCGCCGCCGACGGGCGGGTCGCCGTCCGGACCGCCGACGGTCAGGATCAGCAGGTTCACCGCGTTGCCGAACAGGATCATGCCGAGCAGCATCTTGGAGACGGCGCGCTCCAGGATCAGGTAGACGCCGCAGGCGGTGAGGACGCCGATGAGGACGAGCAGGGTCAGGTTCGACGTCATGCCTCCACCTCGCTGGCGCTCGGTTCCGGCATGCCGTCGGCGGGCTGGCACATGATTCGCTCACTTCGTTCGCTCATGCCTCCACCTCGCTGGCGCTCGGCTCCGGCATGCCATCGGCGGGCTGGCACATGATTCGCTCACCGCGTTCCCTCATGACCGACTCCCTCGCGGCGCCGGGGAGGGCTCGTCGCTCGGGGAGTCACCGAGTTCGCTGTCCAGGCGGGCGCCGAGGCTGCGCAGCACGTCGAGGACCAGGCCGACCACGATCAGATAGACGCCGAGGTCGAACAGCAGCGACGTCACCAGCTTGACGTGGCCGAACAGCGGCAGCGTCACCTCGATGATCGCCGAGGACAGCGGCGGCGCGCCGAGCAGCAGCGAGCCGGCCGCGGTGCCCGCCGCCAGCGTCAGTCCGGCGCCGAGGACGTGGCCCGCTTCCACCGGCAGCGCCTCGCCGAGTTCGTAGCGGCCGCCCGCGAGATACCGCAGCGTCAGCGCGAGGCCCGCGGTGAGGCCGCCCGCGAAACCGCCGCCGGGAGCGTTGTGGCCCGCGAAGAAGAAATAGATCGAGAGCACCATGATCGTCGGGAAGAGCAGGCGCGCGGTGATCTGCAAGACCATCGAGCGTTCCCGGCGGTCGACCAGCCGTCCGGCGGGCAGCCAGCTGACGAGGTCCGGGTTGTAGTGCGGCGAGTCGGCGGCGCGTGGCGCGGCGCCGAAACGCCTGGTGCGGAACACCATCGAGGCGACGCCGGTGGCGGCGACGATGAGCACCGAGACCTCGCCGAGGGTGTCCCACGCCCTGATGTCGACGAGCAGCACGTTGACCGCGTTCTTGCCGCCGCCGAGCCGGTAGGCGGCCTCGGGGATCCGGTGCCAGATGGGTTCCGCGCCGCGCGCCGCCGTGGCGAAGGCGGCCAGCACCGTGACGCTCGCCCCGACCGCGACGGCCAAGGCGGCGCGGCGCGTCTCGAACGCGGTGGTCCTGCTCTCCTCGATCTCGGCGGGGAAGGCGCGCAGGACGAGCACGAAGACCACCAGCGTCACCGTCTCGACGAGGAACTGGGTGAGGGCGAGGTCCGGCGCGCCGTGCAGCGCGAAGATCACGCCGCAGCCGTAGCCGGTGACGCCGACGACCAGCACGCTGGCGAGCCGGTTGCGCAGGATGGTCGCCGCGAACGCCATAGCCGCCATGATCCCGGCGATGGCGAGTTGCAACGGCGAATCCCACAGGCGCAGTTCCACTCCCGTCTTGGTGCCCAGCGCGAGCAGGACCGCGGGCAGGATGGTCAGGGTGCCGAGAATGGCGGCCTGCGTCAGCGGAAGCGAACCGCGCTGCACCGATCCGGTCATCCGCAGCGAGAGCCGATCCATCCCGCGCAGGGTGGCGTCGTAGGCGCGGTCGGCGTTGCCGAGGCGCGGGTGCGCCGTCTCCCCGAATCGGTTGCGCACCAGGAAGAGTGCCGAGCCCGCGGCGATGATCAGCACCGACAGCGCGAGCGGCACGGTGAACCCGTGCCACAGCGCCAGATGCGAAACCAGCTCGCCAGGAAGCGTTTCCGGATACCCGCGCAGCAGCTCGTCCAGCCACTGCGCGCCGATACCCGCGGCGAGGCTGGCGACGGCGAGTGCCATGGGCGGCGCGAGGAACAGCGGCCCCGGCGCGTGCCACGACGGTTGCTTGTCGAGTTCCCTGTCCCCGAACGCGCCCCAGACGAAACGGGCGCTGTAACCGACGGTCAGCATGGAGCCGAGCACGATCGCCGCGCACAAGGCGATGCGCGCCGGAACCGTCAACGTGTCCGCGTCCAGGATCGCGCCGAGCGCGCTCTCCTTGCCGACGAACCCGAGCAGCAGTGGAATGCCCGCCATGCTCAGCGCCGCGAGCACGGCGACCCCGCACAGCACCGGAGCCCGCCGACCGAGCCCGGACAACTCGCGCAGATCGCGGGTCCCCGCGCCGTGGTCCACGATCCCGACCACCATGAACAGGCAAGCCTTGAACAGCGCGTGCGCCACGATCAGCGTCGTCCCGGCCAGCGCCGCGTCCGGCGTGCCGATGCCGAGCAGCACGATCAGGAAACCCAGCTGGCTCACCGTGCCGAAGGCGAGCAGCAGTTTCAGATCGGTCACCCGCAGCGCGCGAATGCCCGCGAGCAGCATGGTCACCGCGCCGAGGACGAGCACCATCGGATGCCACGGCGGACTGCTCGCGAACACCGGCGCGAGCCGCGCCACCAGGTACACGCCCGCCTTCACCATGGCCGCGGCGTGCAGGTACGCGCTGACCGGCGTGGGCGCGGCCATCGCGCCGGGGAGCCAGAAGTGCAGCGGAACGATCGCGGACTTGCTCAGCGCGCCGACGAGCACGAGCGCCACCGCCACCGATACCGCGATCCCGTCCGGAAGGCGGTCCATGGCCAGCAGTTCCGACAGCAGGTAGGTGCCGCAGGTCTGTCCGAGGATCACGATGCCGACCAGCATCGCCAGCCCGCCCGCGCCGGTGACCAGCAGTGCTTGCAGCGCCGCGCGTCTGCTGGTCGCCCGCTCGGCGTTGTGGCCGACGAGCAGGAACGACAGCACCGTCGTCGTCTCCCAGAAGACGTAGAGCAGCAGCATATTGTCGCTGGCGACCAGTCCGAACATGGCGCCCGCGAAGCCGACGAACTGGGCGGCGAAGACGCCGAGTCGCGGTTCGTCGTCCGTGAAGTAGCGGGTGCAGTAGAGCAGGATCAGCGTGCCGATGCCGAGCACGAGCGCGGCCATGACGGCCGCGAGCGAATCGAAGCGCAGCTCGATGTTCATCGCGATCGCGGGCGCCCAGGTCAGCCGAACCTGCTGCGCGCTATCCCAATTCGCGACCACCCAGCCGAAACCGCCGAGCGGCGCGAGAGCGAGCACCGCGAAAGCGTTGCGCCCCAAAACCCGTACGCACCACGGCGCTGCCAGCGCGGCGAGCGCGTGCGCGAGCAGGATTACGAGCAAACTGCACTCCGTCAGGTCGTGGCGGGCGGTGGTGCGGTTCCAGCCTACGTGGAGCCAGGGTTTTCTGCGGAAGTGGCCGCTATGGCGTCAGCCATGTCGCGGCGGCTCGGCTATATATCCGCTACCTCGTCCCGGTGCGCGGGCGGCGCCGGTTTGCGGTAGGCGCGCGGCCGCAGGCGGTAGAGCAGGAGCAGGGCGAACGTGCACCCGGCCACGATCATCAGCGCCACCTTGCCGGGCGTGGTGGCGTGCGCCATGTTGTCCCGCGGCGGCCACGTTTCGTTCTCCACCGGCAGCGCGGTGACGACGCTCGGCAGGGCGAGCGCGGCGAGGGCGAGTACGGCGCTCGGGCCGTAGTGCGGTCGGGCGGCGCCGCCGCAGAAGCCGGCGGTCAGCGCGAGCAGCACCGTCGCGACGGAGTAGTAGACCGTGCCGTCGCCGTGCGCGTCCACCCACGCGAACACCGCGACGCCCATCAGCGCCAGCAGCGCCAGGAACGGCGACGGCGCGCGCAGACCGGCGAACAAGCCGAGCGCGGTGAGCGCGAGCACCACCAAGAGGCTCCACCAGGGCCGGGGCGCGTAGCCGAGCGAGTCGGCGGTCGCGACCAAGCTCACCGCGAGCAGCACGCCGATCCCATCGCGTCCGGGCAGCAGCATGGCCGCGATCAGCGCGGCGCTGATGATGGCCGCGACGGCGATCGCGATCTCCAGCCGGTTGTCGCCGGGCGCGGAGACATTGTTGTATTGGCCGGCCAGCCATTCGCTCGCCGCCAGGACGATCAGGCCGAGCACGATCGCCGCGAGTATCGGCGTGATCGGCAGATCGATGGGCACCGTCGAGTCGCTCTCCGGTTCGGCCCGGTCGCGATTGCGGGCGATGGCGACGAACAGCAGCACCACCGCGATGCCGATCATCGAGAACGGCGGCGTTTCCAGTACTACCCACGGGTCCTGCTCGGGCAGGTCGAGCAGGTCGGCGAGATCGCCGAAGACGAAGATGCTCGTCGCGCCGAGCACGTAGCCGATCGCCGAGGTGCGGCGGCGCAGCGCGACGACGCCCAACGCGCCCAACAGGATTCCGCCGCAGACCGCGTCGATATAGTTCTGCGTGGTGAGCAGATCCGCGGAGGCGACGTCGCGGCCCGCGAAGTGGTTGACGTACATGCCGAGCGCGCCGACGAACGCGACGATCCAGCCGACCAGCGGCCGGGCGAAGGTGGTGATCAGCACCGCGACCGTGACCGCGACGACCATGCCGATCGTCGCGCCGCGCGGCACGCTGTTGATCAGGCTGGCGATCCGGTACGGGGTGCTCTGCGCGGTCCAGGCGAAGGTGATCGGCAGGAACAGCGCGACTCCCGCGACCGCGGCCCCGAGGAGGGCCGTGACCACGTCGACTCCGTCGCCGATCCATCGCCGCACCAGGGCAACATACCCGCGCGACGGCGCCCAGCCCGTGATTACCGGCCCAGCGCCGTGTCCGTCAGCTGCGGTTTTCCGCGTACTTGCGCAGCGCTTCGACCTGATCCGGATCCAGCGACGGACGCACCACCGCGCGGGCGGCGGCGAGATCGGCGGCGGTGACGTCGGCGGCCGCCACGTCGCGGCGCATCGCCGCGAGCGCGGCCTCGCGCAGCAGCGCGGCGCAGTCGGCGGCGGAGTAGCCGTCCAGGTCGGCGGCCAGCGCGGTCAGGTCGACGTCGGCGGCCAGCGGCACCGAACGACCCGCGGTCCGCAGGATCTCCAGCCGCGCCGCGGCGTCCGGCGGAGGCACGAACACCAGCCGCTCCAATCGGCCCGGTCGCAGCAGCGCGGGATCGATCAGCTCGGGCCGGTTCGTCGCGCCGAGCACCACCACGTCGCGCAGCGGCTCCACGCCGTCGAGCTCGGTGAGCAGCGCGGCGACCACGCGGTCGGCGACACCGGAGTCGGTGCTCTGCCCGCGTCGCGGCGCGAGCGCGTCGACTTCGTCGAGGAAGATCAGCGACGGCGCGGAATCCCTTGCCCGCTGGAATAATTCGCGCACCGCCCGTTCGGACGCGCCGACCCACTTGTCCAGCAGTTCCGCGCCCTTGACCGCGTGCACGCTGAGCTGGCCCGAACCGGCCAGTGCCCGCACCAGGTAGGTCTTGCCGCAGCCCGGCGGGCCGTAGAGCAGCACGCCGCGCGGCGGATCGATGCCGAGCCTGGCGAAGGAATCCGGATGGCGCAGCGGCCAGAGCACCGATTCGGTGAGCGCCTGCTTCGTCTCGATCATGTCGCCGACGTCGTCCAGGCCGAGGCTGCCGATCGCCAATTCCTCCATGCCGGAACGCGACAGCGGGCGGATCACCTCCAGCGCGCCGACCAGGTCCTGCTGGGTCAGGCGTGGATCGGCCTGCTCCTTGCTGACCCGCGACGCCGCGCGCAGCGCCGCCTCCCGGCACAGCGCCGCCAGATCCGACACCACGAAACCCGGTGTGCGCGCCGCGATCACGTCGAGCTTCAGATCGTCGGTCGGCACCTTGCGCAACAGCTGCTCCAGCAGCGCCTTGCGCATCGCCGACGTCGGCAGCGGCAGTGCGAGCTCCCGATCGCACAGGTCCGGCGCGCGCAGCCGGGCGTCCACACCGGCCGGATGCGCGGTGGTCGCGATGAACGCCACGCTGGTCTCGGCCATGGCCGCCCGAAACTGGTCCAGGATCAGCGTCGCGACCGGCTCGGGGTCGGCGGGCAGCAGCGCGTCGATGTCGGTGACGAGCAGGATGCCGCCGCGCCCGGACGCGACATCGGCGACCGCCTCGGCCACCTCGCGCAGCCGGGCGCCGCCCTCCTGCGCGCCGACCGAAGGTCCGTCCAATTCGACGATGCGCCGCGGGGCGGTCACCGACCTGGCCAGCGTGGCCTTGCCGACACCGGCGGGTCCGGTGATCAGCACCCCGAGATGCGGTGTGGCGCCGAGGGTTCTGAGCAGTTCGGGTTCGTCGAGCGCGAGGCTGAGCCATTCGGTCAGCTTCGAAGCCTGGGCGTGCACGCCGACGAGTTCCTCCGCGGGAACGCGCGGCGGCGCGGTGCGCACCGCGGTCGCACCGTTGGTGCCCGCGGCGGCCTCGATCACCGCGCGGGAGGTATGGCCCGCGGCCGCCGCGCGTTCGGCGGCGTCCAGCGCCGCGACCGCCCCCGCGCCCCAGGCGACGGCCGTGTTGGGCTGCACGCTCACCGGCCCGCGCACCGGATCGGTGGCGGTGACGGTCAGCAGTTCGGTCGTCCACGCGATGCCGAAGGTGCGCGACAACGCCTGGCTCGCCGCCGACGAGGGAATATCCGGTCCCAGATCGCGCGGCAGCAGCGAGACCGCGTCGCCCACCGTGACGACCTTGCCGAGCAGCGCCTGCCGCAGCGTGGCGGCCGGAATGCTGCGGCAGGCGTGCACCGAGCCGCTGACCGAGATCTGCTTGGCGCCGTACACCGAGGCGGGGGAGACCACCACGGTGGCGTTCTCGCGCAGTCCCGCGTTCGACAGCGTCACGTCGTCCAGCAGCGCGACGCCCGCCGGAGTGCCCGCGGGCGCGATGCCGACCACCGCGGCGGTGCGGCGCGATCCCGCCAGCGCGACTCCGTCCCACTCGCGCAGGCCGAGCGCCGTCAACGCTTCCGGATGCAGGCGGACCACCCCGCGTCTCGCATCGGCGGCGGACGTATTCAGTCGAGCGGTGAGCGCCAGTTCTGCCACTGTGCCATTCTGCCCGCGTTGGCGTGCCGGTGGACAGGGACCGTGCGTAGCCGCGCCCTCGTCGCGGCCGACGGGAACCCTGTCGCGGCGGCTAGCGGCGGCTAGATGATGCGAGCGGCGACGGCCACCGGCTTGTCCGCGTTGCTCGGCGACAAGCAGACCAGCTTGGCGGTGCCGAGCGCGACGTTCGGGCTGCCCGCGAACGAGCTTTCCGGGTTCTCGGCGAGGATCTGCTCGATCACCCGCTTCTCGGCTTCGCCGTCGAGTTCCTTGAACTCACCGCACGTGGTGCGCGAGGCCGGGCCGAGGCCGGAGGTGTCGGCGGACTCCGTGGTCGCCGGAGCGCTGTCGGGGGTCGTTGGCGCCGAAACGGTCGTGGTCGGAGCCTGCGTCGCGCTGGCACTGGTGCCCGTGCTGCCCTTGCGTAGGCCGCTCGCATCGGAGGACTCGTCCGACCCGCCGCAGCCGGTCGCCGCCAGAGCCACCGCTCCCGCGGCCAGGACGATGACGGAAATTCGCTTCATTTGGTGCTTTCCCGGGTGCCACAGAGCGCCGGAGCCTCCGGCGTCGGCAGCAGCGTACCGGGAAGGATCGGGTTGTCGGCAAGCCCAGGCGCACGCGGGCTCAGTGAATGTGCGCCTGCCAGTCGTCGGGAACCCGCCCGCGCGGGCCGGGTACGCCCTGGTCCGCGGGATGGCTGTGCGGGGGAGCCAGCTCGGGTCCGCCGCCGTACATCTCCTCGCTGCGGAAATCCCAGAACCAGTCCTCACCTGGCTCGAAGCTCTGGATGAAGGGGTGACCGGTGTCCTTGGCGTGCTTGCTCGCGTGCTGGGCCGGTGAGGTGTCGCAGCACCCGATGTGACCGCACTCGGCACAGCGGCGCAGATGAACCCACCAGCCCTGATTCTCTTCGCACTCGAGGCAGCCCGGCCCGCTGGGCGGGACAACCGGATTGATGCCTTCGATGGCTTCCGTCATGGATTCCCTCCTGTGGCGGTGCGTTCGGTCATGGGGCTTCCGGCGCGTCTTCATTGTGCTCCGGCCGGTGCAGCGGGAGGCGGACCGTGAAGCGGGTGTTGCCGGGTTCGGATTCGACTCGGATGTCGCCGTTGTGCTTGTTGACGACGATGCGGAAGGAGATGTCGAGGCCGAGGCCGGTGCCTTCGCCGACCGGTTTTGTGGTGAAGAACGGTTCGAAGACGCGGCGTCGGACGTCCTCGGGCATGCCGGGGCCGGTGTCGCCGATCTCGACGACCGCGCAGTCGTTCTCCTTGCCAGTTCGGAGGGTGAGGGTGCCCTCGCCGCGCATGGCGTAGACCGCGTTGTCGATCAGGTTCGTCCACACCTGGTTCAGTTCGGCGGCGTAGCAGGGCAGCGGCGGCAGGCTGCGGTCGTACTCCTTGACCACTTTCACGCCGTCGCCGAGCTTCCTGTTCAACATGACCAGGGTGCTGTCGAGCAGCTCGTGCAGGTCGACAACCTGGAACGGGGCCCGGTCCATCTGCGAGTACTGCTTGGCGGCGCCGACGAGCGTGGAGATCCTGGTGGTCGAATCGGCGATCTCGTTCATCAGCAGCTCGGTCTCGATGGTGTAGTTGAGCCAGCGGATCGCACCTTCGAACACTTTGTTCGGGCAGCCCTCCAAGGTGCCCCAGATCCGTTCCAGCCAGTCCACGTCGAATCCGGCCTGCACGAAGTTCGGCGCCAGCGCCCAGCCGTCGCCGATCTCGTGCTCCTCGAGCCATTCACCGAGCATGTCCTCCCGGTCGGCGGCTTCCATCGGAGTCAGCTCGGGCGCCTTGGCCACCTGGGCAGCGGCCTCCTCCTGCAACCGCACCAGGGTGACGAGCACCTCCGGCTGGAACCGCCCGTCGGCCATCATGGCCAGCTTGTGCCGCATACCCGCGACCCGCTCGCGCAGGCCCGAGGTGGCGCGCACGGCAGCGGCGGCCGGGTTGTTCAGCTCGTGGGTCAGACCCGCCGAGAGCGAACCGAGCGCGAGCAGGCGTTCCCGTTCGGCGACGCGCTGGGCGGTGTTGCGGTTGCCGAAGAACGCGCCCTCCAACAGGTGCACCGCCATCGGGAACCACTCGTGCATCATCCGCGCGAAGGTGCCCGCGTCCAGCACGTAGAACCGGGACTTGCGGGTGACGTACATCGACCCGGTGTAGTTCGGATCGGCCTTGTCGCCCAGGTACGCGCTCCACGCGCCCGCGTAGACGCCCTTGTGATCGGTGCGGTTCAGCTCGATCTCGGTGCCGCTGGACAACTTGGTCAGCCGCACTTCGCCGTCCATCAGGACGTAGAAGCAGGTGGCCGGGTCTCCCTCGCGGTAGACGAGTCCCGGCTCGATGTACTCGATGCGCCCGTCCGCGCACAGCCAGGCCAGCTGGTCGTCGTCGAGCTTCTCGAACAGGAACAGGGTGCGCAGCTCGGCGGGGTCGCAGACGAGATGCGAACGGCGCGCCGCGTTTTCGATGGTCACAACTGTCCTCCTGAGATCACGCCAGGTACCGGTGCACGAGCATGACCGCCATCGCGCCCTCGCCGACCGCCGAGGCGACCCGCTTGGCCGACTCGGCGTGCACGTCGCCCGCGACGAACACGCCCGGCACGCTGGTTTCCAAATGGTGTGGCGGGCGGGGCAATTCCCAGCCCGACGGACGCGCGCCGTCGACCATCAGATCGGGACCGGCCAGCACGTATCCGGATTCGTCGCGCTTGACGACGCCGTCGAGCCAGTCGGTCTGCGGCGCCGCGCCGATGAAGAGGAAGAGACGCTCGGCCTCGGCCTTCTCCTCCGTGCCTGTGACGTTGTCGCGCAACACGATCCACTCCAGGTGATCGTTGCCGTCCGCGGCGGTCACCTCGGTGTTGGTGTGCACCTTGATATTCGGGATCTGCGCGATCTGCTGGATCAGGTAGTGCGACATCGACTTCTCCAGCGAGTCCCCGCGCACCACCAAGTGCACCGTGCGGGCGTTGCGGGACAGGAAGACCGCCGCCTGTCCGGCCGAGTTGGCCCCGCCGACGATGTAGACCTCGTGGTCGGCGCATTCGGACGCCTCGGTCATCGCCGAGCCGTAATACACGCCGCGGCCGGTGAATTCGTCGACGCCGGGCGCGGGGTGGCGCCGATAGTCGACGCCCGTCGCGATGATCACGGTGTGGCCGCACAGGGTGCCGCCGTCGGCGAAACGCACAGTGCGCGCGGAACCGTTGACCTCGAGCCCCACCACCTCGCGCGTGGTGATCACCTCGGCGCCGAACTTGGTGGCCTGCCGCCGCGCCCGGTCGGCCAGCTGCGCGCCGGACACCCCGTCGGGGAACCCGAGGTAGTTCTCGATGCGCGAACTCTGCCCGGCCTGTCCGCCGGTGGCGGTGCGTTCGACGAGCACCGTGCGCAGGCCCTCGGACGCGCCGTAGACCGCGGCGCCGAGCCCGGCGGGACCGCCGCCGACCACGATCAGATCGTAGAAATCGCCGGTGGGGGTGACGTTGAGCCCGACGCTCTCGGCCAGCGCGCTGTCGGTCGGCTGGACCAGCGCGTCACCGGCGGCGGTGATCACCACCGGACATCGGTTCGGGTCGGCGCCCGCGGCCTCCAGCAGCCGGGCGCCCTCCGGCTCGTCGGCCAGGTACCAGCGATAGGGCAGTTGGTTGCGGGCCAAGAACTCGCGCAACTGCGAACAGCGCGGCGACCAGCGGTTGCCGACCACCTTGGTCTCGGTCACCGGCCGGTGTTCGCTGCTGCGCCAGGCGTCGAGCAGGCCGTCCAGGACCGGGTAGAGCTTCTCCTCCGGCGGATCCCACGGCTTGAGCAGGTAGTGGTCCAGGTCGACGACGTTGATCGCGTCGATCGCGGCGTTGGTGTCGGCGTAGGCGGTCAGCAGGACGCGGCGCGCGTACGGGTGCAGATCCATGGCCTGCTCGAGGAATTCGATGCCGTCCATGCCGGGCATCCGGTAGTCGGCGATCAGCACGGCGACCGACTGGCCGCGCAATTTCATCTCACGCAGGGCTTCGAGCGCCTGCGGGCCGGATTCCGCGCGCAGAATCCGGTAGTCGGCGCCGTAGCGACGGCGCAGGTCGCGGACGACCGCCCGGGAGACGCCCGGATCGTCGTCGACGCTCAGGATTGCCGGTTTCGTAGCAGCGGGTGAAGTCACCCCAGAAGTATCTCGCCTCGGCGTCGGGTGTGTCGCCGAAGTTTCCCGTCCCCCTGATCACCCCCGAGGTGTGGGTCACACCCGGTGTTGGAGCACCATCTCGAGTTCGCTCGGCGTGAGCAGCCGCTCCAGCCGTTCCTCTTGGGCGAGCGCCTTCGCGGCTCGGCGCGGTATGGAACCGGGCGCCGCGGGCCCGTCGTCGGATTCTAGCGAGGGAAGCAGTGGGACTTGGTCCGGCTGCCGACGATGAAGAAGCGAGCGAAGATTCACGGCCGATCACCTCACGCTGGACGGGAAAGTTGGTGGCTGTGCTTGTGCTTCGTCTATCCGCCATTGTGCGCGGCCCATTACGACGGGAGGTAACCAAAAAGCCAAAATGTGACACAGTTGTCTTCCAACGGCGCCCGTTTAGGATGTCTGTTACTCGTCGTACACATGTGTCCGGTTTGTCCGGACCGCGCAACACCGGAGGCAGCGTTGCCCAACCACCTCGAAGCGTCCGTCGACATCGCCGCACCGCCGGAGCGGGTGTGGCAGATCGTCTCGGACCTGAAGCGCATGCCCGAGTTCAGCCCGATGACGGTCCGGATGATTCCGCTCGGCACGCCCAAGGCGGGCACCTGGACGGTGAACTGGAACAAGGACGGCTGGAAGCGCTGGCCGACGACGTCCCGCATCGTGCGGTTCGAGCCGAACCAGGCCTTCGCCTTCCGGATGAACGAGAACTACACGGTCTGGAGCTACACCCTGGAGCCGACCGCGACCGGCACCCGGCTGGTGGAGCGGCGCGACGTGTCCAACGGCGTCGCCTGGGCGGTGCGCAAGGCCATCGACACCATGCTCGGCGGCGAGCAGGCGTTCGAGGCCAACCTGGTTCGAGGCATGAACGCGACGCTCGCCAAGATCAAGGCCACGGCCGAGGCGGGCGCCTGATCTTCGCTCGATCGGCGGGCGGCACACGAACGCCCTCGCCCCGAGCGGGACGAGGGCGTTGACGTTAGTCATCAGGCGCAGCCGGACGTAGTCCGCCGCGGAGGTGCGCACAAACACGCTGCAGGACGGTAGCCCGCCCTCGGTCCGCGCATGGCCGGAGCGAGGGCGGAGGTACGCCTTACTTCCAGTTCGGCAGCGTGACGACCTGCGCCGCGTAGGAAAGCCCCGCGCCGAAGGCGATGAGCAGCGCGGTGTCACCCGGCTTCGACTCGCCGTTGCGCAGCAGCGCCTCCATCGCGAGCGGGATGGACGCGGCCGAGGTGTTGCCGGTCTCCTCGATGTCGTGCGCGAGCGCGCAATTCTCCGGCAGCTTGAGCACGCGCGCCATGATCTCGATGATCCGTCCGTTGGCCTGGTGCGGGATCATCGCCTGCATGTCGTCGGTGGTGAGTCCGGCGCGGTCGATCGCGTCGCGGCACACCTTCTCCAGCGAGTGGGCGGCCCACCGGAAGACGGCGGTGCCCTCCATGGTCAGGTACGGCCGGACCGCGTCGAGGCCCTTCTCGTCGATCTCGGCGAAGTACTCCATCCAGTCCTTGTCCTGGCGGATCGCGTGGTGCTGGGTGCCGTCCGAGCCCCACACGGTCGGGCCGATGCCCGGCGCCTCGGAGGGGCCGACCACCACGGCGCCCGCGCCGTCGGCGAACAGGAACGCCGTGGAGCGGTCGCTCATGTTGATCGTGTTGGTCAGTTTCTCCACACCGATCACCAGCACGTTCTTCGACGTGCCGCACCGCACGAGGTCCGACGCCAGCGCCAGCGCGTGACAGAACCCCGCGCAGCCCGCGGAGACGTCGAACGCGGCCACGCCGTTCATGCCCAGCTCGGTGGCGATGCGCGGGGCGGCCGCGGGTGTCAGCAGCAGATGTGTCGACGTGGCGACGATGACGCAGTCGACCTCGTCGTAATCCACGCCCGCCGCTGCCAGCGCGTTCTGCGCGGCGGCCACGCTCATGCTCTGGATCGTTTCGTCTTCGGAGGCGAAACGTCGGGTCTTGATGCCCGACCGGGTCTGGATCCACTCGTCACTGGAGTTGATCGGTCCCGCAACTTCGTCGTTGGTGACCACACGGGCCGGGCGATAGACGCCGAGCCCGAGGATCGCGGTGTGCTCAGCCCCGGTGGTCTGGGCGATTCGAGCAGACATGATGCGTCTCCTAATACCTGCGGCGCTGCAGCCGGGGATCCGGCGGAGCCTCGAACTCCTCATCGATGTGCCATGGCTACGAACTTAGACATGAGGCTCCCTCATATTACCCGAGGGTTGGCGGGCGAGTGCGTATTCTCACAATCGCCGGGTATATCGCCGAAAGCACGTCCTTCTACTGCTCGGCGTGCATCCCAACTAGTGATGCGAGGTCACCATGCTCGGTCTCGGGATTATCGGCTGGATCATCATCGGTGGTCTTGCCGGCTGGATCGCAAGCAAGATCATGAAAACAGACGCTCAACAGGGCATCCTGCTGAACATCGTCGTCGGCATCATCGGCGGTTTGCTCGGCGGTTTTCTGCTCAAGTTGCTCGGCGTCGACGTCGAGGGTGGCGGGCTGTGGTTCAGCTTCTTCACCTGCCTCGGGGGCGCGGTGATTCTGCTGTTCCTCGTCGGCCTGGTCACCGGCCGCCGGGCCTTGCGCTGACCGGACGAGTCACAGGCTCCTCCCGTAAGGTGTGATCGCTTGCGCCCGACCTATCGTTGAAGGGCGCAACCGAATGCATCCAGCACGAAAGAGGAGCCTGTGGCACGCCGTCCCACCCCGCCCGGCACGCCCGAAACCACCGGAGTCGGCCACGTCGTCGACTTGGTCAGGGCCGCCATTCCCCCGCTGCATCCCGCGGGTCTGCCCTTCGTCGCCGCGCCGCTCGCGGTCGCGGTGGTGGGCGGCAAGCGCAAATGGGTGCGCCGGACGGGTCTGGTCGCCGCGGCGGCCTGCGCCACCTTCTTCCGGCACCCGAAGCGTGTCCCGCCGAACAGGGCGGGCGCTGTGGTCGCCCCCGCCGACGGCGAGATCGCCTTGGTCGACACGGCCGCGCCGCCCGCGGAGCTCGGGCTCGGCGATCAGCCGCTGCCCCGGGTGAGCATCTTCCTCTCCGTGCTGGACGTGCACGTGCAGCGCACGCCGGTCTCCGGCACTGTCCGCGCAGTGCACCACCAGGCGGGTCAGTTCCGCTCGGCCGATCTGCCCGAGGCCAGCTCGGTCAACGAGCGCAACAGCATGCTGCTCGAGACCCCGGCGGGCAAGCAGCTCGTCGTGGTCCAGATCGCCGGTCTGCTTGCCCGGCGCATCGTGTGCGACGCGCAGGTCGGCGACGTGCTCACCATCGGTGACACCTACGGTTTGATTCGCTTCGGCTCCCGGGTCGACACCTACTTCCCCGCGGGCACCGAGCTGCTGGTGCAGCCGGGGCAGCGCACCATCGGCGGCGAGACCGTTCTGGCCGTGTTGTCATGATGGAAGCGGCTGTGCCCACCCAACGGCGCAGGCGCCGCAGCGTCCGGCTGCTTCCGAGCATCGTGACCATCCTGGCGCTGGCCTCGGGTCTGTCCGCGGTGAAGTTCGCGCTGGACGGCGAGCTCGATATCGCGCTGGCCATGGTCGGCGCCGCAGCGGTGCTCGACACCCTCGACGGCCGCTTGGCCAGGATGCTCGACGCCACCACCAAGATGGGCGCGGAGCTCGATTCGCTGTCCGACGCGATCTCTTTCGGCGTCGCGCCCGCGCTCGTGCTGTACATCGCGCTGCTCGACCAGAACAGCGCGGGGTGGATCGTCGCGCTGCTGTTCGCGGTGAGTATCGTGCTGCGCCTCGCCAGGTTCAACACGCTGATGGACGACGACACCAGGCCCGATTGGTCGCGTGAGTATTTCGTCGGCGTGCCCGCTCCGGCGGGCGCGCTGATCGCGCTCGTGCCGATCGGGCTGTACGTGCAGTTCGGTGACGGCTGGTGGGTCGGCTTCTACGAGGTCGCGGCCTGGACGGTGTTCGCGGCGGCGTTGTGCGTCAGCACGATTCCGACGCTGGCGATGAAGTCGGTGTCGGTGGCGCCGCAGGCGGCGGCCGGGCTGCTCGTGCTCGTCGCGGTGGCGGCGGCCCTGCTGGTGACCTACCCGATCGTGCTGCTGCTGATCCTCGTCGCGCTGTACCTGGGCCACATTCCGTTCGCCTGGCACTCGCAGCGCTGGGTGGCCGCGCGGCCGGAGACCTGGCAGCACAAGCCCGCCGAACGCCGGGCGCAGCGCCGGGCGCAACGGCGTCGTCCGGCGATCCCCTCCGGTTTCCGCGGTTCGACCGCGCGGCTTCGGCTGCGCAGGCCCGGCGGACGCCGGGAACAGGCCGACGACGTTCTGCGCTGACACAGGCACCGCGCGCTGACCGAAGACTGACGGCGACGCGAGCGGCGAGCGCGGAGGAAGGTGAGGCGTGGAACCCGACGGACTGCGCGAATTCCAGGCGCATCGCCCGCGGTTGTTCGCGCTCGCCTACCGCATGCTCGGCTCGGCGACCGAGGCCGAGGACGCGGTGCAGGAGACCTTCCTGCGCTGGGACGGCACCGACCGGGCCACCATCCGCTCCGCGGAGGCCTGGCTCACCACCGCCGTCGTGAATCTCTGCCGCACCTGGCTGGTTTCGGCGCGGGCGCGGCGCGAGACCTACGTCGGCCCGTGGCTGCCCGAGCCCGTGCCCACCGCGGACGGCGAACTGGGTCCGCTGGAGACCGTCGAGGAACGCGAGCTGGTCTCGCTGGCGCTGCTCACCGCGCTGGAACGGCTGAATCCCGTGGAGCGCGCGGTCTTCGTGCTGCGCGAGGCGTTCGGGTACGCGCACCGCGAGATCGCCGACATGCTCGACCTCACCGAGTCGGCTTCCCAGCAGACCTACCGCAGGGCCGGTCAGCGCGTCCGCGACGGCCGGACCCGATTCGCGATCGAACCCGCCCACGCGCGAGCGCTGATCCAGCGTTTCCTGGACGCGGCGCGTTCCGGCGAGATCGATGAGCTAGGCCGGATGCTCGCCGCCGACGTCACCGCCACGGCGGACGGCGGCGGCCGGATCAACGCCGCGCGGCGGCCGGTGCACGGCGCCGACCGGGTCGCGCGCTACCTCGCCGGTCTGTTCCGCTGGGCGGTCCCCGGCATGGAGATCGGGATCGAAGAGGTCAACGGCGCACTGGCGGTGGTCGTGCGGGTCGCCAAAAATCCCATGCTGATGGTCGGTTTCGAGCTCGACGGCGAACTCGTCGGCGAGCTGTACCTCGTCGTCAATCCGGACAAGCTGGCCTACCTCGCCGCCGTTCGGGCGTAGCCGTTCTCCGGTGTGACGCGGCTCATGCCGCGGACTGTCAGGAAACGGGGGCCTATCCGGTCTGAGTGGTGTCGGCCTACGAGAGGAGCCACCATCATGACCGGGAATCAGCACATCGTCGTTCTGGGAGCCGGGTACGCGGGTCTTGCCGCGGCCAAGCGGCTGGCCGCGGCCGCCGGTGACGCGCGGGTCACCGTTGTCGACGCGCGCGCCGAGTTCGTGGAGCGGGTGCGGTTGCATCAGCAGGTCGCCGGGCAGCGGGTACGTCGCTGGGACTTGGCGGAACTCCTGGAGCGCAAGGGCATTCGATTCGTCCGGGCGCGGGCTACGGGCATCGACACGGTCGGCAAGCGGATCGAGCTGGATCGCGGTGCCGCCGTCGACTACGACATCCTGATCTACGCGTTGGGCAGTCTCGCCGATCCCGTCGGCGTCCCCGGCGCGGCGGAGTTCGCCAAGACCGTTGCCACGCCGGAGGATTCGGCATGGACCGCGAAGGGAACCGTCGCCGTCGTCGGCGCGGGCGCCACCGGCATCGAGCTGGCCGCGGAACTCGCCGAGTCCCAGCCGGATTCGCGCGTGCTGCTGCTCAGTCCCGACGAGCCCGGCGCTTGGCTCTCGGCGACGGCGGTCGCGCACATCCGGAAGGTGTTGGAGCGCTTGGGTGTCGAGATCCGCACGGACGCGAAGGTGGTCGAGGTGACCGCGGACGGGGTTCGGCTGGTGAACGGTGAATTCGTCGCCGCCGACACCACGGTCTGGACCACCGGGTTCGGCGTGCCCGATCTCGCCGCCCGCGCCGGTCTCGAAGTGGACGGTGCGGGCCGGGTGCTGACGGACGAGTCGCTGCGCTCGCTCTCGCATCCGGACATCTACGCCGCGGGCGACAGCGCGGTGGTCGCCGGTCCCGGCGGGCGGTCGTTGCGGATGGCCTGCGCGACAGCGCTGCCGACCGGCAAGTACGCGGCCGACGTGGTCGCGGCGCGGATGCGCGGGCGGGACCCGCGTGACCTGCGGTTCCGTTACGTCTTGCAGTGCATCAGCCTTGGGCGGCGGGACGCGGTCGTCCAGTTCGTGCACGCCGACGACACACCGGCTCGGACCGTGCTGCGCGGTCGGCTCGGGGCGGGGGTGAAGGAGCTCATCGTGCGCGGCGCGGCGGCCGCCGCCGGGTTGCGGTAGCGGCCGCTGAGCCGGCTTCGCGGCGGCGCGGCCTGTGATCGCGTGCTGCCTGACCAGGCGGCGAGGCGGGGCGAGTAGCAGTAGAAGCCGGACCAAGATCGTCAACTAATGGTTGACGCAGAAGTGTCGTCAACCTATGGTTGACGCATGACTTCTTCGATTCGTCTCGACGACCTCATCTCCGCCATAAAGAAGGCTCGGCCGGACAACGTGCTCGAACAGCTCTCCGACGCGGTCATCGCCGCCGGTCACCTCGGCGAAGTGGCCGATCACCTGATCGGCCACTTCGTGGACCAGGCTCGCCGCTCCGGCGCGTCCTGGACCGACATCGGCGCCAGCATGGGCGTCACCAAGCAGGCCGCGCAGAAGCGGTTCGTCGCGAAGGGGCCCGGCGATCCGGCCGACGCCGCCGCGATGGATCCGAACGCGGGATTCGCCAAGTTCACCCCCCGCGCCCGCGCGGCGGTGATGGCCTCGCAGCAGGCCGCGCTCACCGCGGGCAACAAGCTCATCGGCCTTCCCCATCTGGTGCTCGGGCTGCTGAGCGAGCCGGAAGGCCTTGCCGCCAAAGAGATGCTGACCGCGAAACTCGACCTGGAGGAGGTGCGCGCCGCCGCGACCGCCGCGCTGCCGCCCGCCGAATCCGGCGACGAGGCGCCCACCGGTCTGGTGCCCTTCGATTCCGAGGCCAAGAAGGCGCTCGAGCTGACCTTCCGCGAGGCACTTCGCCTGGGGCACAACTACATCGGCACCGAGCACATCCTGCTCGCCATCCTCGAACAGGAGAACGGCGCCGGCCTGCTGACCGACCTCGGCATGGACAAGGCGAAAACCGAAGCGCACCTGGTGGAACTGCTTTCGGTGATCGCCGCGCAGAAGCCGTGAAGCCGGGGCGTCCCGGCGTCCGAATCGTGCTCGCCGCCCTCGTCGCCGTGGCGCTCCGCACGGTCGTGCCGAAGCGCGGTCCGTGTGCGGATCGGATGATTCTGTCGCTGAGAGCATTTCGGTACGCGTCCGCCGCACATGCGCGCCGCCGCCGCGTCGTCCGCGCGGCGGCCCGCCGTGCCCGGGACCTATACCCGCCCATGCGCGACAGCGCCGCACGGGAGCGGGCCACCCGTCCGCGGGACCTACGCCCGCCCGCGCAACCCGCCGCCCCACCGCGGCCACTGCGCCTGCGGTTTGGGGGCGGCGATCAGCGATTGCCGGTCGATGTCGGTGACGAACAGCGGTAACCGCGGTGCGAGACCGTCCAGCAGCGCGAGCAGCTTCCCGCCCAGCGCGGCCTGGTACTCGGTCATCGTCAGACCCACGATCTGAAGGAAGGCGACCCGGCCGTTGGGGGTCGCGATGGTGCCGAGCTCCGGATCGGCGACGAAGCCGACGGCTTGGATCGCCGAATCCGGCCGGTCCGCGGCGAGGGAACCGTTGGCCTTGATGGTGTGGCCGGGCTCGAACCACTTGCCCGATTGGAAGACGTACCTGGCGAGATTCTGCAGGAAGTGCGCGGGCCAGATCGGCGCCTGCGCCTCGGCGGGATCGCCCGCCAGCCGGAAGGTGAACTCGAACCCCCACCCGGAGACGTCCGGATCGTCCCATTCCTTCGTGCCGAGCTCGCTCATGCCGTACCCGACGTAGTGCCAATGCGGGACCGGATCGGTGCGCGGGTACGCGCTGACCCCCTCCAGCGGGTCCGGCCCGCCCAGTGACCAGGGGTGCCCGACCGTCCAGTGCACCGGTTGTAGCTCGCCGTACAGCTGTGCCAGGACGCCATCGATCGCATCCCGGCCGGGTCCAACACTCACCCGGTCACTTTAGGGGGTCGGCGCGGACGGAAATTCCCGCAGACTCCGCCCCCAGCCGCCGATTGTCGGTGACGAGGCCGGGTTGCGATGTGCTGGTCGCTTGCTCCACCGGGGTGTGTCACCGCCGACCGCTAAGCTATAGCGATGGCGGATGAATCGACTGATACGGATTCCGACCTAGTCGCGGGCGAACGCCGCGCCGACTTGTTGCGCGCTCTGTCCTATGTGTCGACGGAATCCGGACCCGACGGCGAATACATCGTGAACGGTGATCTTCCGCCCGAAGTGGCGCCACCGTTCATTCGGGCCGTCATGCGCATCGAGGCCGAACTGCTGCTGCACGACGCCGAGCTCGTCACCGTGGACAACGAGGAACCCAGAACACCGGAGGATCGTCGCACCGACGCGCTTGTCGCGCTGTTCCTGCGCATCGACGACCGGCACTGAGACGCGGACCGCGGAGCGCACCGTGGAGGCTCGGACCTTGCACTCGACACCCTCGAGTGCTAGAAATGGCTTTGGCACTCTCGACCTGTGAGTGCCAGGGTCGGGACGGTGAGACCGGGTTTCATCGACACCCCCGGTCGTCCGTCGCGGGCACCGAACCTGGCCAGCGTAACTGGGGCGATCCAACCAGCGGTCGTCCTGTGTGTCAGCCATACACATGGAGGATCTCAACAACGCCATGGCCAAGACAATTGCGTACGACGAAGAGGCTCGCCGCGGCCTCGAGCGTGGTCTGAACAGCCTCGCCGACGCGGTCAAGGTGACGCTGGGCCCCAAGGGTCGCAACGTCGTCCTCGAGAAGAAGTGGGGCGCCCCCACGATCACCAACGATGGTGTTTCCATCGCCAAGGAGATCGAGCTGGAGGACCCGTACGAGAAGATCGGCGCCGAGCTGGTCAAGGAAGTCGCCAAGAAGACCGACGACGTCGCGGGCGACGGCACCACCACCGCCACCGTCCTGGCTCAGGCGCTGGTGCGCGAGGGCCTGCGCAACGTCGCGGCCGGCGCGAACCCGCTGGGTCTGAAGCGCGGCATCGAGAAGGCCGTCGAGGCCGTCACCGCCAAGCTGCTCGACACCGCCAAGGAGGTCGAGACCAAGGAGCAGATCGCTGCCACCGCCGGTATCTCGGCGGGCGACGCGTCCATCGGTGAGCTGATCGCCGAGGCCATGGACAAGGTCGGCAAGGAAGGCGTCATCACCGTCGAGGAGAGCAACACCTTCGGCCTCCAGCTGGAGCTGACCGAGGGTATGCGCTTCGACAAGGGCTACATCTCCGGTTACTTCGTGACCGACCCCGAGCGTCAGGAAGCGGTCCTCGAGGACCCGTACATCCTGCTGGTCGGCTCGAAGGTCTCGACCGTCAAGGACCTGCTGCCGCTGCTGGAGAAGGTCATCCAGGCCGGCAAGCCGCTGCTGATCATCGCCGAGGACGTCGAGGGCGAGGCCCTGTCGACCCTGGTGGTCAACAAGATCCGCGGCACCTTCAAGTCCGTCGCCGTCAAGGCCCCGGGCTTCGGTGACCGCCGCAAGGCCCAGCTCGCCGACATCGCCATCCTGACCGGTGGCGAGGTCATCAGCGAAGAGGTCGGCCTCTCGCTGGAGACCGCCGGTGTCGAGCTGCTCGGCCAGGCGCGCAAGGTCGTCGTCACCAAGGACGAGACCACCATCGTCGAGGGCGCGGGCGACGCGGAGGCCATCCAGGGCCGCGTGGCGCAGATCCGCACCGAGATCGAGAACTCCGACTCGGACTACGACCGTGAGAAGCTGCAGGAGCGTCTGGCCAAGCTGGCCGGCGGTGTCGCGGTGATCAAGGCGGGCGCGGCCACCGAGGTGGAACTCAAGGAGCGCAAGCACCGCATCGAGGACGCCGTCCGCAACGCGAAGGCTGCCGTCGAAGAGGGCATCGTCGCCGGTGGTGGCGTGGCCCTGCTGCAGTCGGCTCCGGCGCTGGACGCGCTGAACCTCACCGGTGACGAGGCCACCGGCGCGAACATCGTGCGCGTCGCGCTGTCGGCTCCGCTGAAGCAGATCGCCTTCAACGCCGGCCTCGAGCCCGGCGTGGTCGCCGAGAAGGTCTCGAACCTGCCCGCGGGTTCCGGCCTGAACGCCGACTCCGGCGAGTACGAGGACCTGCTGGCCGCCGGCGTCGCCGACCCGGTCAAGGTCACCCGCTCGGCCCTGCAGAACGCGGCCTCCATCGCGGCCCTGTTCCTGACCACCGAGGCCGTCGTCGCCGACAAGCCGGAGAAGGCCGCCGCTCCCGCCGGCGACCCGACCGGTGGCATGGGCGGCATGGACTTCTGATCCCCGGATCAGCGAGTTCCCGCTAGTCACGAAGGCCGGTCCACCCTCGGGTGGACCGGCCTTCCGCATAAGATCTGCGGTGCCGCCTGCTCGAGAGCGAGGGGACTCCATGACCACATTGCCCGCCTGGGCGAACGATCCGGAGATGCTGCTCATCACCGAGGACGGCTATGACGCGCTGCCCGACGAGGTGCAGAAGCAGATCGAAGTCATCGACGGACGAGTGATTCTCTGCCGCAGTGGAAGTTCCGAACACAACATAGTGGCCCGCAGGCTGGCCAATGCGTTCGAAGCGGCCCGTCCGCAGGAGCCGTGCATTCGCGTCGTCACCGATTTCGAGATGCACTACCAAAGAATTCGGCCGCATACGCCCGGGTTCTCGTTCCGTAGGCCTGATGTCGTGGTTCACCGACGCATCGAGCGGGGCCGCAAGCTGAGCACCGACAGTGTGCTGCTGGTCATCGAGGTGGTCTCACCGGGCTCCGAGTACGTCGACACCGTCGACAAGCGCGCCGAATACGCGGCCGAGGGCATACCCGTCTACTTGGTCGTGCATCTCGACGACGAACTGCGGGTAAAGATCATCCAGGAATACCGCCTCGACTGGGCGAGCGCGGCCTACCGCCGCGCGGAGCCACACCAAGAGGTGCTCGTCCTGAACGAACCGTATCCCCTGAAGGTCGAGTTCAGCGCGCTCGACGTCTAGGACCGCCGTTGGGCGCTGTCGGTTCGTCCGGACGCCCGAGGGCACTGGCCGGACGGCACCCGACGGTACGTAAGCCGAGGGCGCCCCGGGCAGCGCCTTTCAGGTGGTGGCGGGGAGGCGGAGGCGTTCGGCTAGTTCGTTGAAGATGTAGAAGTTGGGGATGGCGGCGACGGGGGTGAGGGAGATCCAGGTGCCGTCGACTTTTATGCGGACCAGTCCGCTGCGGGCGTCGATGAGCTGAATGCGGTCCCAGGGATAGACCTGATTGTGGAAGCTCAGGGCGACCAAATCGAGGCCGATATCGCCGAAGTGGACGGTTTCGCCGTTGTCGATTTTGAGGACCGCGCGCGGCAGTTGGGTGCCGGTGACGGCGGACTGGATCGCCCTGCCCCATTCGCGCGCGTCGGCGAACTCGGTGTCGTCGAAAGCCGCGTGCGCGCCGTTGGGTCCGCTCATCTCCAGCGAATACTCGACGCGCGAGGTGTTCTGGAACGGGATGACCTGCTGGCGCACTTCGGCGGTGTCCCAGCGGAATCCGGCGATCTGCTCACCGGATCGGTACACGGTCATGCCGTGGTCGAACAGATCGAGCCGCGCCGAGCGGTTCTGCTGGTTCTGCCGGCCGCGCACCGAGGCCAGCGTGGCGGGCAGCAGTGCGACGACGCCGACCGCGACCCCACCCGCGAAGGATCCGACCGCAGCACAGATCACACCGACGGCCGCGAGTCCGCCCGCGACGATCCCGCACCCGCGCACGAAGGTGTCGCTCACCGGTGCGGGGAGAAATGTTTGGCGGTGTGTGCCGAGCTTTTCGTACTCGGCCATCAGGTGTATCAGCTGCGACAACGGTATGGCGCGCCGGACGCCGGTTCCGCCTTCACCGTCCTCCGGCATGCTCGGAGTGGTCAATAGTCCCTCCATGAGGCGGTTTTCATCCGCGCGAAGCGTATTCCACCGGACCGAATATCGCTACCGCAACCCCTGGTGAATTGGCGCGCCGGTGTCATCGCGTATTCACCCCGCCAGCACGAAGGCGACCAGAAAACCTGCCGCCGTGGCCATTCCGACCCACCAGCCGCCCTCCCGATAGGCCTCCGGCATGAGCGAATCGGCCAAAACCGCGATGGTCGCACCGCCCGCGAAAGCCTGCACGGTGCTGATATGGGTGTCGGAGAGATTGTCCGAGAGACTGTTTCCAAGCACCGTGACCAGCACGAGAACCGCGCCGGTCGCCGCCCACAGCCCGAACGCGCGAGCCTGTTCGAATCCGTGCTGGCTGCGCATGAGCGCCGCGCCGCCGATGGCTTCTGGCACGTTGCCTACGGCCACCGCGACCAGCAGCACCAGCCCGCCGCCCGAGGTCAGCGAGACGCCGAGCGCGGTGTTCTCCGGCACGCCGTCCAGGATGGTGCCGAGCATCAGCGCCCAACCGATGGCCGCCGCGCCCAATTTCGTCTCGATCAGATGGTTGGCGACCACGTAGACCCCGGCGCCCGCGAACAGCGCCGCCCCGGCGATCACCGCGCCCGCCTGGTGAAAGGCTGGTTCGAACAGTTCCGAGGACACCGCCGCGATCATGGTGCCCGCGCCGAACGCCATCAGCGACGCGAGCAGCGGCCTCGGCAGCGACCAGCGCAGCCCGATGGCCGCGCCGATCAGCAGCGGTACCGCGGTGCCGAGACCGTAGAGCAGTGCCTTCAGCATGCGCCTCACCATAAGCGAAATCGCCGCTTCGGCTTCGCGCCTGCGCCGTCCGAGCCAGTCGAGCGCCCGGACAAGGCAACTCGCTCAGATGCCGGCGACCGAGACGACGCGGAAGGCGCTCGGCGTGCCGGGACCCATCGGCCCGCCCTTGTCGAACTGCGAGGCGACCACCAGCGTGCGCTCGCCGTCGCGCACCAAAGTGGTTGGAATGCTCAATGTCTCGTCGGTGAGGCGTTCGTCGAGCCGCGCGGACGCACCGTCCTCGGTCAGCGTCCAGCGCGAGATCGTGTTGGTGGTGTTGTGGACCGCCCACAGCGTGTCGCCGCGCAGGTCGAGGCCGTCGCCGTTGGTCATATCGCCGCCGTGCAATTCGACTTTCCGGATCGGCGCGTCGGCGGTGAGGTCGACGCGATAGAGGTCGCCGCCGACCATGTCGACCACCAGCAGGTACCGCCCGGACGGGTCCGCGACCAGGCCGTTGAGGCTGAAACCCCCTGGTTCGCGCGGTTCGATGACGCCGCCGAGCTCGAATCGTGGTGTCAGCTCGCCGCGTCCGCCCTGCGCGGCGACCGCGCGCACCTGCTCGGGAGTCACCCGGTAGACCACGGCGCGCACGCTGTCGGTGAGGTAGGCGGTGCCGTCCGGCGTGAGGACGACGTCGTTGACGAAGCGCGGTTCGGCGCCGGGCACGTCGAAGCGGGCGATCAGTGCGCGAGAGCCGGTGTCGTACACGGCGACTCCCGCGGTCGAGTCGGTCACCCACAGGCGGCCCGACCCGTCGACCTTCAATCCGTTCGCGGTTTTTCGCCCGTCGGCGCCCTCGGGCAGGAACACCTCGGCCCGCTCGGCGTCGGCTGTGGCGCGGTAGATCGCGCCGGTGCTGTAGGAGCCGACGTAGGTGTCGCCGGTGCGGGCGTCCAGTGCGATGCCCTCGGGATAGGCGCGCTCGCCTGGCAATTCGTAGGCGGTGGTCACCCGCGGTGCTTCGTCGGGCGAACCGCAGGCCGTCAGCGCGGCGAGCGCGAGGAGGGCGATCGGAAGGGTGCGCGTGCGGGACATGCCAGGACCTTTCGAATGAATCCATATCGAAGAACGTCAACGAACGTAGATTAGAGTTCTAATATCCGTCAAGACTCGAACGATGTGACGAGCGGATACCATGCCAGGCATGACCCCTATGCCCGCCTCCGAACGCATCGGCTCCTATGTCAAGCGCGCGGAGCAGGCCCTGGCCACGGCGAAGAACGCCGCACTGAAGCCCGCCGGGGTCACCGTCGCGCAGTACTCCGCGCTGCTGTTCCTCGCCGAGAACCCAGGCATCTCGGCGGCGGCCTTGGCGCGACTCTGCGGCGTCACCCCGCCGACCATGAACACCGTGCTCGGCAATCTGCAGGAGCGCGGTCTCATCGAGCGAACCCCGCACGCCTGGCAC
The DNA here is from genome assembly GCF_040654315.1 of Nocardia sp. NPDC050713. NCBI lineage: Bacteria > Bacillati > Actinomycetota > Actinomycetes > Mycobacteriales > Nocardiaceae > Nocardia > Nocardia sp. NPDC050713. The sequence continues at coordinate 152,942 of NZ_JBFAHS010000013.1, read as the reverse complement.
AAGAACGTCCTGGAGACCCGCCTCACCGAGCTGGGCGAGTCGGTGATGAAGGACGCCGATGCCCGCGCGATCCGGGTCGAGCGTTCGGTGGCCGCCGCGTTCACCGCCGCCGAACGCGACACCCTCATCGATTTGCTGACCCGCTGTGCCGACGCCTTCGACGCGGCCCGCCCCGAGGACGCGCCCGCGCCGAAGTAGTCGTCGTGACGATGCCGACCTACCGGTGTCGGCGGGCCGATAGTGGGGTGCTGCTCGTCGACGCTCGCTTCCGTCCGCGGCGCAGCAAAGAGCGACGTGCGAACGGCCCGGCGCCGCGCCCGACGTCGGTAGTCTGCGGTGATGGCGCACCTGCATGCGATCGGATTCGCGCTGGTCGCCGCGCTGTGCATCGCGTTCAGCGCGGTGTCGCGGCAGCGGGAGGCGGCGCGGGTGCCGGACGGGGATCTCGGGCGTCTCGGCGCGATCGGCAGCCTGATGCGTCGGCCGCTGTGGTGGCTCGGGACGGCGGTCGGCGCGGGCGGTTACGTTTTCCAGGCGATGGCGCTCGGTCGCGGATCGGTGCTTCTGGTGCAGTCGCTTCTGGTGAGTTCGCTGCTGTTCGCGTTGCCGCTGGCGGCGACGCTCGCCGGGCGCGTGATTCGGCGCTCGGAATGGTTGTGGGCTTTGGTGCTCAGCGTCGCCATCGTGGTGCTACTGGTCGTCGGCGATCCACGGCAAGGGAAACAGCATGCGGCAGGCTGGCATTGGGCGCTCACGGCCGCGATCGGGCTACCGTTTCTCGCGGCTTGCCTGCTCGGTGCGCGACGACGTCCGGGCGGGCGGCGGGCGCTGTTGCTCGGCATCGCGGCGGGCGCGCTGTTCGGCGTCGCGGCGGTGCTGACCAAAGGTCTGGTCGCGTTGCTCGGCGAAGGGCCCGCCGCGGTGTTCGGGTCCGCGGAGACCTACGCCCTCGTCGTGGTGGGCGGCGCCGCGGTGGTCCTCCAGCAGGACTCCTATCAGGCAGGGGCACTGCAAGCTTCGCTGCCCGCCGCAACGGTGACCGAACCCGTCGTCGCCGCGGCCCTCGGCATCCTGCTGCTGAACGAGTACTTCGACGTCGACGGCCCTCAGGTCGTCCTGCTGGCCCTCGCCCTGGCCGCGATGATCACCGCCACCCTCGCCCTGTCCCGCTCCGCCGCAATCGAACCCGCCCCAGATCCCGCCCCGATCCGCTGACTCGAGTTCAGGTGTCGGTCGTCCCGCCGTCAGCACCCGTCCGCCCGTTCCGCGGGTATACCACCCACTCCAGTCGTAGGCTGAATTCATGTCACGCGGCGAGATCGAGGGCGTGCTCTACGACATCGACGGCGTGCTGGTTACCTCCTGGCGCGCAATCGAGGGAGCGCGCGACGCCGTGCGTGAATTGCGCGAAAAGGGTTTGCGCCGAGCATTTCTCACCAACACCACATCGCGTACGTGCGCCGAGATCGGCAGTCGGTTGAAGTCGGCCGGATTCGAGATCGATACGGCGGAAATCGTCACGGCGGCCAGGCTGACCGCCGAATTCCTGCGGCGCCGCTATTCGGATGCCCGCGTCTGGGTGTTGAATCACGGCGACATCGAAGCGGATCTCGCCGGACTGGAACTGGTCGAGAAAGATCCCGACGTTGTCGTGATCGGCGGCGCGGGAACGGAATTCACGCACCGCGCGCTCAGTAGAGTGGTCGAGCTGATGCTGGACGGCGTGCCGGTCGTCGCGATGCGGGGCGGCCTCACCTGGGCCACCGACGACGGCCTGCGTATCGACGCGGGCGCGTATCTCCCTGGTCTCTCGGCGGCGGGCAACGCGGAGATCGAAGTGATCGGCAAACCCGCACCGACGGGGTTTCGCACCTGCGCGCAGCTCATGGGTCTGGAGCCCGCCGAGATCGTGATGGTCGGCGACGACCTGCATTCGGATGTGCTGGCCGCGCAAGCGGTCGGCATGACGGGTGTGCTCGTCCGCACCGGAAAGTTCCGGCCGGGCGTGCTCGCCGCCTCGGACCTCGCGCCGGACCACGTGATCGACTCCGTGGCCGCACTGCCGGAACTGCTGTCGACCAGCGGCGTCGCCGGGTGAAGATTGGGACCGGTCCGTTCGAAAAAAGTTCTACGAAATTCCTCCAAAAGCCTTCCGGCGCGGCGGATTGCTCGGTATCGTCCGTGTCGGCAAACAGCCAGTGACAATGGAGTTGCGATGGTCGGATCGGAGGAATGTTTGATCTAGCTACCAGGCTGCCAACTTTCGGCTAACGCGCGGTCGGTCGAAGGTTGAGACGAAGGGCCCGATCCATGACGAGGGGATCGGGCCCTTCGGTATTGTCTGCCCCAATGTCACAGGATGCGAATACGGGACGAATGTATGCCGGGCAACCCGTAGAGGACCGGCAACGCCAGCGGCGTGCGCGTTTTCTGGAATCGGGCCTGACGGTCTTTGCGCGCGACGGATACGCCAATAGTTCGGTGGGCGCCATCTGTAAAGACGCCGGGCTCTCCTCACGACAGTTCTACGAGGAGTTCACCGGGCGCGAGTCACTCCTACTCGAGCTCTACGAGCAAATCGACAAGGAGTCGCGCGAAGCGGTGACCGTCGCGCTCGACAAGAAGACCGACGCGTCCGCGCTGGAGCTCATCGACGCCGCGGTGCGCGCCTACGTCGAGTCCATCGGCGCCGATCCGCGCAAGGCACGCGTCGCGCTCGTCGAGGTGGTGGGCGCCGGGCCGAAGGTGGAGAAATTCCGCCTGGAGCTACGCCGCGTGTGGGGCTCGCTACTGGCGAGCGCCGCGGAGGACGCGGCCATGCACGGCGAAATCCCGCCGGGTGACTACGAAATGCGGGTGCTGGCGATCATCGGCGCGGTCAACTACGTGGTGGATTCGTGGAGCGGCTCGGATCCGCGCCCGCCGCTGGACGACGTGATCCGCGTGCTGAGCCGGGTGATCATGGGCGCGGTCGGCGCATAGGCCCTGCCTAGCAGACCGGGTGGTCGGCTGCCGACGCGGCGGTACGTGACGCCGCGCGGTAGCGTGCGCAGCATGGAGACAGTTCCGATCCAGGTGCCGGACGGCAGCACCATTCCGGTGCGGTTGATTCCGGCCGAGGGTCAGCACCGGCATCCGGTGACGCCCGACGCGCCGCGCCCCGTCGTGGTGATCGTGCCCGGGCTCGGCGTGCCGGGCGCGTACTACGAACTGGTCGCCCAGCAATTCGCCGCGCGCGGATTCGACGCCGCCATCGGCGAATTGCGCGGCAACGGCGACAGCCGCCCGCGACCGAGCCCGACCAGCACCTACGGCTACCACGAGCTGGTCTCGGTGGACTTCCCCGCCATGTTGCAAGTGGTGCGCGACCGGTTTCCGGCGAGCACGCCGTACCTGCTCGGGCACAGCATGGGCGGTCAGCTCGCCGCCATGTACGCGGCGCGGGTCCGCGGCAGGCTCGGCGGGCTGATCCTCGTCGCCTCGGGCACGCCGTACTACCGCGGCTATCGCGGATTGTTCAGTCCCGGCATGCTGTTCGGCACCGCCGCCGCCTCGCTGACCGCGAGCCTCGCGGGTTTCTGGCCCGGCGACCGGATCACCGTCGGCGGCTTCGGACCGCAGTCGAAGGTGCTCATCTCCGACTGGGCGCGGCTGGCGCGCACCGGCAGGTTCGTGCCGGTCGGCGCCGATATCGACTACGAGGAGCGCATCGCCCGGCTGAAGCTGCCGGTCCTGTCGATCACCATCGCGGGCGACGAGCTCACCCCGCGCGGCTCGGCCGAACATCTGCTCGGCAAGATGCCCGCCGCCGAGCTGACCACCTGGCATCAGCCGGAACGGTTGGGGCACAACGGCTGGATCCCGGATCCGAATTCGACCGTCGACCGCATCGAGAAGTGGCTGCGCGACCGCTGATCACCTCAGCGGCTGCGCGCCAACCGGTCCGCGAAGCCGTCCAGCATGGCCTCGACGCCGATCTCGAAGTAGTCGCCGCCTTCGGCGAGTGTGACGTCTTCGCGCGCACCGGACTTCGGCCCGCGCCGTGTCGCATCGCCGTCGCGCGCCGCTGCCACGGCCTGGCTCAGAATGTGCCCGATCACGTAGTCGTGTAGGCAGCGGGTCAGCTGCCGCGCGTGATCGGGCTCGAATCCCGTGCCCTGCAACCGCTCGATCATCCAGTTGCCGATCTCGGTAGCGGCTGGGCTGCGCACCGGCCGGGTGGCGAAGACCGGCACCGCGTTCGGATGCCTGCGCGATGTCGAACGCAGCCTGCGGGCGTACGCGCGCAGCAGGTCGCGCCAATCCTCCTGCCACGGTAGGGTTTCCATCTCCAGCTCGGCGAACATGGCCGCCGCGATCCCGTCGAACAGATCCTGCAGATCCGTGAAATGCCGGTACGCCGCCATCGGGTCGGCGCCGAGCGCGATGCCGAGTTTGCGCATGGAGAACCCGTCGAGCCCGGTCTCATCGATGACCGTCAGCGCGACCGCCGCGATGTAGTCGCGGTTCAGCGCGGTGCGGGTGGGCGGTGTGCGCTTGCGCGGCGTCATCCGGCGACCAGCCGTCGCGAAACCTGCCGCGAGACGATGCACGCCGGGGACCGACGCACCGGGACAGCCGGTGAGGACATGGCGGGCATGCGGGTCATGGTAGACGCCGACCGTTCGCATCTACGTTGTAGATACCATCTACGGCGTAGACGTTTGCCGCGCGATGACCGCGAACACGCAACGGTGCGACCGAATCCGGCCGAGGGCGGCGGACGAAAGCGGTACATTTCTTCGACTCGGGTTCGGCAAGGGACGGGCACATGGTCGAGTTGATATCTCCACCCGACGCGATCTTCCTGGTGAACGAGTCGCGGGAGCATCCGATGCACGTCGGTTCGCTCCAGCTGTTCCAGCCGCCGGACGACGCGGGTCCCGATTTCGCCAGGACCATCCACGAACAGATGCTCGCGATGCCGGTGCGCAAGCGCCTGTTCCGCAAACGTCCGGGCACCGTGCTCGGCGGCATCTCCAGCCTCACCTGGTCCTACGACGACGAGGTCGACCTGGACTATCACCTGCGCCGCTCCGCGCTCCCCTCACCGGGCCGGGTGCGGGAACTGCTCGACCTGACTTCCCGGCTGCACAGCAGTCTGCTCGACCGGCACCGCCCGCTGTGGGAGCAGCGTTTGATCGAGGGTCTCGACGACGGTCGGCTCGCGGTCTACACCAAGGTGCACCACGCGCTGATCGACGGCGTCTCGGCGCAGCTGTTGCTCCAGCGCACGCTGAGCACCGACCCGAACGCGACCGACGTCCAGGTGCCGTGGAGTTCCTCCGGCGCGGGCCGACGCGGCGGTGGTCCGTCGCTGGCCGGGCGCGCGGTGAGCGCGCTGCGCGGTATCGGCGGCATCGCACCGTCGACCCTGGCGCTGGCCAAGCAGGCGCTCGCCGAACACCGGCTCGCCCTCCCGTTCGACGCGCCGGACTCGATGTTCAACGTGCGGATCGGGGGAGCGCGGCGCTGCGCCGCGCAGTCCTGGCCGCTGGCGCGGATCAGGGCGGTGAAGGCGGCGGCCGACGTCACGGTCAACGACGTGGTGCTCGCGATGTGCTCGGCGGCGCTGCGCTGCTATCTGCTCGAGCACGACGCGCTGCCGGATCGGTCGCTCATCGCGATGGTCCCGGTGTCGCTGCGGCACGACGACGGGGACGAGGAGAGCGGCAACAGCGTCGGCACCATCCTGTGCAACCTGGGCACTCATCTGCCCGACCCGGTCGAGCGCCTGCGGACGATCAGCGAGTCCATGAGCGAGGGCAAGCGGTTGTTCGCGCAGATGCCCAAGACGCAGGCACTCGCGGTGTCGGCGTTGATGATCGCGCCGCTCGGCCTGTCCACCGTTCCCGGCTTCGTCTCGGTGACGCGCCCGCCGTTCAACATCGTCATCTCGAACGTGCCGGGGCCGCGCGAACCGATGTACTGGAACGGCGCGCGGCTGGACGGCAACTACCCGATGTCGATCGTGCTGGACGGCCAGGCGCTCAACATCACCGTGACGTCCAACGCGGGCAACCTCGATTTCGGCGTGGTCGGCTGCCGCCGCAGCGTGCCCCACCTCCAGCGGATTCTCCGGCACCTGGAGACAGGGCTCGCCGAGCTCGAGCACGCCACCGCGTGAGTCCTATTCGCCCTTCTCCATGAGCATTTGGGTGAAGAACTCGTAGATGAGCGCGGCCTGGAACGCCATCTGCTTGTTGTCCGCGGCGCCGCCGTGCCCGCCCTCGATGTTCTCGTGGTACCAGAACGTGTGGCCCTGCTCCTCCAGCAGCGCCGCCATCTTGCGCGCGTGCCCGGGATGGACGCGGTCGTCGCGGGTGGAGGTGGTGAGCAGGATGGGCGGGTAGTCGGCGTCGGCGCGCGCGTTCTGGTACGGCGAGTACTTGCCGATGTACTCCCACTCCTCCGGCTTGTCCGGGTCGCCGTACTCCGCCATCCACGACGCGCCGGCCAGCAGCAGGTGGTAGCGCTTCATGTCGAGCAGCGGGACCTGGCAGACGATGGCGCCGAACAGCTCCGGGTACCTGGTGAGCATCACGCCCATCAGCAGACCGCCGTTGCTGCCGCCCACCGCGCCGAGCTGCCGCGGGGTGGTGATGCCCCGGTCGACGAGATCCCTCGCGATGGCGGCGAAATCCTCGTACACCTTGTGGCGGTTGGCCTTCTGCACCGAGGTGTGCCACTCCGGGCCGTACTCACCGCCGCCGCGGATGTTGGTCATCACCCAGGTGCCGCCGCGCTCCAGCCAGCCCATACCGGACGCGCCGCTGTAGGCGGGCGTACGGGACACCTCGAAACCGCCGTAGCCGGACATGACCGTCGGGCCCGGCTCGTCTTTGCGGTCGCGGTGCCGAATCACGAAGTACGGCACCATCGTTCCGTCGTCGGACCGGGCGAAGAACTGCTCGGTCTCCACGCCGTCGGCGTCGAAGAACGCGGGTTCCTGCTTGAGCTGCTCGGTGCTGCCGCCGACCGCACTGGCCAGCAGCGTGGCGGGGGTGGTGAAACCGCTTGTGGTGAGCATGAACTCGTCGCCGCCTTCCAGCGGGTCCAGGTTCATGACGCTGGTCGTCGCCATCGGGGGCGTGTCGGCCAGCGGCTCGACGGCCCACCCGCCGGGGCCGGGGGTGAGCACGTGCAGCTTGGTCTGCACGTCCTGGAGGGTGATGAGCAGCAGGTGGTTCTCGGTCCAGCCGTAGCCGTGCAGCGAGGTGTGCGCGTCGGGTGTGAACAGCGCCTCGAAATCTCTTGCGCCGGAGAGGAAGCTCTCGAAGTCGGTGGCCAGCAGCGCACCTGCCGGATAGGTCACGCCGCCCACCTCCCACGGCGACTTCAAGCGGACCAGCAGCCAGTCCTTGTACCAGGATTCGCTGGCGTCGGTGGGCACGTCGATGTGGCGCAGCGTGCCGTCGTCTTCGATGAGGTAGACCTCTTCGTTGAAGAAATCGGTGGCGCGGCCCACGAAATGGCGTTCGTAGCCGGGGGTGCGGTCGTAGCCCGCCGAGACCGCGACATCCTCCTCGGATCCCTCGAAAACCGTTTCGGCGTCGATGAGTTCGGTTCCGCGCCGCCAGCGCTTGGCGATGCGCGGGTATCCGGATTCGGTCAGCGAACCCGGTCCGAAATCGGTGCCGACGTACACCGAGTCGACGTCGATCCAGCGGATCTCCGATTTCGCCTCGGGCAGGAAGTAACCGCCGTCCGACTGTTCGATGAATTCTTTTCGCTCGATGTCGAATTCGCGAACAACCTTGGCGTCGGCGCCGCCGCGGGACAGGCTGACGAGCGCGCGCGACTGTTCCGGCCGCAGCACCGCGGCGCCGCCCCACACCCAGTTCTCGCCTTCGACGGCGGCCAGCGCGTCCAGGTCGATCAGCACGTCCCAGTCCGGCGATTCCTTGGCGTACTCGGCGAACGTGGTGCGCCGCCACAGGCCGCGCGGGTGCTCGGCGTCGCGCCAGAAGTTGTAAAGCCAGCGCCCGCGCCGACCCGGGTAGGCGATCTTGGTGTCGGTGTCGAGCATGTCGAGGATGCGGCGTTCCAGCTCGGTGAACCGCTCGGTCGAGGCGAAGCGCTCCCCGACGACCTCGTTGTGGGCGCGCGCCCACTCCAGTGGCCGATCGCCGGTCACCTCTTCCAACCACAGGTAGGGATCGTTCATTCTCTGCTCGACGCCGCTCATGTCAACTATTGTTGCTGAGCGGCGTCCTCCCTGCGTGCGCGGTTACCAGAAGTGTGCGACGTCGAGTACGACTCGCGATCCGCCGCCGGGGCCGTCCAGCGTGAACACCCGGAACGGCAGCCGCGCGCGCACGCCGACGCCCAAGGTGGTCTGACCTTCGAACGAGCCCGCCCAGGCGACCTGTCGGAAGGTTCGATAGCCGGCGACTCTCGCCAGTTCGCCGCGATCGGCCGGGGCGTAGGTGAGATCGCCCGCGTTGTCGTAGGCCGGAGCGTGCACCGTCACGCTCAGGAACGCGCCGCCGCGCAGCGGCACGGGCGCGCCGGAGGCGTCCATGCTCACCGAATCGACGTAGGTCGCCCGGTAGCCGGTGACCGGACCGGCGACGTCGATGACGAGTCGGTCGAAACACTGGTGGCGACCGGAGCGCACGTTCGTGACAGGCGCGGACGAATGGTTCGGCTCGGTCTTCTCGAGCGAGCCCCAGACCAAGCCGCAATAGGAGGGGGTCGCGTTGGCGGAGTTGGGAATGATCAAGAGTGCGATTCCGGCGGCAAGCGCGGAAATCAGGACGAGGAAGCGACGCACGTCGCACCGCCTTGGGGCAGTTGGGATGAAGCACACGGAAAATCGGTCTGATCCGACAATTCGTTAGGCACCGTTGTGTCGCGGATGCGTCTCGAATTCGTCGCTGCCCGCGCTCATTAAGATCGAAATCCCGTACCGAACGACAGGAGTCCGACCTTGGCCGCCTTCCTGTGGGAACAGCACTGCTGTCTGCCGCTGCTGCCCACCGCCGACATCACGGAGCTGGCCAGGTACCCGCTGGGCTCCTACCTGTCGGTGAACGTCGGCTACTCCAGGCAGAGCACCGCCGATTCGCTTGCGCTGGTGCGGCAGTTTCGTCGGGATGCGCTGGCGGACGGACGGTTTCGCCTGGTTGTCGGTCTCGAGGACCTCGACGATCCGGAACGCATCGCGCTCGCCTTCGATCTGGAGGACTCGGAGCCGCTCGGCGGCGATCTGGACAACGTCGAGGTGTTCCACGAACTCGGCGTGCGCTCGCTGCTGCCGACCTACAACCACGCCAACGCGGCGGGCTGCGGCTGCCTCGATACCGAGGACACCGGACTCACTCCCTACGGAAAGGATTTGGTGCGCAAACTCAACGAGGTCGGCGTGTTCGTCGACGGCGCGCACTGCTCGCGGCGCACCGGGCTCGACCTCGCCGCGCGCACCGCCGTGCCGATGATCTACAGCCACGCCAATTTCGCCGCACTGTGGGATCACCCGCGCAATATCACCGACGAGCAGGCCAGGGCGTGCGCCGAGACCGGCGGTGTCATCGGTGTCAACGGCGTCGGCATCTTCTTGGGCCGCAACGAACCCGACGATCGGGCCCGGCGCGTCGCGGCCATGGCCGATCACATCCAGTACGGCGTCGAACTCGTCGGTGTGGAGCACATCGGCATCGGCTCGGACTACTCCTTCGACGGCGAGGATTTCAACGCCGAGCTGTTCGCCAACCCAGGCGCCTTTTCCGATTCGTACACCAAATGGGGTCCTTTGCAATGGGTTCCGCCTGAGGACCTGCTCGGGATCGGCGTCGGCCCCGGACTGGACGCCGAGCTGGCCGCGCGCGGGTTCACCGAAGACGAGCGCGCCGCGGTGTTCGGCGAGAACTTCCGCAGGGTCGCCGAGCAGGTCTGGCGAAACTGATTCAGCCGAGGCGCACGAGCATCTTGCCGGTGTTCGCGCCCGACAGCACGCCGAGGAACGCGGCGGGCGCCTGCTCCAAGCCTTCGTACACGGTCTGCCTGGTGCGCAGGGTGCCGTCGGCCAGCCAAGCGGCGGCCTTGGCGATGTACTCGCCGAAGACCGGGAAGTAGCTGCTCACCAGCATGCCGCGCAGCGAAACCTCCCTGGTGGCAGCGAGATACAGGTCGGGGCCTTGCTCGCCGGTCGCGCCGTTGTATCCGCTGATCGCGCCGACCAGCGCGACCCGGCCGTTCGGCCGCATGGCAGCCACCGCGACGCGCAGGTGCTCGCCGCCGACGCTGTCCAGATAGACGTCGACGCCCTCCGGCGCGGCCGCGGCGAGCTGCCCTTCCAGGTCGCCCGCGCGGTAGTCGATCGCGGCGTCGAAACCGAACTCCTCCAGTAGCAGAGCGGTTTTCGCCGGGCCACCCGCCGAGCCGATGACCCGGCCCGCCCCCAGCGCCTTGGCGATCTGACCGGCGACGCTACCCACCGCGCCCGCCGCCGCCGAGACGAAGACGGTGTCGCCGGGCCGGACCGGCGCCACGTCGGTGAGCGCGGCGTACGCGGTGAGCCCGGTGGTGCCGAGCGCACCGAGGAAGTGCTCGGGCTCGGCCGCCGACGTATCGATCGGTGTCGCGAGTGCGTCGTCGAGGATCGAGTGTTCCCGCCACCCCGCGAAGTGGGTCACCGTGGCGCCCACTGGAATCCGCTCCGACCGTGAGGCGATCACCTCGCCGACCGCAGACCCCTCCAACGCCGCGCCGACCTCGAACGGTGCGATATAGGACGGGCGGTCGTCCATCCGCCCGCGCATGTACGGGTCGACCGACATCCAGGTGTTTCGCACCAGGATCTGCCCTTCGGCGAGTTCCGGCATCGGCCGGGTCACCAGCTCGAAGTTCGCCGGGGTCGGCGCACCCTCGGGCCGGGCCGCCAAGTGAATCTCCCTCGTCGTGACCGGCAATGTGGTGGTCGAAATTGCCTGTGCAGTCATCTGTTTCGCACTTCCTCGGAGAACGATCCGGACTGTTCCATCCGGCACCGATCACGCTATGAGCGCCTCGGACGGCTTCCCAGGTCCTCCGCCGCCACCAACCGGTCCGAACACGCCACCGCCCGGTACGCCCGTCGGCTGAAGCGGCACCCCCTACTGCTCGGTGCGCGTCGCCGGTAGTTGGGCGGCGTCAGGAGTGTCGACGGGCCGAAGGGGAGCTGCCGGTCCAGCGCCGGAAGGCCTTGCGCAACGCCCGGTCGTCGGCGAAGCCGAGGCGGTCGGCGACGGTCGCGGTGGTGAGTCCTTGGTCGAGAAGCCTTTTTGCGCGTTCGTAGCGGGCCAGGTCGACCTCGTGCCGCCATCCGGTGTCGTGCTCGGCGAGTTGGCGTTGCAAGGTGCGCGGGCTCACGGCCAGGCGGTGGGCCACCGAGGCGAGGGAAGGTTCGCCCTGGTCGAGGGCGGCGTCCAGGGCGGTGCGGAAGACTTCGAGGGGGCTGGGGACCGGCTTGGCCGTGGCGAGCACCAGGTCGGCGTGGCTGCGCAGTAGGTCGGCGAGCATCGGGTCGGCGCGGGGGAGCGGTGCGGCGGCGTCGGCGGCGGTGAAGGTGATGGTGTCGGCGGGTGCGTCGAATTCGATGCGGTCGGTGCCGAAGGCGGTGGTCAGCACCTCGTGGGTGGCCGGGGCGGCGTGACTGAAGGTGAGTCGGGCGGGAACGACGCGTCGGCCGGTCGCCTCGCGGGCGCGCCGCAGGTAGTAGGCCAGCACGTACTCGTTGACCACCGCGGCGACGTCGGGATCGCCCGCGGTGGTGCGGTAGCCGACGGTGAGTTCGCCGGGGTGGTCCAGCTCGAAGCCTTCGGCGGCGGCGGTCACCACCCGGTGATAGGGCTGGGCCGCCCGCAGCGCGTCGGCCAGCGTCGGACCGGTGGTGACGAGATAATCCCAGGTGGTCAGGGTCCCGAGCGGGGCGGCCCGCGCCACGGCCAGACCGGCTCCCGGCTCCGGCCTCGCTCGCGCGAGCAATTCCCATAGGTCGACCAGCGAGCGCAGCGGAATCCGGTTGAGCTCACCGGCCAGCGCGGCGTCGTCGATCGCGGGAATGCGGGCCAGCCGCGCCGGGTCGACGTCCGATAGCCGAACGACATCACGGACCAGGCGAACGAGATGCGTCGAGGTGGTGCCGTCGATCGGATCGAGCGGCCGGACCCCGTCGTCACCGTTCGATCCGCCGTTCGTCACGACGCCAGGGTAGGCGTATCTCCGCATTGGCTCCGGCCGTGCGCGGGCTTCGGTCGGACTGCGTCCGCCTGCGTGGATAGCGCATACCTCCGCATCCGCTCGGCCATCTGCGTCCGGCGGCGCGGGTGAGGCCGCTTCCGCCCAGGTCGGCGCGGCGGTGGCGGCGCTCGTCCGGTCCCGACGATGGCGCGTGTGCCGCGCATCTCACCGAACCGGGACCACGGTGGGTGAACTCCCGGCAACGGAGTTAGGCTCGGTGGCGTGACTTCCCACTACGATGTCGTCGTTCTCGGCGCTGGTCCCGGCGGTTATGTCGCCGCGATCCGCGCCGCTCAACTCGGCCTGCGAACAGCGATCGTCGAGCAGAAATACTGGGGCGGTGTGTGCCTGAACGTGGGCTGCATCCCGTCGAAGGCGTTGCTGCGCAATGCCGAACTCGCGCACATTTTCACCAAAGAGGCCAAGACCTTCGGCATCACCGGTGAGGCGAGCTTCGACTTCGGCGCGGCGTTCGACCGCAGCCGCAAGGTGGCGGACGGCCGGGTCAAGGGCGTCCACTTCCTGATGAAGAAGAACAAGATCGACGAGTTCGACGGCAAGGGCACCTTCGTCGACGCGAACACGCTGTCGGTCGAGCTGTCCAAGGGCGGCACCGAGACGGTCACGTTCGACAACGTGATCATCGCGACGGGCACCGTCACCAAGCTGCTGCCCGGCACCCAGCTCAGCGCCAACGTGGTGACCTACGAAGAGCAGATCATGACCCGTGACCTGCCCGGTTCGGTCCTCATCGTCGGCGCGGGCGCGATCGGTATGGAGTTCGGCTACGTCCTGAAGAACTACGGCGTCGACGTGCGCATCGTGGAGTTCCTGGACCGCGCGCTGCCCAACGAGGACGCCGATGTCTCCAAAGAGATCACCAAGGCGTACAAGAAGCTCGGCATCACCATCACCACCGGTGCGGCCGTGCAGTCCATCGACGACGACGGGTCCAAGGTCACTGTCTCGATCAAGGACAACAAGTCCGGCGCGGTGGAGACCGTCACCGTCGACAAGGTGCTGCAGGCCGTCGGCTTCGCGCCGCGGGTGGAGGGCTACGGCCTGGAGAACACCGGCGTGCAGATCGAACGCGGCGCCATCGCCATCGACGACTACATGCGCACCAACGTGCCGCACATCTACGCCATCGGTGACGTCACCGGCAAGCTGCAGCTCGCGCACGTCGCGGAGGCGCAGGGCGTGGTCGCGGCCGAGACCATCGGCGGCGCGGAGACCGTCACCCTCGGTGACTACCGCATGATGCCGCGCGCCACCTTCTGCCAGCCGCAGGTGGCCAGCTTCGGTCTCACCGAGGAGCAGGCGCGCGCCGAGGGCTACGACGTGAAGGTCGCGACCTTCCCGTTCACCGCCAACGGCAAGGCGCACGGCCTCGGCGACGCGACCGGTTTCGTGAAGCTGATCTCCGACAACAAGTACGGCGAGCTGATCGGCGGCCACCTGATCGGACCCGACGTCTCGGAGCTGCTGCCCGAGCTGACCCTGGCCCAGAAGTGGGACCTCACGGTCAACGAGCTCGCGCGCAACGTGCACACCCACCCGACGCTCAGCGAGGCGCTGCAGGAGGCCATCCACGGTCTCGCGGGCCACATGATCAACTTCTGAGCCGCGCGAAACGGTGGCGCTCGGTCCGAAAGGGCCGGGCGCCATTGTTTTTGGTATACAGCGAAGATGCTTCGCCGATTGCTGGTCGGGACCGCGCTCGCCCTGGTCCTCGTCGTGCTGCTGGGGGCAGGCACCTATTTCCTGATGAACTCGCGCACCTATCAAGTGGCGGGGCGGCTGGTCGATCGGGTCGACACCGCGGACAAAGTGGTCGCGCTGACGCTCGACGACGGACCCTCCGACAACGCGCCCGAAGTGCTGAAAGTCCTTGCGGACGCGGGCATTCCGGCCACGTTCTACCTGAACGGGCGTGATCTCGCGGCCCGGCCCGAGGCCGGTAAGGCGATCGCCGCCGCCGGTCACGAGATCGGCAACCACACCTACAACCACCGCCGCATGGTGTTCGTCTCCGACGAGACCGTACGCGCCGAAATCGAGGACACCGACGCCGAGATCGCGAAGACGGGCTATCGCGGACCCATCACCTTCCGCCCGCCCTACGGCAAGAAACTGTGGTCGCTGCCCGAATACCTCGCCGACCACGACCGCACCACCGTCATGTGGGACGTCGAACCGGACTCCGGCAAGATCGCCACCACCGATGAGATCGTCAGCGAAACCGTCGCTCAGGTGCGGCCGGGTTCGATCATCCTGCTGCACGTCATGAGCAACCCGGACTCCCTCGCCGCCATCCCGCGCATAGTCGAGGAACTACGCGCCGACGGCTACACCTTCCTCCCCATCTCCCAACTCCTCACCCGGTGACGTCCGACCGGGAAGCGCTCGGCCGAGGATCTCCTCGACGACGTCGCTCTTGGCATTCGCGTAGTGCTGGACGAACTTCCAGTTACGCCGGGCCAGTTCCCGTTTGACTCGCTCGTAGTACTCCCTGTCGTCGCCATGCGTGCGGAGCCGGTCGCGAAAGGCCACGATGCGTTCGATCTCGGGTGCGCCCGATTCCTGGTCGAAGACATGCAAATTCACGCTCCACTGCGCGCCGTCCTCCACTCGCCGGACGAGACAGCGATGCTGGTACCAGTCCGGCTGCCGGATCCGTAATGCGTAGCCGGTGGCTTCGAGGGCCGGAACGTAGGCGGCCTCATCGGCGGCGTCTGGGACGACCAGCAGGATGTCGATCAGCGGTTTGGCCGAGAGCCCGGGCACAGAGGTCGAGCCGGTGTGCTCGATCCGCAACGCGAGCGGACCGAGCGCCGCTCGTATCGCGGCTTCGTCCTCGGCGTACCAGGCGGGCCATTCGGGGTTGTAGTCCTCGATGACGATCTCGACGGCGTACGGCGTCAGCTTGCCGACGGTGGCGGCGGCGAGCTCCTCGTCCGAGTCCAACGTGGCCATACATCACCCTATCGAGGGGACGAGGCCGGGTTCGTGATGGTGGAGTCGCGCCGGTCTCGGGTTCAGAGCATGCCGTAGGCGCGGTCCGGGGTGAAGCGGGCGATGACGCGGTGGTCTTCGACCATGGAGCGGCGGTAGTCGGACCAGTCGGGGTGTTCGCCGGAGGCGGCGCGGTAGTAGGCGACGAGTTCGTCGACGGTGGGGTCGTCGGGGTCGGTGGCGACGGGGGTGAGTTCGACGGTGCCTTCGAGGACGGCGTAGGCGAAGAAATCGTCGCGGGTGACGTGCAGCGCGGCCCAGGGGTCGCGGCGCAGGTTGTGGTATTTCGCGCGGTCGGCGGTGATGGAGATGCGGATGATGTCGTCGTCGCCGACGACGTGCAGCACATTGGACAGCTGGGGCCTGCCGTTGCGGCGGATGGTGGTCAGCACGGAACGGCGAGCGGAGCGGGCGAAATCGACGGCTTCGGAGAGTTCCATGTCACCTGCAACCGATCGGCGGGCGCGGTCGTTCCCGATCACTCGCGGTGGTAGGCGGCCTGGGCCTCGCGGACCCGCGGCATGTTCTTCTCCACCACCTGAATGAGCCCCTCGAGCTGGTCGGCCACCTCGGCGCCGAGTTCGGTGAGGGTGTATTCGACGCGCGGCGGGATGGTCTCCTGCACCTCGCGGTGCACCATGCCGTCGCGTTCCAGCGCCTGCAGGGTCTGCGAGAGCATGCGTTCGCTCACACCGTCGACCCGTCTGCGCAGCGCGCTGAAGCGGTACGGCCCCTCCCGCAGCGCCACCAGGGCGAGGATGCCCCACCGGCTCGCCACTGTCTGCAAAACCGGCCGCGACGTGCAGTTTCGTGCGAAGACATCGGCTTCCAGCGTCGGGTCGTCGGCCTCGGCCGAGATGCGCTGGGTGTCCATGGCGTCGATGGTACGCGCCTTGACCGCAGTGGCTGTGGAATGCATAGTGCTTACTAATAGTTAGTACATGCAGAATCAGCACCTGGAGGAATCATGACCGTCGCCGTCGCCGGGGCAAGCGGACAGCTGGGCAGGCTCGTCGTCGAGGAACTGTTGCGCGCGGGCGTTTCGCCCGTCGCGATCGTGCGCGATCCGGGCAAGGTGGCCGACTTGGCCGACCGCGGCGTCGACGTGCGCGAGGCCGACTACGGCGACGCCGCCGCGCTGGACCGCGCGCTCGCGGGCGTCGACCGGCTGCTGCTGATCTCCGGCAACGAGTTCGGCAAGCGAATCGACCAGCACACCAACGTGATTCGCGCGGCAGAACGCACGCGTCTCCGGCTGCTCGCGTACACCAGCATTCCCCGCGCCACCGAGAACCCGCTGATCCTCGCGCAGGAGCATCGCGGCACCGAGGCGGTGCTGAGCGAGTCGGCCGTGCCCTACGTCTTGCTGCGCAACAGCTGGTACTGGGAGAACTACTTGGGCGGACTCGCGCACGCGGTGGAGTCCGGCGTGCTGCACGGCGCGGCGGGTGCGGGGCGGGTGGCCGGTGCGGCCCGCGCCGACTACGCCGCGGCCGCCGCGCACGTGCTCACCACCGACGGCCACGAGGGTCGCGTCTACGAGCTCGGCGGTGACGAACGGCTCACGTATGACGAACTGGCGCAGGCGATCTCGGAGGCGGCGGGTAAGCCGGTGCGCTACGAGAACCTTGCCGAGGCGGACTACGCGGCTGTGCTCGAGCAGGCCGGACTGCCCGCCCAGTACGCCGAGGCGCTGGCCGACGCGGACACCGGCATCGCCTCGGGCATTCTCGACGTCGACTCCGGCGACCTGCAAAAACTCCTGGACCGCCCAGCGACTCCGGCTGTCGAGGTCTTCCGCGCCGCGCTTCGCCCGAGCTGAGAATCGCTCGGCCCGCAGCTGACCCGAGGACCACGCAGTCCTCGCTCGACCGAGGCTGGTGGCCGAAAGCCTGTCTCGCGTGCGGGTGGTGTTCCCGCGTCGCGGCCGAGCCCGTCACACGCCGCACAGAGTTGTCGGCTCTGTGCGACGTGTGCGAGGAGTTACCCGAACGGGGTCAGACCCACTGCACGAGCTGAAGAATGATCCCGTTCGGGTCGGACATCTGGAAGTACCGCTCGCCCCACTCCTCGGTCTCGATGGGCGTCACGATCGGCACGCCCTCGCCTTGGAGGCGCGCGTACTCCGCGTCGATGTCGTCGACCACGAACACCACGAGCAACCCGTCGCCCGCGCTGCCCGCCGCGCTCGCCGGTTTGAAGGACTTCAGCCCGGTGCGCAGGTAGATGAGGTTCATTCCGGCGTCGGGCCGCTCCAGCGAGACGAACCCGTCGGCGGACATCTTCTCGGTGAACCCGAGGTGGTCGACGACGAACTTCGCCGAGGCCTGCGGGTCCGCGACGTTGAGCGAAATGGCGGAAGCGGTGATGTGCATACGTCCTCCTCGGTAAAACTCTCTACTTAGTACGCTGTACTTTGTAGGGAAATTTCCACGGGTCTGCACTATGAGCTGGATCACTCGTGTTCGGACGCGCATCACCGCGCCGTCGAGTTCACCGCCGCCCGCGCACCCGACGACCCGGGCACGCTGGATCGTGTGAGCGCTCAGATCCCGTCACGCCGGGATGGCCGTGCGCTGCATGGTCGGGCGCGCGAGGAGCTGTCGCGTCGGGTCGGCCGTGCGCTGGATCGCCCCGAGGCGCTCAGATCCCGTCGCGTTGAATACGCAGCGCGGTGATGGTCGACGCTAATCCCTCGTACTGGTTGACCAGCAGCACGATCTCGATGAGGCCGCGCTCGTCGTAGTGCTCGGCCAACCGGGTCCACGTGGTGTCGTCGATGTCGCGGGTCGTGACGAGCTGGTCGACCGCTTCGAGCAGCGCGCGGTGCTTGTCGTTCCAGTAGGGATCGGCCGGTCCGTTGCGCAGCCGTTCCAGGATCTCCTGCGTGACGCCCGCGCGGCGGCCGAGCCGGATGTGATGGTCCATCTCGTACTCGCAGCTGCGCAGGTGGGCGACGCGAATGATGACCAGCTCGGATTCGTACCTCGGCAGCCGTCCGCCCGGCATCAGCCGACCGGAGTAGTGGAGCCAGCCGCGAAACAGTCCCTTGGTGCGGCCGAGCGTGCTGAACAGATGCGCGTCGGGAGTGCCCGCGGCCCGCGAGAGCACCTGCCAGACAGCCCAATTCACCGGACCGAGTTCCTTGAGCCGTCCCGGTGCGATCCGTGGTTGCGACATCGAAACCATGCTTCCCGCCTTCCGCGCGGTGAGCGCCTCCCCGTGCGCCGCGCCATCGTGGTTGGGGTCCGGGCGCCGGCGCCGGACCGAGAGCCGAGCCTACCCGCGCTTTCCGCCTTTCCAGTGGTTTTCCCGGGTGCGGACCGGCATCATCAGTACCGGTGCGGATCGCCGGGGCCGTGGGCGGGCCGCGCCGCGAGGGCGAACAGGTTGAGCAGGGGTCGAGGCACATGCTGGTGAAGATCAGGCCCGGAGCGCAGCTCTCCGGAGCCGAACAGGAATTCGTGGACTGCCTGCGGTCCTTTCCGACGACCGGTCTAGCCGCGATCGATGCGCACGTGGGGGACAACGGAACCCGTCAGATCGACGCGGTGCTGATCACTCCGCGCGGCATCACGGTGGCCGAGGTCAGGGGTTTCCGGCGGCGGCAGAGCGGCATTCTGCACGTGTCGGCCGACGAGCCGTGGACCATCAGCGACAATCTCGCCGAGCTGGACGACGAGAACAACGCGAATCCGGCCGAACGCCTGGAACAGAGCGTGTACGCGGTCAAGAGCAAACTCGAACGGGCGCTGCTCGATCCGGGCCACGTGTGCGGCGTGGTCGCGCTTGTTCCGTTGCGCGGCGTTGTGGTGCGGCCCGCGCGGACGAACCTGCGCTCCGGTATCGACGTCGTCGTCGCCAACGTGCCCGACTCCACCGAATTGCAAATATATATCGAGGGTTTCGCGGCGGGACCGCGCAGTTGGAGCGCCGACAAGGTGATCTCGGCCGCCACGGCGCTCGGCGTGACCGCGCCGTCGCGAGCCGAACTGATCGCCGACGGCTTCGACGAACTCGCACCGCACTCGCACATGCCAGTCGCCGTTCCCGTCGCGCCACCGCCGCGCACCCCACCACCACCGCTTCCGCCGTCGCGCAGCCAGCACGCCGCGACCTGGGCCGTCGTCGCGGTGGCCCTGATCGGCATGCTGGTGGTGTTCGGCGTCGTCGCCACGGCGGTGGCGCGCGACGATCCGCATCCCAGCCGGGAGACCACTTCCACCACGGTGGACCCGACCCCGTCGCCGTCGAGGCCCCGCGACTGCTATCCGTTCCAGACCGACTGCTGAACCAGCTCAGATCGCCATCGCCGCACGGACTTCGGTCGCCGCACCCGCCCCGCCCGCGCCGGTCGAGGTGACGTGGCCGGATTGCAGCACGTGATACCGCTGTGCCGCCTGGAGCGCGAAACCGATGTGCTGCTCGACGAGCAGCACGCTCAACCCGCCGCGACCCGTCAATTCGACGATGGTGCGCTCGATCTCGGCGACCACTGACGGCTGGATGCCCTCGGTCGGCTCGTCCAGGATGAGCAGCTTGGGCTCGGTGATCAGCGCTCGCGCGATGGCCAGCTGCTGACGCTGGCCGCCGGAGAGCAGACCCGCCTTGCGGCTCAGCAACTCACGCAGCGCCGGGAACAGATCCAGCGACTCGTCGATCAGCGCCTTGCCCCGCTTGCGTCCGTCGGCCACCACTTGCAGGTTCTCCGCGGTGGTGAGCTGCGGAAAACTCTGCTGGCCTTGCGGCACATACGCGATGCCGCGCTTGACCCGGCGCGAGGGCGAGAGCTTGGTGATCACGTCGCCGTCGAAGGTGATCCGCCCGGACTTCGTGGCGACCAACCCGACCGCGGTGCGCAGCAATGTCGTCTTGCCCGCGCCGTTGTGCCCCATGATCGCGACCACGCTGTCGTCCGGAACTGTCAGCGACACACCGTGAATCACCTCGGTCCGGCCGTAGCCGGAGTGGACGTCGACCAGTTCAAGCATCGGCGGACTCCTTGTTCTGCGCTCGTGTTTCGGCGTTGTGCGCGGTGGTTTCGTCTTCGAGTTCGGTGCCGATGGCCGCCGCGGTGCCGAGGTAGACCTCCTGCACCTTCGGATCGGCCTGCACCTGCTCGACCGTTCCCTCGCTGAGCACCCGGCCGCCCGCGAGGACGGTCACCGAGGTGGCGAACGAGCGCATGAACTCCATGTCGTGCTCGACGACGACCACGACGCGCTCGGCGCCGATGCGGCGCAACAGGTTTCCTGTCTCCTCGCGCTCCTCGGCGCTCATGCCCGCGACCGGTTCGTCGAGCAACAGCACCGCGGCGTTCTGCACAAGCAGCATGCCGATCTCCAGCCACTGCTTCTGGCCGTGCGCGAGCACGCCCGCCGGTTTGTCGCGCAGCGCCGTGAGACCGGTGGTCTCCAGCGCCTCTTCGATACTCGGCAGCACCGACTTGCGCCTGCGCAGCAGCGACAGCGGCGAACGGCCCGCGCCCGCCGCGATATCCAGGTTCTGCAAGACGCTCAGCTGCTCGAACACGCTGGCCGTCTGGAAGGTGCGCCCGACGCCGAGGCGGGCGATCTGGTGCACCTTCTTGCCGAGCAGTTCGGTCCCGGACTTCTGCGCGGAACCCGTCGCCGGGACCAGGCCGGTGATGGCGTCGATGAGCGTGGTCTTGCCCGCGCCGTTGGGGCCGATCAGGAAGCGCAGGTCACCTTGCAGGACCGTCAGATCCACGTCGGTCACCGCTTTGAATCCGTCGAAACTCACGCAGAGGCCGCGGATTTCGAGGTACTCGCTGTCCATGCCCGCGTTGCCGCCGAGCTTGGGTTCGGTTGTCATCGGGATTCCACCTTCTCCTCGGCGACCTGCTGTCGGGCGGGGGCGTCCTCGGGCGGCGCGGTCTCGCGCACCACGACCGGAGCGCTCGAGCCGCCGCGTCGAAACCTGCTCTCCGCCAGCCCCTTCAGCATTGGCCATACGCCCGCGAGCCCCGCCGGGATGAACCCGACGACGACGATGAACAGCACACCCTGCAAGTAGGTCCAGCCGGAGGGGAACTGTTCGGAGAAGGCGGTCTGCGCCCACGCGACGCCGATCGCGCCGAGCACCGGACCGAGCAGGGTGGTGCGGCCGCCGATGGCGACGCCGATCAGGAACGCGATGGAGGGCACCACGCCGATGTCTGCGGGGGAGATGATGCCGACGATCGGCGTGAAAAGCGCGCCCGCGATGCCCGCGAAGAAGGCGGCGACGACGTACGCGACGATCTTGATGTTGGCCGGGTCGTATCCGAGGAAGCGCACCCGCTCCTCCTGGTCGCGCACCGCGACGAGCAGTTCGCCGTAGCGGCTGTGCATCAGCTGGCGCACCAGCGCGACCACGACGAGCAGCGTGCCCGCCGCGATGAAGAACAGCATCTGCCGGTTGACCGGGTCGGAGAGCTTGAAGCCGAAGAAGGCGCGGAAATCCGAGAGTCCGGTGAACCCGCCGAGCGCCTGCTGCCCGGTGAGCAGGATGGCGAGCGCCGCGGCCAGCGCCTGGCTCAGGATCGCGAAGTAGGCGCCCTTGACCCGGCGCTTGAACACGCCGTAGCCGAGCAGTGCCGCGACCAGCGCGGGCAGCACGAGTATCGCGAGGATCGCCACCGGCGCCGACCCGAAAGGCTGCCAGAATCCCGGCAATTCGCGAATGCCCGCGATCTCCATGAACTCCGGAACGTCGTTGCCGAGCCGGGCGGCGTCGGCCATCTGCAAGTGCATCGCCATCAGGTACGCGCCGATGCCGAAGAACACGCCTTGGCCGAGGGTCAGCATGCCGCCGCGCCCCCACGCCAGGCCGATGCCCGCCGCCACGATGGCGAAGCACAGGAACTTCGCGAGCAGGTTCAGCCGGAAGTCGCTGAGCACCGCGGGGGCCACCGCGAACAGCAGGATCGCGGCGACGGCGAAACCGCCGAGCGCGGTCAGCGAGGAGTGCTCACGCACGCGTCCGATCAGCGTGGTCATGCCAAACTCCTTGTCCGGACGGTGAACAGGCCCTGTGGACGGACCTGAAGGAAGATCACGATCAGCACGAAGACGACGACTTTCGCGATGGACGCGGTGGTCTCGTATTCGATGTAGGAATTGAGCAGCCCGAGCGCGAAGGCCGCGATCACGGTGCCCTTGATCTGGCCGAGGCCGCCGATCACCACGACGAGGAACGCGTCGATCAGATAGCTCTGGCCGATGGTCGGACTCGTCGAACCGATCAACGTCAGCGCGACGCCCGCCACGCCCGCGAGGCCGGAGCCGATGAAGAAGGTGCTGATATCGGTGAAACGGCTGGAGACGCCGCTTGTTTCGGCCAGCCCGCGGTTCTGCACGACCGCGCGGATGCGCCTGCCGAGCGGCGTCGCCTTCAGCACGATCGCCAACACGGTCACCGCGAGTACCGCGAGCACCAGGATGAAGATGCGCGTCTTGGGCACGACCGCGCCCAAGATGGTGACGCCGCCGCTGAGCCACTCCGGCGCGAGCACGTTCTTGGCGGGAGCGCCGAAGATGTCACGGGCGAACTGCTGCAACACCAGGCCGACGCCGAAGGTGACGAGCAGGGTGTCCAGCGGGCGGTCGTACATCCAGCGGATCAGGCCCATCTCCAGCGCCGCGCCGAGCGCGCCGCCGACCAGGAACCCGATCACCAGCGACACCAGCAGCGAGACGCCCGCCGAGGAGATCACCTTCTGCACGACGTAGGTGGTGTAGCAGCCGGCCATGATGAATTCGCCGTGCGCCATGTTGATCACGCCCATCTGGCCGAAGGTGAGCGAGAGGCCGAGGGCGGCGAGCAAAAGAATCGATCCCAGGCTCAACCCCGTGAAGAGCTGGCCGATCAACACGTCCATCAGTAGTCACCTCGATAGCAGGCCGATACGGGACGGCCGGCGAACCGGCCGTCCCGCGTCGAACGGACGAACAGTTGTCACAGGCCTTTGGCCCAGTCGTAGGACTTCAGGTACGGGTCCGGCTGGATGGGCTTGCCGGAGTCCCAGACCGTGTAGATCAGGCCGTCGGCGCGGATCTCGCCGATGCGCGCGGTCTTGGTGATGTGGTGGTTGGAGCCGTCGATGGTGACCAGACCTTCCGGCGCGTCGAAGCTGACGCCGTCGGCCGCGGCCTGGATGTCCTCGGTCTTGAACGAGTTGGCCTTCTCGACGGTGTTCTTCCACAGGTAGACCGAGGCGTAGGCGGCCTCCATCGGGTCCGAGGTGGGCTTGTCCGCGCCGAAGGCGGCCTTGTACGCGTCGACGAACGCCTTGTTCTGCGGAGAGTCGACGGTCTGGTAGTAGTTCCACGCGGTCAGCTGGCCCGCGATGTTCTGCGCGCCGATGCCCGCGACCTCTTCCTCGGCGATGGACACCGAAACCACCGGCATCTCGGCGGCTTTCAGGCCCGCGTTGGTGTACTCGCGGAAGAACGCGACGTTGGAATCACCGTTGAGGGTGTTGAACACCGCGCCCGCCTTGGCGTTTCGCACCTTGTTCACGATGGTCGAGAAGTCGGTGGAGCCCAGCGGGGTGTAGTCCTCGCCCTTGATCTCGATGCCGTTGGCCGCGGCGTAGGCCTTGATCTCGCGGTTGGCGGTCTGCGGGAAGACGTAGTCGGAGCCGACCAGGTAGAGGGACGTGATGCCCTTCTGCTTCAGGTAGTCCAGCGCGGGCACGATCTGCTGGTTGGTGGTCGCGCCGGTGTAGAAGATGTTCTTGCTGTCCTCCAGGCCCTCGTACTGGACCGGGTAGTAGAGCAGCGAGTTCAGGCTTTCGAACTTGGGCTTCATGGCTTTTCGGCTGGACGAGGTCCAGCCGCCGAACACCGCGGCGACGCAGTCGGAGCTGATGAGCTTCTCGGCCTTCTCCGCGAACGTCTTCGGGTCCGAGGCGCCGTCCTCGAGCACCAGCTGGATCTTCTTGCCGAGCACGCCGCCCGCGGCGTTGATCTGGTCGACGGCCAGCTTGGTGGAGTTGGCGACGGTGACCTCGGAGATGGCCATGGTGCCCGACAGCGAGTGCAGGGAACCGACCTTGATGGTGTCGGTGGAGGTGTCGACGCAGGAGGCGGCGCTGGAGCCGGTCGTCGCGTCGTCCTTGGCGCCGCAGGCGGTCAGCAACAGGCCGGCGAGCGCCAGCGCGGTCGGCGCGACGAGCGCTCTGGTCAGGCGGGAACGATGCCGATGAGCGGCACAGGAATCTGACATGGGGCGGGACCCTCTCACTTCATCAGGTGTTCGGCGGCGCTGGCCGCGCCGCACGCGAATACGCCGTATTTGCCCCGGTCAACGCTGTCGACCGGGGTGTATACAACCGCATATTCGTGGTGCGAAGAGTAGACAGAAGTTGTTGCGCCGGAATATCTCTCGGTGACGAGTCCGTTGCCGATGTTTCCGGCGTGTGAAACCTTTTCGGCTATCGATCGGTGAACCGGCGTGAGGTCCGTAGTTGGTCCGTAGCTACGTCTACGGTCGGGTACCCGGCCGCGCGACTTCGCCTGGTCGTCGGCGGCTGTTCCGGTCCGATCTTCCTTACGGTTGCGTAGCCGATTCCCGGTGCGGCAGGCTGCGATTTGTACATCGTCAGAAGCGCCGGAGCGTCGTGGCGGCGGGCCACGGCCGCGAGTCGAGGAGGACCAGGTGGGGCACTACAAGGCGAACGTGCGTGACATCGAATTCAACCTTTTCGAGGTGCTGGGCCTGGACAAACTCCTCGATACCGGCGCCTACGGCGACCTCGACTCCGATACCGTGCGGGAAATCCTCGCCGAGGTGAAGCGCCTCGCCGAGGGCCCGATCGCGGACTCCTTCGCCGCGGCCGACCGCGAGCCAGTCGTCTACGACCCGAGCACCTTCGAGATCTCCGTACCCGAGCCGTTGCGCAAGACGGTCGCGGCGGTGCGCGACGCCGACTGGGGCAGGCTGGGCATGCCGGAGGGCATGGGCGGCACGCCCGCGCCCAACGCGGTGGTCTGGGCGGTCAACGAGATGATCACCTGCGCCAACCCGTCGGCCAGCTTCTTCAGCATGGGCTCGGTGATGTCGGCGGTGCTGTTCAACGTCGGCAACGAGCAGCAAAAGCACTGGGCCACGGTCGGTTACGAGAAGGGCTGGCAGGGCACCATGGTGCTGACCGAGCCGGACGCGGGCTCGGATGTCGGCGCGGGCCGCACCAAGGCGATCGCGCAGGAGGACGGCTCCTGGCACATCGAGGGCGTCAAGCGGTTCATCTCGGGCGGCGACGTCGGCGACACCGCCGAGAACGTCTTCCACCTGGTGCTCGCCCGTCCGGAGGGCGCGGGCCCCGGCACCAAGGGGCTGTCGCTGTTCTACGTGCCGAAGTTCCTGTTCGACCACGAGACGCTGGAGCTGGGCGACCGCAACGGCGTCTACGTGACCGGCGTCGAGCACAAGATGGGCCTGAAGTCCTCCCCGACCTGTGAGCTGACCTTCGGCGGCGGCCCGGTTCCGGCCAAGGGCTGGCTGGTCGGCGACGTGCACAACGGCATCGCGCAGATGTTCCAGGTGATCGAGAACGCGCGGATGATGGTCGGCGTCAAGTCCTCCGGCACGCTCTCGACGGGTTACCTGAACGCCCTGGCCTACGCCAAGGAGCGCGTGCAGGGCGCGGACCTCACCCAGATGTCGGACAAGGCGGCCCCGCGCGTCACCATCACGCACCACCCGGACGTGCGCCGCTCGCTGGCGATGCAGAAGGCGTACGCCGAGGGGCTGCGCTCGGTGTATCTCTACACCGCCGCGCACCAGAACGCCGATGTGGCGCAGCATGTTTCAGGTGCCGATGCCGAACTGGCGCACCGCGTGGACGATCTGCTGCTGCCCATCGTGAAGGGCGTCGGCTCCGAGCGCGCCTACCAGTTGCTGACGGAATCCCTTCAGACACTGGGCGGTTCGGGCTACCTCCAGGACTACCCCGTCGAGCAGTACATTCGCGACGCCAAGATCGACTCGCTGTACGAGGGCACCACCGCCATCCAGGCGCAGGACTTCTTCTTCCGCAAGATCATTCGGGACAAGGGCGCTGCGCTGGCCCACGTCGACGGCCAGATCACCGCCTTCCTCGCCGCCCCGACCGGACGCTTCGAGACCGAACGGGAACTGCTGCGCACCGCCCAGGCCGACGTGCAGGCGATGGCGGCGACACTCACCGGATTCGTGATGGCGGCCCAGCAGTCGCCCGCCGAGCTGTACAAGGTGGGGCTGGGTTCCGTGCGGTTCCTGCTCGCGGTCGGTGACCTGCTCATCGGGTGGCGGCTGTTGGCGCAGGCGGAGATCGCCGCCGCGGCGCTGGGCGAGGGTGCGGACGGTAAGGATCGGGCGTTCTATTCCGGGAAGGTCGCGGTCGCGAAGTTCTTCGCGCGGAACGTGTTGCCGCAGTTGACGGCTACGCGGAAGGTATTGGCTGGGATCGACAACGACATCATGGAGTTGGACGAGGCGGCGTTCTGAGGGTGGTGGTCTGCGTGGTCACTGTCCTGCCACGATGACACCGACCGGCACCGCGAGCGCGGAATTCACTTCAGCACGTACGGCGACACCGAGCTGCGGTGCTCGCTGATGTCGAGAACCTTGCCGAGCGGAGGGAAGGCGCGCTGGGGACAGTTGGCGCGCTCGCAGACGCGGCAGCCGGCGCCGATGGGCGTCGGCTGCACCACGTCGAGGTCGATGCCGTCGGCGTAGACGACCCGGCCCGCATGGCGCAGCTCGCAACCGAGGCCGATGGCGAAGGTCTTGCTCGGCTGGCCGTAGTGCGTGGCGCGGCGCTCGACGGTTCGGGCGACCCAGAGGTACTTGCGCCCGTCGGGCATCTGCGCGATCTGGGTCATGATCTTGCCGGGATAGGCGAAGGTCTCGTACACGTTCCACAGCGGGCAGGTGCCGCCGCTGGAGGAGAAGTGAAAACCGGTGGCGGACTGGCGCTTCGACATGTTGCCCGCGCGGTCGACCCGGACGAAGGAGAACGGGACGCCGCGCAGCTTGGGCCGTTGCAGGGTCGACAGCCGATGGCAGATCGTCTCGTAGCTCTGGCTGAAGGACGCCGAGAGCCGCTCGATGTCGTAGCGGTAGTCCTCCGCCACCTCGTGAAAGTGCGAGTATGGCAAGACCGTCGCCGCGGCGAAATAGTTGGCGAGACCGAGCATGGCCAGCTTGCGGGTGTCCTCGGATGCGAAATTGCCCTCTTCGACCAGCTTTTCGAGCAGATCGCCGCATTCGAAGTAGGCGAGCTCGGCGGCGAGCTTGAACGTGCGCTGGCCGCCGGACAGGTGCGGCGCGATCTCCAGCACCCGCGACTCGGTGTCGTAGCGGTGCAGCACGCCCTCGCCGAGATCGATGCGCTCCACGATCTTCACGTCGTGCGAGCGCAGTCTGCGCGCGATCTCGCTGGGCACGTCGCCGCCGTGGAAACGGATGCGGGCCGTGAGTTCCTCTGCGGCTGTGTCCAATTCGTGGATGTAATTCTGTCGTTGATAGAAGTAGTCGCGCACTTCCTCGTGCGGCTTGCTGATGGTGGCGCTGCCCGCGCCGTCGGCGAAGCGGTCCTCGGTGGCGGCCGCGAGCTGGGCGCTGGTGTTGCGATACCGGTTGTGCATGGCGACCATCGCGCGGGCGATGCTCGGGTGCGCCGAGACCATGTCGGCGATCTCCTGGGTGTCGGCCTCGATGCCGAGTTCCTGATCCATGACGACCTCTTGCAGCTCGGCGATGAGCCGGGTGTCGTCGGCGGAGGAGAAGAAGGTCGCGTCCACACCGAACACTTCGCTGATCTTCAGCAGCACCGGCACGGTGAGCGGGCGCACGTCGTGTTCGATCTGGTTCAGGTAGCTGGCCGAGATCTCCAGCTTCTGCGCGAGCGAGACCTGGCTCAGCCCACGTTCGGTACGCAGCTGACGAAGCCGCGCGCCGACATAAGTCTTGGCCATATGTCCAGTTTATGGGGATTTTCGCAGCCCTGCCAATGGGAAATTAACAGGGCAGCTGAGCTATATGTCACAGCCTCGGGTTACCGTCGAGGGGTGCTGTTCTCGGAAGTCGTGCAGACGTCGGATACCGTTCGCGCGACAAGGTCCCGAAAGACGAAGATCGCCGCGCTCGCCGAACTGCTCGGCGCGGCCGCGCCGGAGGAACTCACGCCCGTGGTGGCGTGGGTTTCCGGTGAGCTGCGCCAGGGTCGCATCGGCACCGGATGGCGCACCATCACCGGGCTGGAAGGCACGCCGTCTCCCGTTGCGACACTGTCGGTTCCGGCGGTCGACAAGGTGTTCGACGAACTGGCCACCGTCGCCGGAAAGGGCTCGGCCAACCGGCGCAAAGAACTGCTGACCGCGCTCTGGAGCGCCGCGACCTCGGCCGAGCAGTCGTTCCTGCTGCGCCTGCTCACCGGGGAGCTCCGGCAGGGCGCGCTGACCGCGCTCGTCGCCGAGGCGGTCGCGGTGGCCGCCGCGGTGCCGGTCGAGCAGGTCCGGCGCGCGTACATGCTCTCCGGGCAGCTGCCCGTCACCGCCGCCGCCGCGCTCACCGGCGGTTCGGCGGCGCTCGCCGCGTTCCGGCTCGAGGTGGGCAGGCCGATCCAGCCGATGCTCGCCTCACCGGGTTCCGCGCTCGACGAGGCGATGGACGAGTTCGACGGCGAGGTCAGCGTCGAGCACAAGCTGGACGGCGCGCGCATCCAGGTGCACCGCGACGGCGACGAGGTCCGTGTCTTCACCAGGACCCTGCGCGACATCACCTCCGGCGTGCCCGAACTGGTCCGGCTGGTGGCCGGGCTGCGGTGCCGCAGCGTCGTGCTGGACGGAGAGACGCTGGCGCTCACCGATTCCGGGCGGCCGCGTCCGTTCCAGGAGACCATGAGCCGCTTCGCCACGGCCGAGCCCGGCGAGGAGGCGAAGCTGCCGCCCGGCGCGTCCGCGGGTCCGCTCGTTCCGGCGGTGAGCTCGACCAGAGAACTGCTGCTGCACCCGTACTTCTTCGACTGCCTGCACCTGGACGGCCAGGACCTGCTCGACGCCCCGCTCTCGGAACGGCGCGCCGCGCTGCTACAGGTGGCGGGCGAGCACACCATCCCCGCGCTGATCCGCCCCGACCCCGAGGCCGCCGCCGAATACTTCGACGGCTCGCTCGCCGCCGGGCACGAGGGCGTGATGGTCAAGTCGTTGTCCGCGCCGTACGCCGCGGGCCGCCGTGGCCGCGCCTGGTTGAAGATCAAGCCGACGCACACCATGGATTTGATCGTGCTCGGCGCGGAATGGGGCTACGGCCGCCGCACCGGCTACCTGTCGAACCTGCACCTCGGCGCGCGCGATCCGGCGACCGGCGAACCGGTCATGGTCGGCAAGACCTTCAAAGGCCTCACCGACGCGCTGCTGCAATGGCAGACCGCCGAGTTCCCCCGCCACGAACGCTCCCGCGACCAGCACACCGTCTACCTCTGGCCCGAACTCGTCGTGGAGATCGCCCTCGACGGCGTCCAGGTGAGCCCCCGCTACCCCGGCGGCGTCGCCCTCCGATTCGCCCGCGTGGTCCGCTACCGCCCCGACAAGAACCCCGCCGACGCCGACACCATCGACACCATCCGCGCCCTGCTGCCGTGAATGCGAGGTGACCGAGCCTCGCACCGCACCGGGCGCCACCTCGGGCGTCCACGCTAGCGCACCCCGAAGTCTGTCCGGCAGGCGGTTACCGCATGGCAATCCGCGGGAGCGGTGCCGCACACTGGAGGCGTGACCGTCGAATTACTGGTTCTGCTGATCGTCATCGTCACGGCACTCGCTTTCGATTTCACCAACGGCTTCCACGACACCGCCAACGCGATGGCGACCTCCATCGCGACGGGTGCGCTGCGGCCGCGGGTCGCGGTGGCGCTCTCG
The DNA here is from genome assembly GCF_040654315.1 of Nocardia sp. NPDC050713. Classification (NCBI taxonomy): domain Bacteria; kingdom Bacillati; phylum Actinomycetota; class Actinomycetes; order Mycobacteriales; family Nocardiaceae; genus Nocardia; species Nocardia sp. NPDC050713. The sequence continues at coordinate 122,757 of NZ_JBFAHS010000013.1, read as the reverse complement.
GCGGTGCTGAACCTGGTCGGCGCGTTCCTGTCGGTCGAGGTGGCGGCGACGGTGGCCAAGGGCATCGTGCAGCTGGGTGCGGTGGACGGACACGATCTGCTGATCATCGTCTTGGCCGGTTTGGTCGGCGGCATCCTCTGGAATCTGTTGACCTGGCTGTTCGGCCTGCCGTCGAGTTCCTCGCACGCGCTGTTCGGCGGTCTGATCGGCGCGACCATCGCCTCCCTCGGTTGGGGCGGGGTGATCTGGGCGTCCGGCTCCGACGGCGTGCTCACCAAGATCGTGCTGCCCGCCGTGCTCGCCCCGGTGGTCGCCGCGCTGGTCTCGGCGATCGGCACCCGCGCTGTCTACCGGATCACGGCGAAGTCCGAGGAAGGCAAGGTCAGGGAGGGCTTCCGCTGGGGCCAGATCGGTTCGGCCTCGCTGGTCTCCCTCGCGCACGGCACCAACGACGCGCAGAAGACGATGGGCGTCATCTTCCTCGCGCTGGTCGCGCACGGGACGCTGACCAAGAACGACGAGATGCCGCTGTGGGTGATGGCGGCCTGCGCCGTGGCCATCGCCGCGGGCACCTACCTCGGCGGCTGGCGGATCATCCGCACCCTCGGCAAGGGGCTGGTCGAGATCGATTCGCCGCAGGGCCTGGCCGCCGAATCGTCGTCGGCCGCGATCATCCTCACCTCCGCCCACTTCGGTCTTCCGCTGTCCACCACCCAGACGGCCACCGGCTCCATCCTCGGCAGCGGGCTCGGCAAGGGCGCCGAGGTGCGCTGGTCGGTGATGGGACGGATGGTGGTCGCGTGGCTGCTCACACTGCCGATGGCGGGTCTGGCCGGCGCGGTCTGCTGGGCCATCGCGCACTTCATCGGCGGTCTGCCCGGCGTCCTCGTCGTCTTCGGGATCCTGATCGTCCTTGCCGCGCTGATGTGGCTGCGGTCCCGGCGCAACCCGGTCGACACCACCAACGTCAACGAGTGGCCGGGCGGCGACGCGGATCGGTCCTCCGACACGCCGACGGCTGCCTCCGACGTTGCCAAGGCCGACCACGGACCGCGCTCTACCGACGATCCGCGCGGGGATCAAGCGCTCGGCACCGATCCGCGCAACGCGGGACCTCCGGCGCAGGCGCATCCGCCTACCCGTTCCGCCCAGCTGTAGAGGAGCCACCGTGCACACGCTCGTCACGAATTTGAACTCCCTCTGGAAGGTGGTCGCGGTGTCCCTGGTGCTCGGCGCCGGGCTGCCGATCGTCTTCGCCGTCGGGGTGCGGCTGTGGTCCGCCGCCGATACCGTCGACGGCGAGGGCGGCGTCGCCCGCCGGAACTATCCGGCGCTGGCCGGCGCGTACGCCTGTTTCGCGCTGATCGTCGTCGCGATCGTCACCGGGATCCTCTACACGGCGAAGGCGTTCCTCGCCGCCAAGTTCGGCATCCACCTGTTCGGACAGTCCTGAAGGGCGCTGCATTGACCGACCACACCCAAAGCTCACGCCCCAAGGTCCTCGGCCGCGTCCTCGGCTGGTTGCGCGCCGGATATCCGCAGGGCATCCCGCAGTCGGACTACGTCGCGCTGTTCGCGGTGCTGCACCGCCATCTCACCGACTACGAGGTAGCCGCCGTCGCCCAGGAGTTGGCAGCGGGCAATCCCGACTCCGAGATCAGCCACGAGGACATCGTGGCCGCGATCGCCAGGATCGCCAAGGAACAGCCGGACGAGCACGACGTCGCCAGGGTCGCCGCGCAGCTCGAGGCGGGCGGCTGGCCGCTCGCCGAACCGCTGACCGACGACTGAATCGAAAAGCGTTCCGCGATGCCGCCTTTCCTGAACGCCATCATCGAGTGGCTGCGGGCCGGATATCCGGACGGTGTCCCGGAGTCCGACTACATCCCGCTGCTCGCGCTGCTGCGCCGCCGCTTGTCCGACGACGAGGTCAGGCAGATCGCCACCGAGCTGGCGATCACCGGCGCGCTGCCCGCCGACGAAACCGACATCCAGGTCATGATCAGCAAGGTGACCAACGAGATGCCTTCGGAGGACGACGTCGCCAGGGTGCGCGCCCGCGTCGAAGCGAAGGCAGGTGAGCCTTTTCATGGCTGGAGTTCTCCGCACTAGCACCGGCAACGGGAAGGTAGGGGCTGCTCGTGTGCTGTCTCCGCACAGGAGCACCTGCTAGGGAGGATTAGGTGGGGAATGTGGGCCGACCGCCGAACAGGACTCGACCTGAGCAGGGTGCCCACCGATCGCGATCCGCGCCGAACCCGGCTCGCGCCGGTCGGCATCCGCGCCGAGGAGAGCTTCGCGCCGACCGGGTCCGCCGAAGAGTGTCCGCGCCGACAAGCACTCAGGGGCTGTCGAATTCGCCCGCGCGAATGCCCGCGGTGAGCGCCGCCCAGTCCGCGGGCGAGCAAGCGAGCATCGGCCGCGCACTCGCCTCGCCGCGGTACTTGGTATCCCGGATCAGCACCCGCCCCGGCTCGAACTTGACCTGCACGCAGGCCACCGAATCGCTGGAATACGACGACTTGAACCAGCCCGTCTCGGCTGACGACACGCTGCTCATAGCGCGATGCTACCGGCCGGGCGCCTCGGACATCTTGCGTTCCAACGCGGCAAGCGATTCCTCGCGCGAAAGCGCTTGTTCGGCCAAGGCGTTGGCGAACAACGTGTTGAGATGCCGCACCGGCTCGGTGTCCTCGATGACGCCGTGGTGGACCAGCGTCTCGGTCCACGCGACATCCGGCAGCACCGACTTGTCGAAGCCGAGCAGGTGGAACGTCGCGCCGCCGAGCAAGCCGCCCCCGGTCGCCTCGAACGGAATGATCCGCAGGTCGATGGTCTCCATGTGCTCCTCGAGCAGCGCGGTCAGGTGGCGAACCTGATCGAACATGACCTCGGGACCGCCGATCTGCTGAGTCAGCGCCGCCTCGTTCACGATCGCGGTGACGCGCAACGGATCTGGGCCCTGCAGCCGCTGCTGGCGGCGCAGCCGGATCTCCACCAGCCGGTCGATCTCGACCTGGCGAATCCGCGCGCGATCGTTCGCGATCAGCGCGCGGGCGTAGTCGGCGGTCTGCAAAAGGCCGGGGATCAGGATGCTTTCGTAGGTGCGCACGCTGTCGGCGCCGTGTTCGAGTCCGTACAGGCGGCCGATCTCGTCGGAAAGCAAGCCGGAATAGCTGGTCCACCACCCGCGCTGCCTGGCGATGTCGCGAAGTTCGTGCAGCTCTTCGCGTTCGGCCGCGTCGAAGTCGAGTAGCTTCATCAGCTCGTCGAGTTTGGATTCGGCCAGGACGCGTTCCTTCTCCACTTTCGACCAGTAGGAGATGGAGAAGCCGAGCTCCTTGGCGATCGCGGACACGCTGACGTCGTTCTGCTTACGCCTCCGCCCGATGCGGAGCATCAGTTCCCGACGCGCGACCGTCGGCGAGAGTGGTGCCATCGTTGGATGATGTCCTTCCAGCTCTAGCGATGCGTGGAGATGACCGTACTCCCCGCGGTGACCGGCTCGCACAACGCCGTTTCATTTTGTCAACTTGACGTACAACGCGACGCTAACCTAGCCTCCTTGTGTCTCATGTCACATCGCGGGTATGTTCCGGCCGGTCCCGCCCGGCGGGATCGAGGGGTGGATGTCTGTGCATGTTGTGGGTAGCTGCTTGATGGTCGGTGACCGGACGCCGCATCAGGCGCGGCGGGTCGGTGACGACACCTGGGTGGTGTCCTATCTGCGCGGCCGGATGTTCACCACCGAGCAAGCGGTCGCCGCGATGCAGGCGGCGGACACCGTCGCCTTGATGGACGATCTGGCCGCGCGGGTCGGGCTCACCGCGCTGGAGGCCATCGGCCTCGCGGTCAACGAAAGGCCTTGGGAGAAAGCGTTACCGCGTTTCGGGCGATACGCCCGGTAAGAGCGTTGTCCTGCACCACGATTCGAACAGGGGAATTCGCGGTGGAACCACTGCCATCGAAAAAGCAAGTGCTCAAGGCGTTTCGCGCCAAGCCGAGCGAGGAACATCCGGTTCTGCAATCCGCACATACGCTCGGTGAGTTGCACGTGCGGCGACTGCGCACCGAGGCCGACGCGACCGGGGACATCGATCAGAGCCGAGTGCACCTGGTGCTCGGCATCGATCGCTGGGTCGCCACCGAGCTGCCGCCCGCGCACGGCGGCGCGCACATGCACACCGAATCCGTCGGCATGGTGATCGATCGCCTCGCCCAGTTCTCCGCCCGCGCCTTCGCCTCGCTGGTGTCGGAACCGGATTGGATAGTGCACGACGACTGGGAGCGCCTTGCCGAATTAGCGCTCGGCTACCAGGATTTGGCGCTCGAGGTCTCGGCCGGTATTCGTCGGCTGCCCTACCTCGGCGGCCCGTGCCGGTGAGGGTCGCGTGGTCGGTCCGCGAGGAGACGGAGGAAGTGCTCGACCTCCGCGCGCACGGCGGCGCGGCCGGGAGCGAGATACTTGCGCGGGTCGGACAGGGCGGCATCGCGCGTGACGGCGGACCGGACCGCCGCGGTCATCAGCACATTCAGCCGGGTCGCGATGTTGACCTTCGTCATACCGTGCTCGACAGCGGCGCGCAGGCCGTCGTCCGGCACGCCGGACGAGCCGTGCAGAACCAGCGGCACAGGGACTTTCGCGGCCAGCGTGGCGATCAGTTCGAGGTCGAGTTCGGCGGTGCGGGCGTGCATGGCGTGGGCGGAACCGACTGCGACGGCCAGTGCGTCGACGCCCGTCGCAGCGACGAATTCGACGGCCTCGTCGGGATCGGTGCGGACACCGGGAGCGTGCGCGCCGTCCTTGCCGCCGATCTCGCCCAGTTCGGCCTCGACGAACACGCCGCGCTCGCGACACCGGCGCGCGACCTCGGCGGTGGCGGCGACGTTGGCGGCGTAGTCGAGCGTGGACGCGTCGAACATGACCGAACGGATGCCGAGTTCGACGGCGGCGGTGACGAGTTCGGTGGAAGTGGCGTGATCGAGGTGCACCGCGATGGACGCGGAGCTGTCCGCGGCGATCCGTAGGCACGCCAGCGCGAGCGGGGCGAGGGATCCGTGATAGCGGACGGTGTTCTCCGAAATCTGCATGACCACGGGACGTTCCGCGTCCTCTGCGGCCGCGGCGATGGCCTCGGCGTGTTCCAGGGTGATCACGTTGAACGCGCCGAGGCCGCCGGGTCTCGCGGCCGCGATCAAGTCCGGTACGGGGGTCAGCGGCATGGGTGGGTCTCCGCGGTCATGGCGTGGTCTCTTCGGATTCCGGGGCGGCGAGCTTGTCGACCCGGACGGTCGGTGCCAGGCGGGTGCGCAGGCAGCGGTCGATCTCCCCGGCGACCGGGATGACGACGGCCGACGCCGCGGTGGCCACGGCGTCGGTGAGGATGGCCGCCCAGTCGGGTTCCGCGCGGGTGGACAGCGCAGCGATCACCGCCGCGGCGGCGGAATCGCCCGCGCCGGTGGGGTTTCCGGCCAGCGGCTCGGGCAGCGTCGCGAACCACGCGCCGTCGGCCGTCACCGCGATCATGCCCTCGACGCCGCGGGTGGCGACGACGGCTCGCACGCCGCGATCGATCAGCGGGCGGGCGGCCGCAACCACCTCCTCCGGCGTAGTCGGCGTGCGACCGGAAAGACGCTCCAGCTCTTCGGTGTTCGGCATCAACACCACACCGGGAACCTCCGCCGCCAGCCGCAGCGCCTCGCCGTCCACATCGCAGATGGTCGGGACCCCCGCCGCGACCGCCGATCGGGCGAGCTCGGCGGGTAGGCCGGGATCTATCCCGCCCGGTAGCGATCCAGAGACGACAAGGCCGTTGATGTCGGGCAGCAGGCCCGCGACCCGGATGGCTAGTTGCTCGGCGGCGTGCGGGTTCGAGACGCGGGCGCCGGGCTCCCAGAGCGCGGTGGCGGTGCCGTCACGGGACTCGCTGATCACCACCGTCCGCCGGACCCACGGCAGCGCGTGCACGAAGTCGACCGGCATCTCCAGCTCGGCGGCCGCGGCGAAGGCGTGATCGGAGAAGCCGGTCGCCCTCGCGTACTTGCCGAGCTGGTTCAGCACCCGCGTCACATTGATGCCCTTGCCGCCGATGCGCTGCTCGACCGAGCGGACACGGTGCGCCTGCCCGCGCTCGAAGCGCTCGACCCGGTAGGTCATGTCGTAAGCGGGATTCATTGTCACAGTGAGGATCACGTCAACCACTGTCCACGTCTGAGCACCCGGCGCAACTGCAGGTCGTCATCGACAATCAGCAGGTCGGCGTACTGGTCGGTCCGGAGATCGCCCACGTCGGTCAGGCCGGCGGCGGCGGCTGGTACGGCGGTCGCGGCGCGCACCGCGTCGGGCAGCGGCACACCGCAGTCCCGGACCGCCCACGACAGGCATTGCGCGAGAGTCGCCGTGCCGCCCGCGATCGACCGGTTGGCCACCCTGGCCACCCCGTCGATCACCCGGACGGACTGCGGCCCGAGCCGATATTCGCCGTCCGGCATGCCCGCGGCCTGCATCGCGTCGGTGATCAGCGCGACCTGTCGCGGAGCCGCCGCGAAAACCATCGCGCCGAAACCGGCGTCGACGTGCACGCCGTCGCCGATCAGCTCGACCACCGCGTGGCCATGGACGGCGGCCGTCAGCGCCGCGGCGACCGGTCCCGCGTTGCGGTGGTGCAGCGGCGGCATGCCGTTGGCCAGGTGGGTCACCAGCCGCGCCGATCCGGTCGGGGCGAGCGCCTGCCGGAAGCGCGCGAAATCGGTGTCGCTGTGGCCGAGGGAGATCACCACGTCGTTGTCGGTGAGGAGCCGCGCGACCGCGTCATAGCCGGGCAACTCCGGCGCGATCGTGCAGACGCGCAGGTATCCGTCGGCGGCGGCCAGCAGTTCTTCGGTCAGTCCTGGGTCGGGGTCGCGCAGGTAGCGGACGTCCTGGGCGCCGCAGCGGGCGACCGCGAGAAACGGCCCCTCCGCGTGGATTCCGCCGATCGTGCCGTCGGCGGCGAGCGCGCGCAGTGTCGCGATCTGGGCGACCATGTCGGCCGCGGGACCGGTGACCACGCTGGCGAGCACCGTCGTCGATCCGCGCGAGTGGTGGAACTCGGCGGCCGCGCGCGCGTCGTCCGCGTCCACGGTGTCGAATCGATGGCCGAAGCCGCCGTGGTTGTGGATGTCCACCAGGCCGGGGACGATCAGGCCCGAGAACTTCGGCGGCGCCGAATCCGGATGGAAGGCAAGCCATTCGGTCATCGGCCGGACCGCGACGATCCGGTCGCTCTGTACGGAGATCACGCCGTCGGTCAAGTCGAACGACGCCGACAAGATACGACCGCGGATTTCCAGGCCGGTGGAGTTGTCAGTCATCGAGCCTCCGTCCGTTGGTCCGTACCTACCTTGGTGCTCGCATGAGGGCTTCGTGCCCGGAGGTATCGCGTCTCCGTCGAGAGCGCTGGGCCGCGCCCGCTCGCATGAGCGCTTCGTGCCCGGCGGAATCGTATGTCGGTTGGGCGTCCCGGGCCGCGTCGCGTGCTTCGTGTCCGGCGGAATCGCGTCTCGGCCGGGCGTCCCGGGTCGCGCCTCCCGGTCATATCAGTGCTCCGTGCCGGGCGAAGAGCGTGGCGCCCGCGAGCCCGGCGCGCGCGCCGAATTCGCCGAGCACCACCTTCGGCACCGGCACCACCCGGAGACGCTGCGCCAATGCCGCCTGCAATCGTTCACTGAGCGCGGCGCCCGCACCGGCCAACCCCCCGCCGAGCACGACGAGCTCGGGGCAGGCGGCATGGACGACGCCGAGCAGTCCGTCCGCGAGCGCGGCCACGGCGTCGTCCACCGCACGCGCCGCGTCGGGATCGCCCGGCAGTCGTCCGAAAACCTCTGCCGCGCCGCTGACTTCGCGCCCGGACAACCGGGCGTAGTTGCGTGCGATGGCCGCGGCGGAGGCGAGAGTTTCGACGCAGCCGACATTCCCACAGGGACAACGCAACCCGTCGGTGGACCGCACGGGAATGTGGCCGTATTCGCCCGCCTGCCCGAAGGCGCTGCGCACCAACCGGCCGCCGGCGGAGAGCGTGCCGCTGACGCCGGTGCCCAGCACGATCACCAGAACGTCGCCGTGATCGCGGCCAGCGCCGAAACGCCATTCGGCCCAACCCGCCACGGCCACATCGTGTTCGATCAACACCGGAACGCCCCAGCGCCGGGTGAAGCGGTCGCCGACGTGCACGTCGCGCCAGCCGACGTTGCCGCTGAAGACGGCGATCGATCGTGCGGTGTCGACGATGCCGGGCAGTAGGACGGCGGCCCGGCCGAGCCGGTCGCGCAGATCCGCGGGCAATTCGGCGAGCAAGCTGTCGCCGAGATCGCCCATCGCCTCGAACGCCGCCTCGCCACGCGGGGTCGGCACCGTGCCCGACGCGAGGATCGTGCCGGACGCGTCGGCGATCTCACCTTTGATGGTGGTGCCACCGACGTCCAAGCCCAATGTCAGGGCATCAGAACCTGCCGGATCCGAACCGAGGGCGCGTCCGCCCGCCCCACGGCAGTCCGCGCCGGGCGCAGGCGCCGGTGCGCTGCCGCCGACGCGATGCGTGTCCATCTCCGGGAGCGTAGTTACTCTCAGCAACCTTGTCGTCGGCGGCTCCGGAATGCGGGGCGGGGGCGCGGACACGGCGGCGTACCGGTCACTGGTCCAGGACGACCGAGCGGTTCAGGCTGCGCGGGTGGTCGGGGTCGAGGCCCAGGTCGGCGGCGCGCGCGACGCAAAGGCGGTGCACGCGGACCAGTTCCGCCATCGGATCGATGTCGCGGTGTTCCAAGTGCGCCCCCGTGGCGGCGACGTCGGCGGCGAAATCCGGGATCAGCGGCCCGAGCGCCCAGACCGCGCGGCCGGGGGCGGCGATGCTGATCGGGCCGTGCCGGTACTCCGTCGCGAGGTAGGACTCGGCCCACGACTGGCAGGATTCGCGCAGTTTGAGCCCGGCCTCCTCGGCCAGCGCGCCCGCGAAACCCATGCCGACGAACGTGATCTGCTCGGCCCCGCGCACCCCGGCCAGCGATTCGGCGGGATCTTCGGCCAGGACGGCGCGCGCCTGTTCGACGGCGGGACCGAGGTCCTCGCCGAGATGCCAGCGCAGGATCGCCAGCGTGGTCGTGGCGAAGCGGGTCTGCACCACGGACTTCTCGTCGACCTCGTCGATGAGGATCGGATCGCCCAGCTCCAGCACCGGGGTGCCCGGGCTGCTGCAGATCACCGTGCGCGGGACGTGCGACGGGATCTCGCGCATCGCCGACACCACTTCGGTGGTGGTGCCCGATCGGCAGATGACGAGATAGCGGTCGTAGTCCCGGCCGCCGCGCACCTGACTGGCAGGCCACGCGTCGGTCAGGCCCTGGCCCGCCTCCTCGCGTAGCGCGGCGATGGCCCGAGACATGAACAGCGAAGTGCCGCAGCCGATCACAGCGACGCGTTCGCCGGGTTGCGGCAGCAGGGCGCGGTGTTCGGCGGCGATCGCGGCGGAGCGCGCCCAGTCGTCGGGCTGGGTGGCGACTTCGACGGCCAGGTGGGATGCGGGGGCGTGGTCAGCGGACGGCACGACAACAGAATCGTCTCGATGATCGTTCATGTCAAATATCTGCGCGAAATGGTCATGTTCGATCACCATTCGCGCTAGATTCAACCGGTCGACACGTTTTGCTTCATCATCGGCGGTCGGTAGGCGCCGGGGGTGCAGATTCGAAAGGTTCGCTTCGTGAAACGACCACTCCGCCGCCTGCTCACGGGCGCCGCGCTGGCCACCGGCCTCGCCGTCGCGGTCGCCTCGTGCGGCTTCGGCTCCAACGATTCCGCCGACTCCGACACCACGATCAACTTCCTTGCCCCGGTCTACAGCGACGGCGCCACCGGAACCAAGGCGCTCTGGGACGGGATCATCGCCGACTTCGAGCGGAAGAATCCCGGCCTGAAGGTGAATCTCCAGCTGGAATCCTGGAACTCGATCAACGACGTGGTGCGGACCAAGCTCCAGTCACCGTCCACCACGCCCGACATCCTGAACATCGACGCCTACGCCAGCTTCGCGGGCGACGGAATGCTGTACCCAGCAGCGGAGATCGTCTCGCCGCAGGTGCTCGCCGACATCCAGCCCGGCTTCGCGAAGAACGCCTCGCTCGACGGAACCCAATACGCGCTACCGCTGTTCGCCTCCACCCGCACGCTGTTCTACAACACCGACCTGTTCGCGCGCGCCGGTGTCGCCGCGCCGCCCAAGACCTGGACCGAACTGACCGAGGCCGCGGCGAAGATCCAGGCGCTCGGCGACGGCGTCTCGGGTTACGGTCTGCCGCTCGGCAGCGAGGAGGCGCAGGGCGAGACTTCGATCTGGACCTTCGGCGCGGGCGGCGACTGGTCCAACGGCGGCGAGATCACCGTCGACACCCCGGCCAACCTGGAGGGTGTGCGCGCCATGCGCACGCTCATCGATGCCAATGCGACACAACCTAATCCGGGCGCGACCGACCGCAAGGACGTGATCAACGCCTTCATCCAGGGCAAGGTCGGGATGATCGAGGGCCTGCCGCCCACCATCGGCCAGATCGCCGCCAAGAATCCGGAGCTGAAGTACGCGACCGCGCCGTCTCCGACCAAGTCCGGCCAGCCGGTGACCCTCGGCGTCGCCGATCACCTGATGGCTTTCAAGAAGGACGGCGGGAAGACCGAGACGATCAAAAAGTTCCTCGATCACTTCTACTCCGCGGGCGTGTACGCGAATTTCGTGAAGCACGAAGGCTTCATCCCGATCACCCAGAGCGGCGCGGCCGAACTGGCGCAGGACCCGGTCACCAAGGCGTTCGCCGCGACGCTTCCGGTGGCCAAGTTCTACCCGAGCAACAACCCGAAATGGGCTGCGGCGCAGGGCGCCATCCGCCAGCAGATGGGCACCATCGCGCAGGGCGCGGACCCGGCGCAGGTGCTGACCCGCATTCAGGAAGCCGCGAAATAGCGTGCGGCGCAATGCGATGCTGAGGGCGGTCCCGTGGCTCGGGCCCGCCCTGCTGCTGATCGTGGCCATCGTCGCGTTCCCGGTCGGCTACATGCTGTGGACCAGCACCAGGGACCTGAGCGCCTACGGTCAGGACCGCGGGCCCGCCGGGCTGGCGAACTTCCGCGCCCTGTTCGACATCGGCGAACTCGGCACGGTGCTCGCGCACACCGTGGTCTGGGTGGTCAGCGTCGTGCTGATCACCCTGGTGCTCTCGGCCGGGCTCGCCCAGTTCCTGAACAAGGACTTCCCCGGCCGCACCGCCGTGCGGATGGCGATCCTGGTGCCGTGGGCCGCCTCGGTGGTGATGACGACGACGATCTTCTACTACATGCTCGATCCCGACGTCGGCATCGCCAACCGGTTCCTCGTCGACATCGGGCTGCTCGATCGCGGTTACGGGTTCACCAAGCAGCCGACACAGGCCTTCCTGGTGGCGATCGGCGTCGCGGTGTTCGTCTCGATACCGTTCACCACCTACACGATTCTGGCTGGGCTGCAATCGATTCCGGCCGAGATCGAGGAGGCGGGCAGGGTCGACGGCGCGGGTCCGTGGCAGCGGTACCGCCACCTCACGCTGCCGCAATTGCGCCCGGCCATCGCGGTCGCCACCGTCGTCAACATCATCAACGTGTTCAATTCGCTGCCGATTCTGCAGGTGATCACCGGCAGCATCGCGGGTTTCTCCGCGGACACCACGACGACGCTGACGTTCAAGCTGATCCGGCAGAACCAGCAGATCGACACCGCCGCCGCGATGAGCGTGCTGAACTTCGCGCTGATCGTGGTGATCATCGCGATCTACGTGAAACTGGTCCGGCCGACGCGGGAGGTCGACGCATGACCGCCGAGACCGAGATTCGCGTGCCGCACCGAAACACCACCACCGCGACGAAAGAAGCGCCGGTAAGGGCGAAGCGTCGTCGCTGGGAGTTGACGGCGATCGGCGTCGTGATCGCGCTGATCTTCCTGACGCCGTTCGTCGTGATGGTGCTCGGCTCGCTGAAGAGCCGGGCCGAGATCCTGCGCATCCCACCGACTTATCTGCCGCAGACCTGGCATCCGGACAACTACGCGACGATGTGGGACACCCCCGAGACGCCGCTGCCGTTCAACATGGTCAGCACCGTCGTCATCGCGGTGAGCGCCACGGTGCTCGTGCTGCTCGTCGCCATCCCGGCCGCGTATCACACCGCGCGGCACCGGTTTCCGGGACGCGCGGTGTTCCTCGGTCTGGTGTTGATCACCCAGATGTTGCAGCCCACGGTGCTGGTGACCGGCCTGATCCGGCAGTTCTTCGCGCTGGGCATCAACGACACCTGGCTGGCCATGATCCTGGTTAACGCCGCGTTCAACCTGTCGTTCGCGGTGTGGATCCTGCACAGCTTCTTCGCCGCGATCCCGGTGGAGATCGAGGAGGCGGCCCAGCTCGACGGGTTGAACCGCTGGCAGATCCTGACCAAGGTCAGTCTGCCGCTGGTCTGGCCGGGCATCGTCACCGCGACCATCTTCACGATCGTCGCCTGCTGGAACGAGTTCGCGGCCAGTCTGGTGGTGCTGACCACGCCGGAGAATCAGCCGCTTTCGGTGGCGCTGACCAAGTTCGTCGGCCAGTACGACACCGCATGGCAGTACGTGTTCGCGATCTCCACCGTCGGCATCGTGCCGGTGGTGATCCTGTTCGCGCTCATCGAGAAGCGGTTGGTCGCGGGATTGACCGCTGGCAGCGTGAAGTGAGCAGTTGTCACGAAGCCGAGCGTCGAGGAAGGAACCCCGGGCACTATCGAAACAGCCTCCTGCCCAAGCGATGTCGACGTCGTCCGCTACCCCGTGACCAACGGCGGGCACAGTCGGCCCGGCGGCCACGAGCGTCTGCCCGAGTTGCTGGTGGCCCGGTCAGCCGTCAGATCGACGTGGCGGAGACCATCTGGCAGTTCTTCGCCGCTCACCGACATCGCCCTACTCTCGAGCCCCCGCCGGCAGCCCCCTGCGGCGGTAGCATCGATTGGTGGCACGGCAGGACGGCGCTCCCAAGGACGGCCGCAATTACGCGGGCCTGTCCAAGGAGCAGCGGGTGGCGCAGCGGCGGACCAGGTTGATCGACTCGGCCCTGGAATTGTTCGGCACCCAGGGGTACGCGACCACCTCCATCGAGCGCCTGTGCACCCTCGCGAACGTCTCCACACGCAGCTTCTACGAGGATGTCGGCAGCCGCGAGGCGCTGCTGATCGCCCTGGTGGATCGAGTCACCATGCAGGCCATCGACCGTGCCGCGGAGGCGCTGGCGCGCACCGCGAACGAGCCGCTGTCGAGCAGGGTGACCGCCGGTTTCCGTGCCTACCTCGAAGTGACCTGCGCCGACCGGCGAACCGCGCGGGTCTGCTACGTCGAAGTGGTCGGGGTCAGCGAAGCGGTGGAGGAATGGCGCAGGGAACAGCGCGGGCGTATCTCCTCGATGCTGATGGCCGAGGCCGAGCGCGCCGTCGAGCGCGGCGAGACCAAACCGCGGCGCTTCGACCTGTTCGCGCTCGCGGTGATCGGCGCGGTGAACTCGTTGGCGCAGGAATTGGTGCAGACCACCCAGCCGGACGCGCGGATCTCGCTGGACGACATCTGCGAGGAAATCGCCTACGTGGTCAATTCCGGACTCGCCGCGCCGTGAGTCCGCGCGCGGTCCACGTTGGCAACCGGCGCGTGGAATCTCTACGGTTTGGCATCGTGGCTGTGGTCAGATTGTTCGCGTGCATGCAGAAACGGCACGTCGTCCGGGTCGGGGCGGTGTGAGATGACCGGACCGACGGATCGTCCGCAGCGGTGGAACCGGCTGCTCGAGCTGCTCGCCGAATCGGGGCGGCTCTCCGTGGAGGAGGCCGCCGAGCGGCTCCAGGTGTCGCCCGCGACCGTGCGCCGCGATTTCACCGCGCTGGCCGAACAGCAGCTCGCCACCCGGACCCACGGCGGGGTCGTGGCGACGACGGTCGCCTACGACCTGCCCGCCCGCTACCGCCAGACCGGCGGCGAGGCCAAACAGCGCATCGCCGAGCACGCCGCCGCGCTGGTCGACCCGACCGCGGTGGTCGGCATGAACGGCGGCACCACCACCACGGCGGTGGCGAGGGCGCTCGCGGGTCGCACGGATCTGGCCAATTCCGGTGACGATCAGCTCACCATCGTCACCAACGCGCTCAACATCGCGGGCGAGATGGTGCTGCGCCCGCACCTGCGCACCATCTGTCTCGGCGGGGTGGCGCGCCGGGAGTCCTACGAACTGCACGGCCCGCTGGCCGAGCGCGCCCTAGCCGAATTGCGTTTGGACACGGTGATTCTCGGCGTGAACGCGATTTCCGCCGAGGGCGGCGCGCAGTGCAGGCACATCGACGAGGCGGGCGTGACCACCGAGATGGTGCGCCGCTCCGGCCACGTCATGGTGGTCGCGACCTCCGACAAACTCGAACGCTCCGCCCTCGCCCGCATCTGCGGCATCGACCAGGTCCACGTCCTCGTCACCGACACCCACGCCGAAGCCTCCGCCGTCGCCGCCATCCGCGCCGCAGGCGTCCGCGTCGACCTCGTGTAGTTCGGAGCGGCATGCGGACGTGATGAGTTCTCCGCGCCCAGCACGCCGCCACGGACGTCGTGCTTGCGCTGGCCCTGAACCAGGGCGGCGATTCCCGCGTGATCAGTCGGACGGGACGTGTGTCGCCCCCACGGGTACGGATGCGGCGGGCCGCGATTCGGTGCGCATGGTGCGGACCCAGACGGCGAAACCCCAGGCGACGAAGCCCGCGTAGACGAGGTAGAGGGTGGCGGAGGGGTAGTAGCCCGCCTTCAGCAGGAGCGGGACGCCGACGATGTCGACGGCGATCCAGATCAACCAGAACTCGGCCAAGCCGCGGGCCATGCCGTAGGTGGCGAGCACCGAGCCGGTGAAGATCCAGGCCTCCGCCCACGGGCCGTAGGAGCCGATCCAGGCGAACACCTGCGCGAAACCGGCCGTGCCGAGGAGCATGGCGGCGACAAGCAGCCATCGTTCGCGGGCGCTGGCCCAGCGCGGCACCACGCCGCGGTGCTCCAGCCCGGTTTCGAGGCGGGCGTGCCGATGCCACTGCCACCACCCGAACACGCTGACCGCGATGAACATCAGCTGCCGCCCGGCCTGCCCGGCCATGTTCAACTGCTGCGGTGTATTGAAGACGCCGCCGACGAAGACGGTGAAAAGCAGCGCGTTGCCCGCGATGCCCACCGGCCACGCCCACACCCGCCGCCGCATGCCGCCTACCGCTGCGGCCAGCCCGAACCCGTTGCCGATGATCTCGCGCCAGAGGATGGCCGAGCCCGCGATGTGCAGTTCGGCGTCGAGCAGGGTGCTGAGCGGGTCCACCTGGTGTGCAACGAGCGGGAGGCGCGATCTCATCCGCGAGGAGCGGGTTTCGCTCGGCGTGATGCGAAAGGTCCCACCCCGGGCGGCGCTCGTCTGGTGCACGGTCGGCCACCGGTTCGCACCCGGTCCGCGAAATACCCTCGGCGCGTAACGATTGCGCAATCTGGCCACGCGAATCGCAATGTCGGTGCAATCGAGCCCTTCTATCGTGACCGAATGAACACCGAGCACGCCGGGGGGACCGGTATCCACATCAGCGGGCTGAGCAAGTCCTTCCGTGCCGGGCGGCGCACGGTGCACGCGCTGGACGGCGTGGATCTGCACACCGAGCAGGGCACGTTCCTGTCGCTCCTCGGTCCTTCCGGCTGCGGAAAGTCCACCGTGCTGCGGATTCTGGCCGGATTGGAGAAGCCGACCGCGGGCACCGCGCTGATCGACGGCCAGACGCCCGCGCAACTGCGTGGCCGCCACGAACTCGGCATCGCGTTCCAAGATGCGGCGTTGCTGCCGTGGCGCTCGGTGGAATCCAATATCAAGCTGCCGTTGCAGGTGGCCGGTCTGAAACCGGATCCCGCGCAGATCGCCGACCTCGTCGCGCTGGTGGGATTGGAAGGCTTCGAGAAGGCCAAACCCGCGCAGCTGTCCGGCGGCATGCGGCAGCGCGTGTCCATCGCGCGTGCGCTGGTCGTGCAGCCGACTGTGCTGCTGCTCGACGAGCCCTTCGGCGCGCTGGACGACATGACCAGGCAGAAGCTCAATCTGGAGTTGCTGCGGATCTGGACGGAGAAGCCCGCGACCACGTTGATGGTCACGCACGGCATCGCCGAGGCGGTCTTCCTCTCCGACGTGGTGGCGGTGCTGAGCCCGCGCCCGGGCCGCGTGCTCGAGCTGGTGGAGATCGATCTGCCGCGGCCGCGCCTGCCGGAGATGATGCGCACCCCGGAATTCCACAAGTTGTCCGACTATCTCTCCGAACTGCTGTTCGGCAAGACCGGTGCTGGCGGCGTCGCTTTCGAACGCGGCGTCCAAGCCCCCGACACGGGCGGTGCGTCGTGAAGCGGCTCGGCGGGCTGCTCGGCATCCTCGGCCTCGTCGGGGTGTGGTGGCTCGCCGCGGCGCTCGGCCTCGCGGGCGGCACCATCCCGAGTCCGTGGCGGGTCGTGCACACGATGTATGTCGACGGCTGGCAGCTGTACGGCCCGAACTTCGAGATCACCGCGATCGGCGCGCTGAAGGGCTTCCTCTGGGGCAACGCGCTGGCCATCGGCCTCGCGGTCACGGTGGCGCTGATCCCGCAATTCGAATCGCTGGCCACCCAGCTGGCGATCCTGTCCTACTGCACGCCGCTGCTCGCGCTCGGCCCGATCATTCTGGTCGTCTTCGGTGGACGCACGCCGACAGTGTTCCTCGCCGCGATGTACTGCTTCTTCACCACGATGGTCGGCACCCTCGCCGGTCTGCGCTCGGCCGATCGGACGAGCCTGGAGCTGGTGCGCGCCTACGGCGGCGGGCGCTGGCAACGGCTGTACCGGGTTCAGCTGATCGCCGCGCTGCCGAATACGTTCGCGGCGTTGAAGATCGCCGCGCCCTCGGCCGTGCTCGGCGCGATCATCGGGGAGTATCTGGGCGGCGTGGACAGCGGGATCGGCGTCGCGCTGACCGCCGCGCAGACCGCTTACAACGTGCCGCGTACCTGGGGGATGGCGCTGGCCGCCGCCGCGCTGGCCGGTCTCGGCTACGCGATCGTGGCGCTGGTGGCGCGGCTGGTCACGCCATGGACCGGGGAGGAGGTGCGATGACCGTCCTGCGTCGCCTCGGCGCGTTCCTGTTCCCGCTCGTCACCTCGCTGCTGCTGATGCTGGTCATCTGGTGGGGGTTCCTGGCGGCCTTCCCGCAGGTGGGTCCGCGGGTGGGCAAGACTCCCGGCGATGTGTGGCGCTATCTGGTCACCTCGCCCGGCGCGCCGCAAGCGCGCGCGGCCATCCTCGACAACCTCCAGATCACGCTGCGCGACGCGGCGCTCGGCTTCGGCGTCGGCATGGCGGCGGCCATCGCGCTCGCCGCCCTGTTCGTGTCGTTCCGCACCGTGGAGCACACGTTCATGCCGGTGGCGATGCTGCTGCGTTCGGTGCCGCTGGTGGCGCTCACGCCGATCATCGTGCTGGTATTCGGCCGCGGGGTGGGCGGGGTGACCGTGATGGCCGCGATCGTCGTGCTCTTCCCGGCCCTGGTGATGATCACGACCGGACTGCGCAGCGCGCCCCGCCAGGCGATGGAACTGATTGCGGCGTACGGCGGTTCGCGTTGGACGGCGCTGCGGATGGTGGCAATGCCCGCGGCGCTGCCCGCCGTGTTCGCGGCCGCGCGAATCTCGGTGCCGGGGGCGCTCATCGGTGCGTTGATCGGCGAATGGCTCGGCAGCGGAACAGGTCTCGGAGCGAGCCTGATCCGCGCGATACCCACGTTCCGGTACAACGAGCTGTGGGCGTCCATCGTGATCGTCACCTTGGTGTCGGTGCTGCTGTACGCGATCGTGGGCGTCGTCGAGAACCTGGTGCTGGCCCGGTTCGGCCCCGATGCCGGACGCGACTGATCGTCGCGATTCGGTATTGGGAACCTGAAAGCAAAGAAAACGAAACCGAATCCCCCTAAATTCAGCCCATGACACCCGCGCAACGCTCTTCGTTCGGGGCGAACCTGAACCGCAGGTCCTTTCTTCGTTATTCGGCACTCACGGGAGCCGCACTCGGCGGCGTCGGCGCGCTCGCCTCCTGCGGCGACGACGCGGGCGGCTCGTCGAGTGGTTCCATCCCGGACGGCTCCCGCTTCGGCACCGTGGCGATCCAGCTGTCCTGGATCAAGAACATCGAATTCGCGGGCGAGTATTTCGCCGATTCCCGCGGCTATTTCCGGGAGGCGGGGTTCGGCTCGGTGAATCTGCTGGCGGGCGGCGCGGCGAGCACGTCGGTGGAGGCCGGTCTCGACACCGGAAAGGTGTGGCTCGGGCTCTCGGCGCCGCAGACCACCGCGCCCGCGATCCTCGAGGGATTGCCCGCCAAGATCGTCGCGACCACCTACCAGAAGAATCCGTTCGCGATCGTCAGCTCCGCGGCCAAGCCCATCAACTCCCCGCAGGACATGAAGGGCCGCAAGATCGGCGTGCAGGACACCAATCAGCTCATCTTCACCGCGTTGTTGACCGCCAATGGCATGAAGCCAGGCGATGTGACCATCGTGCCCGCGCAGTTCGACCCGACGCCGCTGGCCAACGGCGAGGTGGACGGCTGGGTCAGTTACGTGACGAACGAGCCGATCACCCTCGCCGCCAAGGGTTTTCCGAACGCGCACTTCTTGTTCGCCGATTTCGGCCTGCCGCTGGTCGCGGAGACGCTCACGGTGAAGCAGTCCACCATCGACAACGAGCGCGAGAAGCTGAAGGCGTTCCTCACGGCGGAGATCAGAGGGTGGAAGGACGCGGTCGCCGCACCGGCCGAATCGGCGCGCCTCGCGGTCGAGACGTACGGCAAGGACCTGAACCTCGACCTGGCCGAGCAGACCGAGGAGGCCATCGCGCAGAACGACCTGGTGGTCTCCGCCGACACCGCCGCGAACGGTCTGCTCACCATGACCGACGCGCTGATCGAACAGAACATCGCCGCGCTGCGCACCGCGAAGATCGACATCGAGGCCGACCAGCTGTTCGACCTCTCGGTCTTGCGCGAGGTCTACGCGGAGAACCCCGGACTGAAGGGCTGAGCGCCCGTCACAAGCCGACGGTGGCCCTGGCGCCGAACGCCTGCTCGGCGTGGATCACCTCGGCGTTCCCGGACTGCTGACGCCCCGATCGCCCCGATCGGGCGGCCAGCAGTTCGGCGGCGATGGCCACGGCGGTTTCGGCCGCCGTGCGCGCGCCGACGTCCAGGCCCGCGGGGGAGTGCAGGCGCGACAGCGTCGTCTCGTCGAAACCGCCCGCCCGCAGGTCGTCCAGGCGCCGTGCGTGCGCCGAGTACGAGCCCGCCGCACCGAGGTAGCCGAGCTCCGGCAAGCGCAAAGCCACGGTGAGCAACGGGATTTCGAACTTCGGATCGTGCGCCAGTACGACAATGCCTGTGGTGGAGTCGATTTCGCCTGCTGCCGACAGGGTGTTCAGGTAGCGGTGCGGCCAGTCCACCACCACTTCGGCGCCGGGGAAGGCGTCGGGCGTGGCGAACTCCTCGCGCGAATCGCAGATGGTGACGCGGTAGCCGAGCAGTCGGGCCTGCACGGTCAGCGCCGCGGCGTAGGAGTTGGCGCCGAAGATGATCAGCCGCGGCGGCGGGGCGAAGGACGAGAT
Organism: Nocardia sp. NPDC050713; assembly: GCF_040654315.1. NCBI lineage: Bacteria > Bacillati > Actinomycetota > Actinomycetes > Mycobacteriales > Nocardiaceae > Nocardia > Nocardia sp. NPDC050713. The sequence goes on along the minus strand of NZ_JBFAHS010000013.1, from coordinate 103,016 downwards.
GAACACGTCCGATTCGGGCAGCGCCACCAGTTCGGTGTTGTGCCGCTGGCCGGTGATCAGGTGCTGGCCGATCACGTCGGGATCTGGGTTCCATACCACGGTGAACACCGTAACTCGCCGGTGCGCCGCGATTTCGGATGCGACAGTGGGGAATTCGGGAAAGTCCCGCCGGGAGAACGGCTCGGCGAAGACGTCGATCATGCCGCCCGCCTCCATGCCTGGTTCGCCGGGCGGCACGGGTAGGCGGTGCATGGCGCGCTGCCCGGTGCGCGCCGCGGTCACCGCGGCCTCGTGCATCGCGGCCTCCACCGAGCCGCCCAGTCCGGATCCGTAGACGGCGCCGTTGGCGTCGACCAGCATCGCTGTGCCCACCGGCAGCCGCCCCGAACCCACGGTCCGCACGACGGTGGCCAGGCCACCGATCCGGCCCGAGTGCCATACCCGCATGAGGTCATCGACGATGTCGCGCATCAGTTTCCGCTCCGATCAGCGTGCGTCGAGGCCGGGAAGTCATGATCCCTTCCCGTCGCCAAATCGTCGCACGTGACGCACACCATATCGTCTCTACTGGACAAATAGGTACGCGCTCCCGAATCTCTTACGGCTTCCGCACGCACCGAGGTCCAGTGCTTGTGGTCGATCACAACGGGGTGGCCGGGTGTGGTATGGAACACAGCGCGGGCCAGCCCGCTCGGCGCCGCCCGCTCCGCCGCGAGTACCCGCGCGACGACGTCGGCGCCGACGTCGGGGGTGTCCACCGGCATGATCGCGACGGCTCGCGCCCGGGTCCGCTCCGCAGCGCGCAGCCCGGCCCGTAGTGAGGCGCCGATGCCGATCGCCCAGTCGGGCGCCCAGACGGGCACCGCGTCCGGTGGCAGATCGACCGTCTCCGGTGCGGGTCCGGTGGCTCCGAGCACCACGATGACCGGATCGCAGCCGCCGTCCCGCAGTGCGCGCACCGCGGCGCGCAGCCAGGCGCCGCCCTCGGCCAGCGCCTTGGGGCGGCCGTAGCGGGTGCCCGCGCCCGCGGCGAGCACGATGCCCGCGCAACCCGCGCGGGCGACCGGAGCATTCCCGGCGTGATCCGATGCAGCCACGAGTCCCACGCTAGACCGCGCGAGTTGCCGGTGGGTTACCAGAAAGTGCCGGACAGCTGGGGTGCGGCGTAACCGCGAGAGGCGAGCCCGCGCCTTGGCTCGGAGGGCGACGGCAGGCGCGGTCGTCCGACACGCCGACGGTGATCTCCGTCCTTCTGGTGGCGCGCGGGCTCGCTGTATTCGATGCTGGTTCGGTGACGGACGAGGCGGCCGGAATCACCGGATTCGACGCGCTGTCCAACGCGGCGGCCACCGACGCGTTGCTGGCTTGTTGTGCCTCGCCCGCCTGGGTTCGCGGAGTGCTCGCCGGGCGGCCGTACCGCAGCGCCGAGCGCCTGTACGAGACAGCCGACGCCGTGCTCGCCACCCTCCCCGAGGACGAGATCGACCGCGCGCTTGCCGGGCATCCGCGCATCGGCGACCGGACGGACAGCGCGGACTCGGCCCGGGAGCAGTCCGGGATGGCGGAGGCGGCCGATTCGGTGCGCGCGGCGCTGGCCGAAGGCAATCGCGCCTACGAACAGCGCTTCGGTCACCGGTATCTCGTCTGCGCGACCGGCAGATCCGGCGCGGAACTGCTCGACCTGCTCACCGCTCGGCTGCACAACGATCCGGCTACCGAAAGGGCTGTGATGCGAACCGAATTGGCGAAGATCAACCGAATCCGGCTGCGGCGATTGTTGGGCGAGGTGCAGGCATGAGTACTTTGAGTACGCACGTGCTGGACGCGGTGCGCGGTGTGCCAGCAGTCGACCTGGCGGTCACCCTGTATTCCGGCGACGCGCTGCTGGGCGCGGGCGCGACCGACGACGACGGCCGGATCGACGGCCTGGGAGCCGATCTCGCACCGGGCGTCTACCGCATCGTCTTCGACACCGGAACGTACTTCGGGCACCAGCGAATCGACACGTTCTACCCGGAGGTCTCCATCGCGTTCGTGGTCGCCGAAGAGCGGCACTATCACGTCCCGCTGCTGCTCTCGCCGTTCGCCTTCTCCACCTACCGAGGGAGCTGAGCATGACACTGTCCGGCCCGATCGTGCTGTCCGACAACCGATACGGCAAGGCGGAGAACCGGATCGTCCGGATCTACCGCGACGGCCCGCGCCACGAGATCCGCGACGTGAACGTCTCCACGGTGCTGCGCGGGGATTTCGCCGCCGCCTACACCGCCGGCGACCAGTCCAAGGTGCTGCCCACCGACAGCCAGAAGCAGACCGCCTACGCCTACGCGAAGAAGCACGGCCTGCAACCCGTCGAGGATTACGCGCTGGCGCTGGCCCGGCATTTCGTCGACGACATCGAGCCGGTCGACAGCGCCACCGTGGAGGTGGACGAATATGCCTGGCAACGGGTCTCGGTCGACGGCGCCGAGCACGACTTCACCTGGACGCGGCAGGGTCCCGAGGTCCGCACCGCGCGGATCACCGTGGCCGGTACGGGAGATTCCCAGCGCGCCTGGGTGATCGGCGGCGTCAAGGATCTGATCATCCTGAAGTCGACGGATTCGGAATTCGCCGACTTCCTCACCGACGAGTTCACCGTGCTGGAGCCGACCCGCGATCGCATGCTTGCCACCTCGTTGTTCGCGCGCTGGCGCTTCGCCGACACCGAGGGCGTGGACTGGGACGCGACCTACGCCGGGATCCGTGCGCGGCTGGTGGCGGTCTTCGCCACGCACTATTCGAAAGCCTTGCAGCAGACGCTGTTCGAGATGGGCAAGGCGGTGCTGGAGGCGTTCCCGGTACTGGCCGAGATCCGCCTCAGCGCGCCCAACAAGCACCACTTCGACTACGACCTGGCCGGATTCGGCATCGAGAACCGCGGCGAGGTGTACTACGCGGCCGACCGTCCGTACGGCCTCATCGAGGCGACCGTGGCGCGCGCGGACGCGCCGGACGCCGGGCAGGCGTGGGCGCCGTGAGCCAGGCGGCGACCCTGGTGATCGACGGCTGCGCGGTGGCCACCGTGGACGCGGCGGGCACCGAGTATCGGCGCGGCCACGTGGTGGTGCACGGCAACCGGATCGGCGCGGTCGGGCCGGGCGACGCGCCCGAGGTGGACGCCCCGCGCATCGACGGCCGCGGCTGCCTGCTGACTCCCGGCCTTGTCGACACCCACAACCACCTCTACCAGTGGATCACCAGGGGCCTGGCCGCCGACGAGAGCCTGTTCGACTGGCTGACCGCGCTCTATCCGATCTGGGCGGGCATCGACGAGGAATCGGTGCGGATCGCCGCCACCGGCGCGCTGGCCGCCCTCGCGCGCACCGGGTGCAGCACGACCGCCGACCACCACTACCTGTTCCCGCGCGACGGTGGTGACCTGCTCGGCGCGGAGATCGCCGCGGCCGCGACGGTCGGGTTGCGTTTCCATCCCTGTCGCGGGGCCATGGACCTCGGCGCGAGCGCGGGCGGTCTGCCGCCCGACTCCGTGGTCGAATCGCTGGACGCCATACTCGCCGCGAGCGCCGACGCGATCGCGCGCTGGCACGACCCCTCCTTCGACGCCATGGTCCGGATCGCGCTCGCGCCGTGTTCACCGTTCTCGGTGACGGCCGACCTGTTGCGCGAGTCCGCCGCACTGGCCAGGGCCGAAGGGGTGCGCCTGCACACCCACCTGGCCGAAACCATGGACGAACAGGACTACTGCGCCGCCACCCACGGCTGCACTCCCGCACAGTATTTGGAGCGGCTCGACTGGATCGGCGCGGACGTCTGGTACGCGCACGCCGTCCACCTCGACGACGCCGCGATCGCCACCATCGCCCGCACCGGCACCGGCGTCGCGCACTGTCCCACGTCCAACGGACGCCTCGGCGCGGGCATCGCCCGGGTTCCCGATCTGCTCGCCGCGGGCGTCGCGGTCGGACTCGGCGTCGACGGCGCCGCGAGCAACGAGGCGGGCTCGATGATCGAGGAGCCACGCAACGCCCTGCTCTACTCCCGCGTCGCCAACGGCCCGCGCGCGATGACCGTGCGGACCGCGCTCGAGCTGGCCACCATGGGCGGCGCGCGGGTCCTCGGCCGCGCCGCCGAGATCGGCTCGCTCGAACCCGGAAAGCTCGCCGACCTGGCCCTCTGGCGCATGGACACCCCGGCCCACGCGGGCATCGACGACCCCGTCACCGCGCTGATCCTCGGCTCCCCGCCCCCGCTGGCCGCCCTGATCGTGAACGGCCGCGAGGTGGTGCGCGACGGGAAGGTGCGCACGGTGGACGAGGAAGCGGTGGGCCGCGCCGTGGCGCGCGCCCAAACCGCCCTCATCGCCAAGGCTCGGTGAAGCATTGGGCGACAACGGGATCGGGTCGGCTGCCCGATCCCGTCGTCAGACCGCGGACACTGCCGTCCCCTCCGCGACGGTGGGCGCGGAGTCGCAATGGCCCGCGTCGTTCGGCGGGCACCACAGCGCGTCGGCGTTCCCGTCGGCACGCAGCGCGAGCAAGCACATGACCTCGTGCAGCGTCAGCCCGAGCTGCGCGGCGTGCAGTCGGCCTACTTCGAGGTCGAAGTACTCCCCCGAATGCGGTTGGTCCAAGAGGATCATCTCCGCGAGCGCGACGCCGACCAGCGCCTGCTCCCTCGTCACCCGCCAGTCGGTCGGGAGGTAGGACAACACCCAGCGACCCCTGCTCGGTTCCGGAACGTCCACCCGGAACGCCGCCTCCAGTGCGACGTCACTCGTTATCAGCCATTCGGTAGCGGTAATCGCCATCGCGCGAACTCCTTTCGGTCGCCGCGGCTCCTTTCGTCCACTGCCCTCAACGATGTCACGGGCGGGCCATGCGAAGCGATCCATTTCCGCGGGCGGATTCTTCCGGCCGACTCATCGTGCTGACCAGGCGAAACAGGGCTGAAGGCAATGAAGTATCACAACGGTGACCGCAACTCTGCCGTTCGCGTCCGGCGAGCGGAGCCGTTCACCGGCAGTCGAACCTGCCGATATCGGCGCGAGTTCGTTCGGTCAGTTGTACACCCAATTGTTCGTACAGTGCCAGCGCGGCGCAGAGGTTGTCGCGAGCTTCCGCGTCGCTGCCCATGTCGGCGAGCACATTCCCCAGGCTCTGCAACGCGTCCGCCTCGCCGTGCGGGTCGCGGATCCGCTGGGCCAGTTCGCGCGATTTCGCGTAATAGTCACGCGCCGATTCGTATTCGCCGAAACGGCGTTCGACGTGACCGAGGCCGCGTAGCGTGTCGACCTGGCAGAGGGCATCGTTGATGTCCGCCGCGATGCGGTACGCGTCGATGAAATCCCTACGTGCGGAGTCGTATTCACCGGACTTCCGGGCGATATTGCCGAGTCCCCACAGCGACCAGCATTCGCCAGCGCGGTCGCCGATCCGCCGCGCGATCCGCAGCGCCTCCTGATAGTGCCGTTGCGCGGCGACATGGTTTCCGGTCATTCGTTCGATGTGTCCCTGGCCCCGCACCGCGTCGCCGTGCAGTTTGGCGTTCCCGGTGCGCAGCGCGATGACAGCGGCGTCGGAGTAGTTCTGCCTGGCCCGTTCGAAATCGCCGGTACGCCGGATCACTTCGGCATAGCCCCAGATGGTCACGGCCAGCCGCTCCGGATCGCCGAGGTCGCGCGCGATGGTCAGAGCCCGTTCGAAATAGTCGTGCGCGGTGCGATACGCGCAGGCCATTCGCTCCACATGGCCGAGGCCGTTGAGCGCGTCGCACTCGATGGCCGGGTCCGCGAGTGCGGTGGCCATGTCCAGCGCTCGAAGGTAGAGCCACTGCGCGTCCGACCAGTGGCCCTCGCCGAACAGATCGGTCCCGAGCAGGATGGCGAGTTCGGCGGCCGCGACGGTGGGTCCGGTGGCGCCGATGCAGCCGAGCAGCATTTCCCGCTCTCTGGTCAGCCAGGCCACCGCCTGCTCCACCGCACTGCCGCCCCCGTTCGCGGCCGGATAGGTGGGACCCCACCGCGAGACGGACGAGCGCTGCGGGCCGACGCGGCGGGCCACCGCGAGGCCCGCGGCGATCAGGCGCTCGAGCACGACCGCGTGTTCGCCGGGTGCGGCGTCGCGTTCCGCGTGCAGCCGGGCGAGCAGCCGGGTCAGGTCGTGCATCCGGTAGCGCGAGCCGCCGGGCCCGCCCTCGGCCGGGTCGAGGAACCCCGCTTCGAACATCTGCCTGATCAGCGTCTTGGCCTCGCCGAGTGTCGTCTTCGCCATCGTGGCCAGCGATTCCGCTGTGATCTCCGGCCCGGGGAACCAGCCGAGCATCCGCACCCCGCGGCGCTGCGCGGGCGTTTGCAGTCGCTGGTAAGAAGTCTCGAAGGCGGCGCGCAGGGATTCGTCCTCGGCGGCGAACCGGTCCAGGATGTAGGCGGCGACCGATTCCCCGAATTCTTGCGGGCCCTGGGTGGCCTTGAGTTCTTCTGCCCTGGTGGCGAATTCGGCTGCGCTCTCGGCGAGCAGATCCACGCCGTGGTGCGCGATCTGGCCGCCGATCAGTCGGATCGCCAGCGGCAGTCGGCCCGATGTCTCCAGAATCTGGCGGACCGCGTCGCGGTTGTATCGCGACGGCAGATTGCCCAGCTTCACCAGCAATTCCTCGGCTTCGCGCCAGCCCATCACGTCCAGATGGAGCGGCGCCGCCTCGGCGAGACCGGTGAGCTTTCCGCGGCTGGTGATCAGGACGAGACAGCCGGGGGCCTGCGGCAGCAGTAGTCGCACCTGCGCGCTGTCGAGCACGTTGTCGAACACGATGAGCATGCGGCGCTGGTGCATGGCGGCCCGCCACTGCGTGGCTCGGCCGGTGAGATCGTCCATGATCCGTTCGCGCGGGATCTCGATCTCGAGCAGCAGCTGTTCCAGCACGTCGGTGGCCAGGCGGGGATCGCGCCCGACCGTATGGCCGTGCAGGTCCGCCCAGATCGTGCCGTCCGGGTAGTGCTCGGCGAAGGCCACCACGGCATAGCGGGCCAGCGCGGTCTTTCCGATGCCGGTGAGTCCGTCGATGACGTGCACCGCGGGCCCCTCGCCGCGCAGATGCCGCTGGACACGATCGCGCAGCTCCTTCTTGGGCCCCGCGCGGCCGGTGAAATGCGGGACCTCCGGCGGTAGGCCGGTGCTGACCGACGGACGCGTCCGGTCGTCGGAGCGACGGGCGACGGCCTTCTGGAACTCGAGGCGTTCGGCGGCGGGCATCAGTTCGAGATCGGCGAGATCGACCAGTTGTTCCCAGCTGGTTCCGTAGATGGTCGAGAGGACTTCGAGCACGCGGAGAGTCGGCCGGGCAACGGACGCGCCGGTCGTGGGCCAGGCCTCGTACTCGGAGATCCGGCTCGCCCGCATGGTGGCCTGGGGGTTGTCGGTGATCCGGTTGTAGTGGTCGGCGACGGCGCTCTGGGTCAGTTCGTTGGCGAGTCGCCAAGCCTGGCGCGGACGGCAGCCGCGCTGGCGCAGCTCCGCCGCCAGCGGTTCCAGCAGTTGATGCTCGGTCAGCCCGAGACCGGCCAGAAAGGCCCTGATCCGGCGGCGTTCGGCGGCGCCGTACCCGCCTCCTGGCCGTGGTTCCGGTCGGACGGCTCGGTCCACCGAGCACCTCCCCGCTGCTGTAGGTGTCCGCCCGGACCGTAAGGCTTTCGCGCGTGTCGCCGATCCGGACAACTCCTTGGTAGCAGCGGCTTTTTCGCATGGTCAAGTACGCCGCCGCCGGTCGCGCCGCGATCCGACCGCCGCGTGCGCCTTCGCCGCGCCCACGGAGGACCATCGAGGTAACGGCCGCGCAATCCGAGACGGGTGTCGCGCAACACCGCGGCAACTCCGGGCGCTTACTGTGGCGGCAGGTGCTGTGGAGCGAGGTGAGACGTGGACCTGGACACGATCCGTGCGGTGGTGGTGGCCCGGGAGCGGGCCGACCTGGCGAGTGTCGGCGGGACGACCGGGGTGCTGGCGGGGGGTACGTTCCTGTTCTCGGAGCCGCAGCCGCAGCTGCACCGGCTGGTGGATATCACCGCGCTCGGCTGGCCTGCCTTCACCCCCACCGCCGAAGGGTTGGAAATCGCGGCGACCTGCACGTTGGCCGAGTTCGCCGGTGCCGCGCCGGGCCGCGAGCTCGGTGGCGACGCGCGGTGGCCGCGGTGGCCGGGGACCGCGCTGTTCGCACCCGCCTGCCGGGCGCTGGTGGCCTCGCACAAGATCTGGCACAGCGCGACCGTCGGGGGGAACGTGTGTCTCGCCCTGCCCGCAGGTGCGGTGCTCGCCGCGCTGACCGCGCTCGACGGAGTCGCACTGGTGTGGGCGGCCGACGGCGGCGAGCGCCGGATTCCGCTGCGGGAGTTCGCGATCGGGCCAGGACTTTCCGCGCTGCGGGCGGGCGAGGTGCTCCGCTCGGTCGTCGTGCCGGAGCGGGCGCTGCTGGCGCGCACGGCCATTCGAAAAATTGCGCTCGCGCCGCTCGGGCGCTCCGGTGCGCTGCTGATGGGGCGGCGCGAGGCCGACGGTCGGTGCGTGCTGACGCTCACGGCGGCGACTACCCGTCCGGTCGTGCTGGATTTCCACGCCGTGCCGGAGGATCGCGAGGTGGTGGCGGCGGTGGCGGGGATCGATTCGGCGCTGTGGTTCGACGATCCGCACGGGTCGCCGGACTGGCGCACACATGTCGCGGGACTGCTCGCCGTGGAAGTCGCCGCGGAGCTGCGCGCCGAATCCGGTGGGCAGCCGTGAGATTCGAGATCGACGGCCGCACCGTCGACGCCGAACCCCGCCCGGGACAGTGCCTGCGCACGCTACTGCGCGAGCACGGGTTCTTCGCGGTGAAGAAGGGGTGCGACGCGGGCGATTGCGGTGCGTGCTCGGTGCGGATCGAAGGAAAGACGGTGCACTCGTGTCTGATTCCGGCTTACCGCGCGGCCGACCTGTCGATCATCACGGCGGCGGGGCTCGGTGCGCCGGATCGATTGCACCCGGTGCAGCGGCGAATCATCGAGGAAGCGGGGTTCCAGTGTGGGTTCTGCACGGCGGGCATGGTGGTGACGGCCGCGGGATTGGGATGCGGGACCGAGGCCGGGCCGGATCCCGAAGACCTGCCGGAGTTGTTGAAGGGAAATCTGTGTCGCTGCACCGGTTATAGGCCGATTCGTGCGGCCCTGACCGAAGGGCAAGTCGAGGCTGCCGAAGTGGTTGCGCCCGATCGACTTCGGCGGGTCGACGGCGGCGGGGGTGGACCGGGAGGGCGCGGCTACGGCGCTCCGGCCGGACCTCGAATCGTCACCGGCGCCGAGCCGTTCACTCTCGATGTCCTCCCCTCCGCCGACGACCCCGCGGCGCCTCCGACCGCACCACTGCACATCGCGGTACTGCCGAGTCCACACCCGCACGCGCGCATCATCTCCATCGAAACCGCCGCCGCCGAGGCGATTCCGGGCGTGCACGCCGTCTTGACCTACGCCGACGCCCCCGCCGTGCCGTTCTCCACAGCAAGGCACAAGTGGCGCGCCGACGACCCGGACGACACCTTCGTCCTCGACCGCACGGTGCGTTTCGTCGGCCAGCGCGTGGCCGCCGTGGTCGCCGACAGTATGGAGATCGCGTCGGCGGGATGCCGCGCCCTGCGCGTCTCGTACGAGGCGCTGCCCGCCGTGTTCGATCCGGCGGAGGCGCTCACCGAGGGCGCGCCGAAACTGCACGGCGACAAGCCGGATTCGGCGCGGATCGCCGATCGTGACCGCAATCTGGTCGCCGAATTACACGGCGGCGTCGGCGATATCGACGCCGGTCTGGCCGCCGCGGCGCGGGTGGTGCGCGGGACGTGGCACTCGCCGCGTGGACAGCACGTGCACCTCGAAACACACTGCGGCATAGGTTGGCTGGACGAGGAGGGCAGGCTCGTCCTCCGGTGCAGCACACAGGTGCCCTTCCTGGTCCGCGAGGAGCTGTGCCACATCTTCGGGCTGGCGCCGGAGCGGGTGCGGGTTTTCGCGGCCCGGGTCGGCGGCGGATTCGGCGCCAAACAGGAAATGCTCGTGGAGGATCTCCTCGCGCTGGCGGTGCTGCGCACGGGGCGTCCGGTGCAGTACGAGTACACCCGCTCGGACGAGTTCATCGCGGCGACCAGCAGGCATCCGATGCGCGTCACCGTCACCGCGGGCGCGGACGAGGACGGCGTGCTCACCGCACTGTCCATCGACGTGCTGTCCGACGCGGGCGCGTACGGCAATCACAGCGCGGGCGTCATGTATCACGGGGTGAGCGAGTCCATCGAGGTGTACCGGTGCGCGAACAAGCGCGTGGACGCCAGCGCGGTCTACACCAACAACATGCCCTCCGGCGCGTTCCGCGGCTACGGCCTCGGGCAGATCATCTTCGCCGTCGAGTCGGCGCTCGACGAACTGGCCCGAGAACTCGGCATCGATGCGTTCGAATTCCGCAGGCGCAACGTGGTCGTGCCGGGTGACCCGTTCACCGGCGCGAAGGTGGAGGCTGGCGATCTGGTGTTCGGCAGCTACGGATTGGACCAGTGCCTCGACCTCGCGCAACGAGCTTTGCTGCGCGGCAACGGGACAACTGCTCCGGGCCCTGGGTGGTCGGTGGGCGAGGGGATGGCGTTGTCCATGATCGCCACCATCCCGCCGCGGGGCCATCGCTCGACAGCCGTCGCCGTATTGCGAACCGACGGTCGCTACGAAATTCGAGTCGGTACAGCGGAATTCGGCAATGGAACCACCACGGTGCACGCGCAGCTCGCGGCGACGGCCTTGGCTACCGAGCCCGCGCGGATCGTTGTCCGGCAATCGGACACGGACCTCGTCGACTACGACACCGGAGCGTTCGGCTCGACCGGCATCGTGGTCGCGGGCAGCGCCGGTTACCGCGCCGCGCTCGCGCTGAAGGACTTGATGCTGGCCAGGGCAGCCGAGCTCACCGGGACACCGGTTCGCGACTGCGTCCTCGGCCCGGACGGGGTGCGGTGCGGCGACCAGCTGGTCCCCCCGGCGAAGCTGGCCGCGGCGGGCGAGCTGGTGGCGCACGGTGAGCACACGGGCCTCCCGCGCTCGGTCAGCTTCAACGTGCAGGCCTTCCGCGTCGCGGTCGAGCGCGCGACCGGCCGGGTCCGCATTCTGCAGTCGGTGCAGGCCGCCGACGCGGGCACCGTGCTCAACCCGGTGCAGTGCCGCGGGCAGGTGGAGGGCGGGGTGGCCCAGGCCATCGGCACGTCGCTCTACGAGGACATGCGCTCCGAAGACGGCGTCGTGACCACCCGGACATTGCGGCATTACCACATTCCGCAGCTCGCCGATCTACCCTCGACCGAGGTCTACTTCGCCGACACCGCCGACGAACTCGGACCGCTCGGCGCGAAATCGATGAGCGAATCACCGTACAACCCGGTCGCCCCGGCACTGGCCAACGCCATCCGCGACGCCGTGGGAGTGCGCATCGATCGACTGCCGATGACGGCCGACCGGGTTTGGCGCGCCATGCAGGAGGGAGAGGAACGGTGACCGCGACACGGCTGCCGGAGAACGTCCGGGCCAGGATCGAGGCCATGCTCGAGGCCGTCGACGCCGATCTGCGGGCGCGCTACCCCGGGTCGGGGGACCGGACGCAACCGATCCACACCGTCTACGTGCCCGCCGACCGGGCGAGCGCCGACACACCGGCGGAATGGGGCGCGGCGGCGGTCGAGCTGCTGGACGTCCACCGCGAGTCGCTCGCCGAACTCGACACCGCGTCGGCGCTGCCCGCGGTGCGGGAGCGGCTGCTGCGCGAGCCGGTGCAGGATCTGCGGATCGATTTCGAGGACGGCTACGGCTATCGCTCCGACGAGGAAGAGGACGCGGCCGCCACCGCGACGGGGGAAATACTCGCCGGGTGGGCCGCGGGCGGCGGGGGACCGGCCGGTTTCGGCATTCGGGTCAAAGGACTCGGTGGCCTCGAGCGTCGCAGGGCCGTGCGCACCCTCGAACTCGTGCTGGACGCCGCGGGCGGTGTGCCGGAGGGATTCGTCTTCACCGTGCCGAAGATTCGTGCCGCCGAGCAGGTTTCGGCGCTCGTCGCGTTGTGCGAGGGGTTGGAGCGCGGGTCCGCGCTCGCCGACGGCACGCTGCGCTTCGAGTTGCAGATCGAGAGCCCGCAGGCGATCGTCGGCGCCGACGGCAGTGTGCCGGTCGCGAAGATGATCAAGGTCGCCGGGCGCCGTTGTGCCGGACTGCATTTCGGCACCTACGACTACACGGCCGCGTGCGGGATCGCCGCCACCGACCAGGCCCTCGACCATCCCGCCGCCGACCACGCCAAGGCCGTCATGCAAGCGGCCGCGGCACAGACCGGCGTCTGGGTGTGCGACGGCTCCACCCAGATCGTGCCGGACGTGGAACCGGAAGCGGCGCTGCGCGAACATCATCGGCTGGTCGCCCGCGCGCTGCGTCGCGGTTACTACCAGGGCTGGGACATGCACCCGGGACACCTGATCACCCGTTGGCTGGCGACCTACGAATTCTTCCGTGGCGCGATGGACGTCGCGGTTCCCCGGCTGCTGGCGTACCTCGAGCGGCACGACGCCGAGTCGGGAGTCGTCGATGAACCCGCCACCGCCGAGGCGCTCGCAGCGACGGTGCTGCGCGGCCTGCGCTGCGGAGCGCGTTCGGAGGCGGAATTGAGTTCCAAGGCGCCGGAACTGACCAGGGAGGTGCTGGAAGCGCTCGCGGCGCGCGAGCCGATCGGTGATCTCGGTGTGAAGGAGAAGCGGTGAGCGAATCATGTGCCGGTGTGCCGCGCGCGTGCCGGAGCCGAGCGCTGGCGAGGCACAGGCATGAGTGAGTCCGACGGGCACTTCACGCTGCTGCCCGATCTGGCGGTCCGGCCGCTCGGCGGCGCGGTGATCTGGGCGAACGACGAGTTCTTCGCGGAGAAGGAGAACTTGATCGACCCCGGCGTGCCGGAGTATCGACCGTCCACCTTCGGGCACAAAGGGCAGGTCTACGACGGGTGGGAGACCCGCAGGCGCCGCGGCATGCCAGGCGAGGACGCGGCCATCGTGCGGCTCGGCGTGCCGGGGGTGATCCGCGGCATCGTGGTGGACACCGCATGGTTTCGCGGCAACTATCCACCCTCGGTGTCGGTAGCGGCGCTGGAGGTCGAGGGTTATCCGACCGCCGAGTCGCTCGCCGCTCGAACCGACTGGGCGACGCTGATCGACCGCGCGCCGGTCGCCGGAGACGCTCGCAATCCGTTTCCGGTGGACAGCGAAAACCGTTGGACCCACGTGAAACTCACCATGCACCCCGACGGCGGGGTCGCTCGACTTCGGATCCACGGCGAGGGTCGGCCCGATCCCGCGCTGCTCGGCCTCGGCCCGCTGGATCTGGCGGCGCTGGAGAACGGCGCGCTGGTACTCGATTGCTCCAACCGCTTCTACAGCTCGCCCAACCAGCTGCTCTACCCGGGATCGGCGCGGTCGATGGGCGACGGCTGGGAGACCGCGCGCCGCCGCGACGACGGAAACGACTGGGTGCGAATCCGTCTCGCCGGGCCGGGGCTCATCCGGCTCGCCGAGATCGATACGTCCTACTTCCTCGGCAACAGTCCCGGTTCGGCGCGGCTGTCGGGGCGCACCAACGACGGCACCGACGTGGAGCTGTTGCCGCGCACCGAATTGCTGCCCGACACCAGGCATCGCTTCCCGATCGCACCGATGGCGGCGTCGGTCGAGGAGGTGCGCTTGGACATCTATCCCGACGGTGGACTTGCCCGGTTGCGGTTGTACGGGGAGCTGGGCGCATGAGGGATTTCGTCGGGTATGGACCGAATCCGCCGGATCCGCGCTGGCCCGGCGAGGCGAGTATCGCGGTCCAGTTCGTGCTGAACTACGAGGAGGGCGGGGAGAACTGTGTACTCGACGGCGATCCGAGCTCGGAGACGTTCCTTTCGGAAATGACTCCGGCCGAGGCGTTTCCGAACCGGCACATGAGCATGGAGTCGCTCTTCGAATACGGTTCCCGCGCCGGATTGTGGCGGGTGCTCCGAATTTTCGAACGGCGCGACCTGCCGCTGACGGTGTTCGCGGTGGCCAGGGCACTGCAACGGAACCCGGAGGCGGTGGCGGCCTTCACCGAGCTCGGGCACGAGATCGCCTGTCACGGACTGCGCTGGAAGTCCTACCAGCTCGCCGACATCGAAACCGAGCGCGCCCATCTCGCCGAAGCCGTGCGCATCCACACCGAACTGACCGGCGCCCCGCCGCTCGGCTGGTACACCGGCCGCGATTCGCCCAACACCCGCGAATTGGTCGTCGAGCACGGCGGTTTCGTCTACGACTCCGATTCCTACGCCGACGACCTGCCCTACTGGGTCACCGTGCACGGCCACGACCACCTCGTGGTGCCCTACACCCTGGACACCAACGACATGCGCTTCGCCTCCCCGGCGGGCTTCCCCAGCGGCGAACAGTTCTTCGCCCACCTCCGCGACGCCTTCGACGTCCTGTATCGCGAAGGGGCCGAGGGAAGTCCGAAAATGCTCTCCATCGGCCTGCACTGCCGCCTGATCGGCCGCCCCGCCCGCACCGCCGCCCTCGACCGCTTCCTCGACCACGTGCAGTCTCACGACCGGGTCTGGATCACCCGGCGCATCGACATCGCCGAGCACTGGAGATCGGTCCATCCGCCGGGATAGAACGGGCCGGACCGCGCGGGTCGCGCGCGTTCGAATACCAGGTAACCAGCGATCCGGGGGTCCGACACGATCAGATGGGTAGCGCGCCCCGGTGTCCGCCGCCTTGCCGCCCACGCTCGGTCAGCGCGACTACTCCGTGGCCTGCCATCCGGGTGTGCGGACCCAGGGTGAGCGGACCCACAGATGCGCGTTCAGCGATACGCATGGGGGTCATCGCATCCGGAATTGCGGTTCGCTGCTGGAACTCCGCCCACTGCGCGTCCCGTATCTCGGCGAAAGGGACACCGTCGGACAGATTGCCGATGCGGTCCATGAAGATGCCGTCGACGATGTCGTCCCAAGCGTCGGGTGCGAAGCCGTGGTCGAGCAACCACTCCGACACCGGCTCGGCGCGCAGACCCTCCTCGGACGGGTGGGGGTCGCCATGCAAGGTCAGCTCCTCGTAGACGCAATCGTCGAGGTGGGCACTACGTATCGTTTCGCCGTTTTCGGCGATCCCCCAACCACCCCATTCGTAGTCACCCGCTTCCTTGTACCAGTGTGCTGCGCCGAATCGACCGCTCAGCTCGGCGCAACGTTCATCCCTGGACGGGCGTGACATCCTTGTGAGCCATGCCTGCTTGACGTCATCCGGCTCGTTCACCATGAGCGTCTCCCAGAAATAGGATTCCTGCGACTCCTGGATCCGATGCTCGTCGCGGGGGTAGTGCGACGCCGGATCCCCGAATACGAGTGTCCAGCCATCGAGGACAGCGCTGACGTAGACCCGTTCGCACTCCTCGATCGGATGTCGTCGGTTTTCCGCGGCCACAACGGCGCCCATCGCGACGGTTGCCGGGACCGGATCGGACAGCCCGAACGCGTCGAGTACCGCGGCTTGGTCATCGGTGGGTAGCGCCCACCACAAGCACTCTTTTGCTGCTCGGAGGGGTTGAGGCCGCTCGCGTGCGAGCTTGCTCATGATGAACCGATGCAGCAGCGCGACGTCGGCTGGTTCGATGGTGTGCCAGCCGATTTCGGCGAGGGCTGAAAGAGCGCCGCGCCGTTCGGGCAGGTGCGACCGCCTGACTTGCTGGAGCAGTGGAACCAGCTGCGCCCGGTCGCGGACGCCGAACCGAGCGACGTAGTGATCGATGGTCATCGGTGACAAGAACCCTCCGTAGGCGCAAGTGCCTGGTTGGCGAGCAGACAGCCGTGCACAGTGCCAGAACCATCCGACAACTTCGCGACATTCCCCACCGCACGGCACTGACATACGCTGCCGCACGACAGAGCCCGCTTCGTCGGTGCACAGAGGCAAGCGCGAAACCTAGGCGACGACCGCGTGTTTCGCTGATTCGACGTGCTCGCCGCAGCTCGGAAGAACCGCAGCGTGGTTCGCGCCGACGGCGTTGAGGACCACATGGAGTTGGCGCTGTTGCGGATCGGTCAGCGACGGGACGAGCAAGGTCGGCATCCCGACCTCCACAGCCGCTCCGTCGCGGGACGGCCGATCGCCGACCATGAGCGTTTCGGTGGCGTGCGTGCCGAGTTCCGACAAGGTCGCTCGAAATATCGCGGGATCCGGTTTCTGGATGCCGCGTTCACTAGAGAGAACGAAGGTGTCGATCAGATCGAACAGCTGTGCTTCGGCGAAGTAGGGCCGGATATCGAAGTGGATATTGCTCAGAACACCTATCTTGCAACCGTGTTCGGCAAGCGCGGTGAGCGTGGCAGCGACATCGACGGCGAAATGGTTGTAGGTCGGATCGGAATCGACCGCGAAAAGTTCCTTCGAGAGTTGAGAGTCGAGGCCGGCGTCCGCGAACACGGCGTGGTAGGTCTCCGCGTGACGAGCGGCGCTGGTATTGCCCTGCGGTGATCGCAGGCGGCTCGGATGGCCGTCGGCTGTCCGGATTCTTTGCAGCAGTTCGATGGCAGCGTCGTCGTCGTGCCGGCGGTCGGCCCGTCGCAGGGCTTCCTGCATCCAGCGCGTCGGGGAAAGTTCCGAGACGAGCGTGCCTCGCCAGTCGAAGACGACCGCTCGGATGTCACGGGAGTGGGAACCATTGGATGGCATGGGGGTGAAGGCTATCCGCGAAGTGCGCTGCGGCAGCCAAACCCAACGGAAGACGCGCCGACTCGCCGGTGTTCGCGGTGGCGAGACCGGCGTTGCGGTTCCCGCCTGGCCACGGAGGTAGATCTCTCGGAACGGATGGAGAGGCAGTGGCGGATCAGCGCCGTGTGCTCTGGGCATGGAGACCGAGTGGGCGCGCGGTGTGCCCGAAGCGATCGCCGACAACTCGTTCGCCGAGCACACGATAAGGCCGTCCGGCAGAACCCCCATCGAGTAGCCGACTACTCTAGTCACCCGGTTTCTCTATATCGAGGATTGCTCCTACTGCCACAAGTAAGGAGCGCCACCATGGCCAACATAAAAGTCTTGAGTTCGCCGGAAATATTCCTGGCGCCCGGTGCGCCGCGCGGATTCGCGTTGACATTGCCGGCCGGGACACTGAATACCGCGGTCTTTTCCCTCGCGTTTCCGAGCAGGCCGATGGGAACGAAACAGTCCCTGTGGACCATCATGCACGGCGTCCACACGGAAGGCCGGACCGGCGGCGAGTTTCCCGCCCACAAACTGGTGATCTACTGGGTGACCGTTCAGGTCGCCGATCCCCAGGTGAACACACCGTTCACCATCGAGACCGTGACGTTCGTCTAGGTAAAGAAAGGAAAGGGAGATGAGCAAGCTTCTGGTAGTCGCGGACAACGACGGCACAGTCAAGGCCGCGGCGAAAGTAGATTCGGAGAACGAGCATTCGGTGATGACCATCGAGCTGCAGTCCGAGGACGAGTCGATTTACGAAGTCGAGCTGCCGAGCGAACTCGAATCGGGTCTGGACGGTCTCGTCGACTACCGGCTGGAGTCGGGTGCTCAGCAGCCGCAGCTGGTGAAGCGGACGTAGTTTGTCGCGCCGAGCCGCCTGGCTCGCGCGCCGTGCCACACCTCCGTGCCGAACTCCACACATCCCGCCGACCTCTGGTTTCACCTGATCACCGGAGGCCGGCGAATCACGTCGACCACGACGTCGCGGATCGTTCCCGTGTCCGGCGCCGAGAGCAGCCAGTGCCGGGCTGACCGAACCGATTCACCAGGGGAGTGTCGGAGCCCCTCGCGAGTCGGTCCAGGTCCTCGGCAACAGCCCAATCGTCAAGTGGGTTGCCACCCTATGTGACTCCTACCCGGCGACAGCGCTCGAAACCTGTCAGCGGCCGAAGAATTCGATGGAACCGACCGGCCTACCAGCGCGTCGAAAACAGTAGCTGACAGCTGCTGCCGCGCAGGGTTTGTCGGGCGCCTCGGTCGACATCGGCGTCTGGCTATACTGATCGTGGCACTTGCGCGGTGCTGCAAAGTGTTTCGACCTGGGTGTGCTCCCGGGGTGGGGGAGGTGGTGCATCGTGGCCGAAAACTTGAATGTCGATCCGGAGCGGGTCCGCGCGCACGCATCGAATGTGGAGAAGTTGGCCGCGCCCTTGGGGCAGGCGTTGGAGGCGGCGAAGGCGGTGTCGGCTCCGACGGAGGCGTTCGGGAAGATTTGTGCGTTTCTGCCGCCATTGTTCGTCGATTCGGTCGAGACCGACGGGATCGCGGCGTTGGAGGCTGCGGTGGCGGCTGTCGGTGTGGACGCGGGGAAGTTGCGGACGGTGGCCGATGGATACGAGAGCACCGACAGTTCGAATGCGAGCAAGCTGAAGGCGGTTGAGCCGAATGGGCCTGCCGCGTGAGTGATGGCCAGTCCAATCCGCTGATCGCGCAAGTTGAGGACTCCACCGAGTGGTACTCGGGTGTCACGCTGTTCGAGACGGTGTCGGATACCTACGAGGCGATTTCATCGGGTTCGTGGGTCGAGGCGGGGCTCGGCATCGTCGGTGTCGGACTCGAGGTCGCCGCCGTGGTGGTCGACCCGTTCGGCACATTGGCCGGTTTCGGTGTCGGCTGGTTGATCGAGCATGTCGAGCCGTTGCAGGAGGCGTTGAGCTGGGTCGCCGGTGACCCGGATCAGATCGAGGCGTATGCCAAGACCTGGAGCAACGTTTCGGAGAAGATCAACGAAGCAGCCGAGGCGCACAAGCAGGCCATCGAACAGGATATTTCCGAGTGGCAGGGCGCGACGGCCACCGCCTATCGGGCGCGGGCGGCCGAGACCGCTGATGCGTTGGCTGCCGCGACGAAGGCGGCCGAGGCCGCGTCGCAGGCCATTCAGATGGCCGGTGGTGTGGTGGCCGCGGTGCGGATGGTGGTGCGCGACATCGTCGCTCAGACCGTCGGGCGCCTGGCCGTGTGGGCGGCGGAGGCGATTTTCACCCTCGGTCTCGGCACACCGGTGGTGGCTACGCAGGCCGCGGTCTATGTCGCCAAGACCATGAATACGATTTCGAAGCTGTTCCGCAAACTCGCCTCGACGATGGCGAAGCTGACCCCGCTGTTGCGGAAGCTGTCCGATGCGTTCGCCGCGATCATGAAGAAGCTGACCGGGAAGGGCACCAGTCCAGCGGGTGCTCGTCCATCCAAGAAGACCGACACCGACACCACACCGGCCAACACGGATACGAAACCGGCCAACACCGACACCAAGCCTGCCGGTACCGAGACCAAGCCCACCGATACTCCATCGAAACAGCCTGATACGCCCAACAACTCGCCCGACAACACCAATCCGGCGGGCACCAACTCTCCCAGCAACACCGACAAGCCCAACAGCCCGTCGAAGTCGAACGAGGGTGTGGGTGATGAAGCGCGGAACAACAATCCGAAGGACACCCAAAAGCCAGAGGACGTCAACTCCTGCGGTGACCCGGTCGATGCCGCGACCGGTGAGTTCCTGCTTCCGGAAACCGATGTGGAGTTGACCGGTGTGCTGAGCCTGGTGTTGCGGCGCAGACATCGGTCGAGCTACCGGTTCGGACGCTGGTTCGGCCCGTCCTGGTCGGCGAGTTTCGACATGCGCGTGGTGGTCGACCAGCAGGGTGTGAGTTTCGTCGGTGAAGACGGAGTTCTGCTGGCCTACCCGCACACCGCACCCGACATCGCCGTGCTCCCTGCGGGTCGTCGACCGCGTTGGACGCTGACCCGCACCGAATCCGGCGGATACCACGTCTTCGACCCCGACCGCGAAATCACTTGGCACTTCACACCCGAGCCCACACACACCGCCCTGCCCACTCTGCTCGGCGACTACCCGATCACCGCGATCACCGACCGCCACCGCAACGAGATCCGCTTCCACTACGACACCGACGGCACCCCAACCGAAGTCACCCATTCCGGTGGCTATCGCCTACGAGTCGACACCGCCGACGGACGCGTCACCTCGCTGTCGGTGCTCGGGCGCGACGCCTACGGCTCCGAAATCGTCACCCGCGTCCGCGAATTCGGCTACGAAGCGGGCGAGTTGGTGTCGGTCACCAACGGCGTCGGCGCCACGACCTGCTACACCTACGACGACCAGCATCGGATGTTGTCGTGGACCGACTCCAACGGCAACCAGATGCACAACGTCTACGACTGGTCCGGACGTGTCATCCGCCAGCACGGCACGGGCGGCATCATGTCGGCCGAATTCGACTACGACACCCTCCCCGATGGATCGGGAACCCGCACGACTTACACCAATTCCCTCGGCGCGGTCACCGTCTTCGAATTCGACGCCGATCTGCGGTTGCGGAACACAATCGATCCGACCGGAGCCCGAACCCGGACCGACTACAACGACGACCGCAAGCCGGTCCGGGTGATCGCCGCCGACGGCGCGGTCACCCGATACGGGTACACCGACGACGGTGACCTCAGCGTGGTCACTCGCCCAGACGACGCGTCGATCACCATCGAATACCAGGCCCGGAACCGGCCCGCCGCGATCAGCGATGTCGATGGTTCGGTTCGGCGCTTCGAATACGACGAAGACTGCAACCTCGCTGCGACCGTCGACAGCGCGGGTCTGCGCACCACGCATACCCACCACCGGTCCGGCGCCGTCGCCTCGATCACCGAACCCACCGGCGCGCGCACGGTGATCGAGGTGAACGCGGCGGGCCTGCCGATCACCATCGTGGACCCGCACGGCGGAGTATCCCGGATCGTTCGCGACCATTTCGGCCGTCCCGTCACCGTCATCGACCCGTTGAACGCGATCACCCGCTATCAATGGTCGCCGGAGGGAAAGCTGCTGTGCCGCACCGACTCCGACGGCTATACCGCTACCTGGGAATACGACGGCGAAGGCAACCTGCTCACTCACATCGACCGCGCGGGTGGACAAACCAGCTTCACCTACGGCGCGTTCGACCTACTGACCGCGCGCACCGAGCCCGATCAGACCGTAACTCACTACGCCTGGGACACCGAACGACAGATGGTCGCGGTGGTCAACCCACTGGGCCACATCTGGCGCTACACCTACGACCCGGCCGGCCGAATCGTCAGCGAAGTCGACTACACCGGCGCTCAAACCCGATACGACTTCGACGCTGCCGGGCGAGTCACGGCAATCACCGCCGCTACCGGCGTCACCAGACGCAACCGTTATGACCTTCTCGGACGGCTTGTCGAAGTGCGCGCCGACACCGGCGAATGGGTGCGGTACTCCCACGATGTCGTCGGGCGGCCTGTCACGGCAACTTCCGGCGTCGGAAACGACCGCACCCACACCATCGAAAACACCTACACCGCCGAAGGGCGCCTCGACTCCCAACGCGTCGATGACCGCCCGGCGATGAACTTTCAGTACGACGACTTCGGTCGCCGCATCGGCCGAACCAACCCGTCCGGCGCGTCAACCACCTGGCAGCACGACCCCACCAGTCGCGTAACCGGACTCACCACCGACGGCCACGCCATCACCTTCGCCCACGACGCGGTCGGCCGCCCCACCGGCTGGAGCCTCGGTGCGATCACCGTCGAGCAGACCCTCTCGTCTTACGGCCTCGTCACCCAGCGGCAGGTGCAAGCCGACCCGGCACCTTCCGCGGATCCAATGGTTGCGTACGGGCCAACCCTGCTACGCCGCGACGACTACACCTGGCGCCCAGACGGATACATTGCCACCCACACCACCACCCGCCCCGACACCGGCCAGGTCGTCCGCGACTACACCCTCGACGCCATCGGCCGCATCACGACCATCACCGCCAACGGGCAAACCACCGAGCAATACACCTACGACGCACTCAGCAACATCACCGACAGCCAACTACCCGAAACGTTCGCTGCCACAACGGCTGCCACCGCCACTGCCGTCATCGACCGTTTCGACTCCACCACCGACAACCGCCGCGAATACCGCAAAAACCTGCTCATCCGAGACGGCCGCACCCGCTACCACTACGACCAAGCCGGTCGCCTCATCCGCAAGGAAACCACCCGCCTCTCCCGCAAACCCGACATCTGGCACTACCGCTACAACGCCTTCGACCAACTCACCGACGTCTACACACCGGACCGACAGTGGTGGCACTACACCTACGACGCCTACGGTCGTCGCACCACCAAACAACACCTCATCAACGACGGCGCAGTCCTCGAACGCACCGACTACACCTGGGACCGCACGCACCTCATCGAACAATGCGCCCCCCAGGGCGTCATGCGCTGGAACTACCAGCCCGACACCTACACCCCGATCACCCAAACCACCGACCAAGGCACCATCGACCGCGAATTCTTCGCCGTAATCACGGATCTCGTCGGCGCCCCGACCGAACTTATCGACCCTACAGATGGACAAACCGCCGCCCGAGCGATCACCGACCTCTGGGGGAGAACTTTCTGGACCGGTTGTACTGCCACTCTCCTGCGCTTCGCCGGCCAGCAGTACGACTCCGAAACCGGCCTCCACTACAATCACCACCGCTACTACGATCCGCCCACTGGTAGATTTCTTACGCACGACCCACTCGGGCTCGCTCCAGCACCGAATCCGGATACCTATCCCCACAATCCGATTTCCTGGGCTGACCCACTCGGATTGGCGCCGGAACCCTGTCGTAAACCGACATATGGTAATGGCGGACATGTAGATAACATCTCACCTGCGGATGCTCGGAGAATTCAGAACGCTGCTAATTCACGCGGAGTAGTAATCCATGTCGTTGGGAGCCGAGCGACGGGGACCGCTCACGCCTGGTCCGACTGGGATTATGTGATTGAGGGAATAAATTCTCGGACGCGTAGTAGAATCCAGGGGTCGCTCCCTCAAGGACCGGTCGAGTTGGGACATGGCCGGAGGATTGATATCATAACAGGACGACTCGTTGATGGTACACCTTATGTGACATTCTATCCGACGTGAGAGGTCGACATGGAATACGATGCCAAAATTCTGGATACCGATGGCATTTATTCATTGGTTGCGTGGGAGGGGCGCCGCTTTCCGGGGCTGTTGATGCAGGGTGACAGCCTGAGTATCCTCCTCGCAACTTTGCAAGAAGCCGCCAGTGAGTTGCGTAATGGAGACGTAGAGGATGCCTCCTTCGCCGTCGGTGAAGCGGTCGAAACGGTGGGATCCATGATCGAGGCATATGAACGCATGATGGCGGCGTGCGGCAGATCCTTGCCGTACTGGAGAGAGAGCGGCACTGGGGATGTTCACCAGTAAGTGCGCTGCGCTTATGCGCGTCTCTTAAGGAGGCCTGTGGTGCTCCCGTCAATACCGGAAAAGGGCATTAATGTCGTGGAATGCCTAGCAGGGTCAGAGGTCTTTACGCCGAACAGGCCGTGGGTGCACTTCCGTGCGGTGAACGAGAACGAAGTATCCACATAACCCTCTTGTGTGGTCTGACCAACTGGGGTTGGTACCGAATTGTCCAGTTCGGGTCTCGCCGATGGATTCCGACTGGGCAACAAAGGGCGCTCATGTACACATTGGAGGAAACGAGGCGAGGGTCTTCGCTCACCATGATGGCACAATCGGAGTGGAGGGGATCAGGATGTCACATGGCCTACCCGCGGATGCCCAATTGCGTCGCGTGCTGGATGAGATTCATTCGAATGCAGATCTTCGAGCGGACCTGATCTCCAAATCTCGTGCAGCGATGACCGAGATGACTTCCTTATCAGGGCACTGGAACGGATAGAGTAGCCGTCATGACGACGCGGATTGTCGAGTATTTGGCCGATATTGCGTGCGCGGGTTCTCTACTGGGACTCCGAAGCGGAGCATCCGTTGCAGATATAGATCGAGCCATCGGTGATCCCGGCTATGTGGACGATATCGATAAACGAAGGAAGCATTTTCGCCGCGACTACGGACTGATCGAATTCGTATTCAAGCGCGACCCGGTCGCGAATTGGGCCTGTTTCAGTGCGAAGGTTGCGGTCCATAGGCTTCGATGGAATACGCACATACCGAGATCGATATTGCCTGAGATAGGAGAAGCTCCGCCGGTGGTCCCCCTAGGTTGCCTAACGGAATCGATCATTGGTCGAGGTCGCTCGATCAGAAAGATGGATACCGAATTCCGTGATTTCGAGTACTATTCGATTTCGTCGTCTCCCGCTCAGGTGATCGCTACCGCCGAGGATATCGACGACATCCTGGTTGCCAATAGCGTCTGGTCCATCGCCCTTTGGTGATTTCAAGTCTCGTTCACGCACATAGATCGACCCCAAGTACTTGGCCTTTTCTGAAGATTGCCGATGGAGCCTTTGTGTGCGCGCCACCGAGGCGCGGCCAACTTCGCGGCAGTTCTCGATGCGGCCACCGAGGACAACGAGGAAGTCGTCATCACCCGCAGCGGTGACAAAGTGGTCTGCTGTCGTCATCAGTCTGCGCGAATACGAGGTCTGAAGGAGACGGCCTACTTGCTGGACAGTCGGGCCACCGCTCGCCGTCTGATGGAGTCGGTCGAGAATGTCGAGCGGGGCCTTCAGGGCGTCATGCGCTGGAACTACCAGTCCGACACCTACGCCTCGATCACCCAAACACCGACCAAGCCACCATCGACCGCGAATTCTTCGCTATCCTCGTCGATTTGGTGGACACTCAAACCGATCTCATCGACCCCACCACCGGCCACACCACCGCCCACGCATCAGCAGACCTATGGGGAGATGTTTCTTGGTACGGAACGGCTGCTACACCTCTACGGTTTCCAGGTCAACAATACGACGCTGAAAGCAGCCTGCATTACAATCGTCATCGGGCTCGCAAGTATTCTTTTTCCGGATCAGCCGGTCCGACTTTCCATAGACCGGCCAAACGGTGAAAATGTCATGATCGCCTGTGACTCGGGCCCTCGTTCCAGAAAGGCTGTCATCGATGAATGCACCCTGTCGTGTCGCTTTGCGATGCCGCCGGTCCGCACTTCCATGCCGGTCAGCCGAAACGCGACCCCACGGCGAGCATGGTCAACTTCGGATGGGATAATTCCCCAGGGCCGCCAGGCTCCCGCTATACAGAGTCCTTCCAACGGTACGGTGCAATTAACGGTCCCCATGACGATCACCACTTCAGATGGGTGACATGATGACAAGATGAACACCTAACTCCCACGCCGTTTACCGTATGAAAGACCGAGCATGAGCGAACCTAAAATACCGTCCCAGGGCCTGGCATCGATCGGTATCGTCGTCTGCGATGACATAGTCGGCGTGCCCTCGCCTCTTGTGGCGATGCAAATAGTTGACGGAGGTGAAACAACCCCGAGTCATGAGGTTTCATATCCATCGAGCACTGCGCTCGACGAGTTGGACGCGTTCTGGAACGTCGAGGCGAGCGAAATGGGCCTCATTGATGAAGCAGGCAGGTTTCTACTCGCCTTGCCGGGACCTGGTAGTAGTCGAAAGGGCTGGATATGTGCTCAGGGCGCTACCGAAAACCTGCCCTCCCGGATCGAGAGGGTCACTGGATCAATAGAACTGATCGCGATGTCAACCGACGGACTTCGCATCTGCGCTACGTCGAAGGAGGAACGCCACTACTGGGTAGTCAGTTACACATTTTCTAAGCCTTTGCAAACCTGCAGTCGCCGCACTGGCGAGATATACCCAGAGGCTCGTCGACTGGCGGCGGGCGGTTCTACCCTATCTGAATTCTTGTCGTATTTGCGATCGACCCGCGAGTTCAGAGTATCGAAGATGGAGTTCATGCGCATTTTGAAAGAGGCTTGTGGCATACTCCCGTCCAATGTCAGAGATCTCGGAGCCCTGATGGATCAGGACTGCAAGCCGACTGTGCCCGCCGAAGAGCTGGAATCCAAATGGCGACAACTAGTGGTCAGGCATCTCCAACGAGTCGATGGCAATGAATAGATCAAGTTCGCAAGTCTTCGTTGAGTATCGGGGCGTAGGATCGTTGGGAGTGAGTGGATTGGATGGGAGCGGGGGAGTGTCGACTACGACGTTGTGGCGGCCGACTGGGCCCGAGGAGTTGCAGCTGGTTGCGGATTCGGGGTGGCGTCAGTGGCCGCCTCGGCTGCCGGATCAGCCGATCTTCTACCCGGTGTTGAACGAAGAGTACGCGGTGATGATTGCGCGCGACTGGAATGTTCCGGCTTCGGGGTCGGGTTTTGTGACTCGGTTTTCGGTGGAGTCCGCGTTCTTGTCGCGGTACGAGGTTCAGCAAGTCGGTGGGCGGGAGATTCTCGAATATTGGATTCCGGCGGAGGAACTGGAGGAATTCAATCGACATATCGTCGGTGAGATCGAGGTGGTGCAGCGGTTCCCTGCCGATGCTTCCATTCCCGGGGAACGGTGAGTCCGAGGTCTGCCGGTAGACACGCTGTGCGCTCGAGCACCAGGGGCTTCGTAGTGGAGATTTCCGGCTCGAGCTGAATTCCTACATCTGCCCGCCTGTGCCGGTTCAGCAGTGCGTCGAAACCTCATGGGGGGAACGCGATTCTCCCTTCGGACCGGCATGTGACGACGGTGGACACGTTCGCCGAACTGACTGGCGTCACGCACATCACGCACCTCGCGTGGGGAGGCAGTCCCACCGCCACCGCGGGGCGACATGGTAGGCGGACGGTGTGGTGTGGCCTCTGATGTAGGTAGGCCCCAGTTCTCGCGGCTCGAAATTTGGGACGGGATTGCATACGGGATGGGGAATGCTCGCGGCCGAGAGGTTGTGACTGGAGGTCATAGCATGCGCGCTATGCACGACACCGAGGCGCGGGCCAACTTCGCGGCGGTTCTCGATGCGGCCTCGAGGACAACGATGAAGTCGTCATTACCCGCAGTGGTGACAAAGAGCTCGCCGTCGTCATCAACCAGTATGCGCGTAGCTTGTAGCCTCGACATGTGAAACTCGGAATGCTTTCTTGCATAGGCGCTCTCACCATCGCTGCGGTGTCCGTGGCGGCTCCCACGGCTGCGGCTTTCCCCACCGGCTCCTTCGGCGGTGGGGACGGGCGGCAAGTGGTGATCATCGACAACACGCTGGAACTGAGCAATCTGGACGAGTGCTGGGCCAGCGGCTTCCCGCGCGATATCCACTTCCACAACCGCAGTGCGCGTAACTTCCTCGTGTACGCATCCAACGACTGCACCGGCGAGCCCACCGCAACCGTGGCTCCGGGTGGGGTCGCGACGTTCTACGGCTGGTCCGCCAAAGCGGCCCCGTAGGACACTGTTGCCAGGCGCCTCCGGAGCCAATCTAGTTGGCCTCGGAGAGCGCGCGTTTCGTCCGCGGGCTTGCTCTCCTCGTACATCGGCTGGGTGCGGCGCCCGACTACTCGTGTGTCGCACCTCGATGGCCGAATGAACGACCTCCGCCCCACCTGTCGCCCGGATCGGTCACGGTATGGCCGCCAAACGGCGATGGTATGGATACACGGCTTCGATTCCCCTTGTAATTGGGAACTCTTGGGCAACACGCTGAGCGGAGGAACGAGGAGGCCGATATGAGCGAGTTCGCCTGCGGCGATTGCTGGCGCCGCGAGAACCTGACTTTCGCGCAGCGACTGGACCCGGCCTACATCCGGCGCGGGAATGGGCAACTGTGCGAGGAGCATCGGGCCAGCAGGAACGAATCGCGGGCCTTGGCGCCGCTCGCGAAGCGCTCGTGTCGACCGAGATCCATATCTGGAAAAGAAGGCAGTCACCCGTTGCCGTAGTTTCACCGGGCAGAAATCGTGCGGTGCGTGCGGTTACGAACCGGCGTGGCGGGTGACGAGTGACCGCCGCGCGGCAACCGAAACTTGCCCACGCCCAAGCGTTCAACTACTGAGCAACCTGGACGAGTGCTGGGCGAGCGGCTTCCCGCGCGATATTCACTTCCACAACCGCAGTGCGCGCAACTTCCTCGTCTTCTCCTCCAACGACTGCACCGGTGAACCCATCGCGACCGTGGCGCCCGGCGCGGTCGCGACGTTCTACGGCTGGTCGGCCAAGGCGGCCCCGTAACACGTTCTCAATCGGCGATCGCACCCAGCGATGATGACAACGCGGGCACAGCGGTCAGGCGAAGACCTCGTCCAGGGTGGTGGCGGTCAGGACGCGGACGGTCCAGGTTCGTACCTGAGTCGGGTCCGCGGTGTGGATGGTGTCGGCGATCCTGGCTGGGATCGGTCCGAACTTGCTGGTCAGCAGATCGATCAAGGCGTTCGCGCGACCTTCGGCGCGACCTTCGGCGCGACCTTCGGCGCGGAGCCGTTCGGCGGTGGTCACAATGGCCTCCTTGGCTCGGGGACCGAGTCGGTCGATGAGCGGTTGCAGATCGGCTTGCTGGGTGTCGCCGACAATAAGAATGTACGACGCGACGCATTGAAATTCATCTGTGCCGCCAGGACCGTCCAGGATGGCGTGCAGATCCTCGATCAGTGGCAACAGATCGACACCGAGGTGGGTGTTCCCGGGGACGATCTTGTGTAAGGCCAGCATTACGCGGGCTGCGGGGGTGAGATCGCGGGCACACAATGCGGGCAGGTCGAGGGCGGCGACGTCGTCGAGCAGGAACCTGAAACGCGGCAGGTATGGATCCAGAGCCTCTCGGGTGGTCGGGTCCAGATCGATGAGCTCGGTCAGTTCGGTGGGCGCTTTCCATCGGCGGCCGGTGTGGTTGCTGTGTACGACCAGCGGGACCACCGCGGGCAGGGTGCGAGTGTCGGGGTGCTGGCGGACGTAGTGGTTCCAAATGTTGACGAGATAGTCCAGCATGCGCAGTGGCATAAGCGGGTCGCTGCGGCTTTGGTGCTCGATGAGCAGGTAGAGGTAGGCGTCGTGCCCGTCCAGACGGGTCCGGAACAGGAGATCACTGTAGCGGGAACGCAGGTGCTTCGACACGAAACTGCCGGGCTGGAGTTCGAGTCCATCCCAATCTACCCGTGCAGCAACATCTTTCGGCAGCACGCCGCGTAACTCGGAGGAGGCATCGGCGGGACGGCCCATGACGTGCCGGAAGTACGCGTCATGCGAGTTCGATCGCGGCGCTGCGGACATGCCCGCAAACTACTCGTGACCGGTGTCGCTCGGCACTCGATTGTCCTCAGTTCTATTGCGCTGACAGCGAATTCGGACAAATAGGGGACGGGTGCCGCAGTGAAACCGCTGAACCGCCGCAATCGCAGCAGTCGGCGCTTGCCGGTCTCGCGCGGCGCCGTGCCCTCTCGGTTCGAGTCAGGAGAACAGGTTTCGCACGAATGGCAGGGAGTCGGGTAGGGAGGCGTTGACCGTTCCGCTGTGGTCCTGCGGGTAAGTCCGCAACGTGACCGGCTGCCCGTTGGCCTGCAATGCCGCCGCGAAGGCGAGGGTGGCGGGGGTGATGACGTCGGTGTCGCGCAAGCCCTGGCCGAGGAAGAGAGGCCGGTCGTAGCCGGATTCGGGGAGACCCATGGTCCGGGTGAGGACGCCGCGCAGGTCGGGGATCTGGGCGAGGGGGCGGGTGAAGAGGTCGCCGAGGACGACGTTGGCCGCGCCGAGCTCGTCGCCGAATTCGTTGATGCACGCGGTGCGGGCGCGAACGAGCCAGTCGCGGCCCGCGTCGGTCAGGTAGGACTCGATGTCGAGTTCGGGGTAGGTGGTGCGTAGGCCGTTGAGGATGTACAGCACGTAGGCGGTGCTGTGCGCGCTCAGTTCGAGCGGCGGCATGCTGGGGCCGAGCGGCAGCAGGATGTCCTCGATGTAGGCGGGCACGCCGGTGCCGACGGCGCCGCGGTAGTCCAGGTCGGGCCCGCCGAACTCGGTGGCGTAGCGGGCGGTGACGACGGCCGCGCCGCCGCCCTGGGACTGGCCGACGACGACCCACTTCCTTGCCAGCGAGGGATACCGGCTGGTCGCGGCCTTCACCGCGTCCACGACGTTGTGCGCCTCGACCTTGCCGTTGAGATAGGGGTGCTCGCCCGGCGTCCCGAGTCCGGCGTAGTCGGCGGCGACCACGGCGTACCCCTGCTTCAGCCAGGTGCCCAGGTAGGCCCAGTCGCGTTCGCGGGCGCCTGGGCCCGCGATGCTGTAGGCGCAGTCGTCGCCGAGACCGACGGTGCCGTGTGCCCACGCGATCACCGGCCACCCGCCCTCGGGCGGCGTTCCGGCCGGGAAGTAGACCGCGGCGCTGGCGGTGGTCGGAGCGTCGCCCGCGGTGGTGGAGCGGTACAGGAGGCGGGCCGCGTCGGCGGCGTCCGGCGGTGTCGCGACCGCGGCGAGCGGCGCGACGGATTCGACCGTGCCCGCCGCGAGGTCCGCGCTCGCGGTGGACGGGTACAGCAGGGCGGTCGCGCAGGCCGTCACAGCCGCCGCGAGGCATAGCTTCCGCATGGGGCTCCTGTTCGCTGAGCGTGGGGACACGTTGGATGTGTACACGCCGATGTGTTCATTGGGCGCCCTCCCGACCCTTCGATGCGCGGGGGGCACCTCGGTGGAGTTGGACGCATGCTCGAGAATGGCTCTCCGCCCAAGTCTGCCGCATTCCCGCGGCGCGGGTGTCCTGGCCCACACGGAGGGCGGCCGCCCCACCCTGTGAATCGACTCACAGACCGGATCGCCCCGGCGTGTTGCCGAGGGGGCGGACGCGGAACGCAAACAGTACAAGCGTTACGCTAAAACCCCACGTCAGGGCTACTCGCGGGTAGGTTGAATGCTTGCAATTCGCCCGCAAATTTCGCAGAGTTAGCAAACAGTAGGCGAAACCTAGCTGAGATTCACATTAGCAACAGGTAGACGGCTATTTCCCGGTGTGCCATCGTGTGGAAGTACACCCCAAGGGCCTAGCAACCCTGCAAATCGCCGCTCCAGCAGATCGAGTGAAATCTCGGCAAGCGCGGCACCGACCGACCAAAGAAGTGGAGTCAGAGATGTCGACCACCGGCACCCCGAAGACCGCTGCGGAAATCCAGCAGGATTGGGACACCAACCCGCGCTGGAAGGGCATCACCCGTAACTACACCGCGGACCAGGTGGTGAAGCTCCAGGGCACCGTCGTCGAGGAGCACACGCTCGCTCGCCGCGGCTCGGAGATCCTGTGGGATCTCGTGAACAACGAGGACTACATCAACTCCCTCGGCGCCCTCACCGGCAACCAGGCCGTGCAGCAGGTGCGCGCCGGCCTGAAGGCGATCTACCTGTCGGGTTGGCAGGTCGCCGGTGACGCGAACCTCTCCGGCCACACCTACCCGGACCAGTCGCTGTACCCGGCCAACTCGGTGCCGCAGGTCGTGCGCCGCATCAACAACGCGCTGCTGCGCGCCGACGAGATCGCCAAGGTCGAGGGTGACACCTCGGTCGCCAACTGGCTGGCTCCGATCGTCGCCGACGGCGAGGCGGGCTTCGGTGGCGCGCTCAACGTCTACGAGCTGCAGAAGGCCATGATCGCGGCCGGTGTCGCCGGTTCGCACTGGGAGGACCAGCTGGCCTCCGAGAAGAAGTGTGGCCACCTGGGCGGCAAGGTGCTGATCCCCACCCAGCAGCACATCCGCACCCTGACCTCCGCGCGTCTGGCCGCTGACGTCGCCGGCGTGCCGACCGTGGTCATCGCCCGCACCGACGCCGAGGCCGCCACCCTGATCACCTCCGACGTCGACGAGCGCGACCGCGAGTTCCTGGACGGCACCCGCACCGCCGAGGGCTTCTTCGGTGTGAAGAACGGCATCGAGCCCTGCATCGCGCGTGCCAAGGCCTACGCCCCGTACTCCGACCTCATCTGGATGGAGACCGGTGTGCCGGACCTCGAGGTCGCCCGCAAGTTCGCCGAGGCCGTCCGTGGCGAGTTCCCGGACCAGCTGCTGGCCTACAACTGCTCGCCGTCCTTCAACTGGAAGGCGCACCTGGACGACGCGACCATCGCGAAGTTCCAGCGTGAGCTCGGCGCGATGGGCTTCAAGTTCCAGTTCATCACCCTGGCCGGCTTCCACTCGCTGAACTACGGCATGTTCGACCTGGCGCACGGCTACGCCCGCGAAGGCATGACCGCGTTCGTCGACCTGCAGGAGCGCGAGTTCAAGGCCGCCGCCGAGCGTGGCTTCACCGCCATCAAGCACCAGCGTGAGGTCGGTGCTGGCTACTTCGACTCCATCGCCACCACCGTCGACCCGAACACCTCCACCGCGGCGCTCAAGGGCTCCACCGAAGAGGGTCAGTTCCACTGAGTTGACCAGCCCGCAGTGATGCAGGCCCGCAATCCTCTACTCGAGTAGGGGTGTACCGCCCTCCCCGCCGAACAGCCCCGGCGGGGAGGGCATCCCTATAACTTGGACCAGAACCCCCAAGCCATCCCAGCCACACCAGACCAGCAGGAGCGGGACGTGAGCAGCGAGAAGATTCAGCGTGTCGGCGTCATCGGCGCCGGACAGATGGGTGCCGGAATCGCGGAGGTGTGCGCCCGGGCGCACGTCGACGTGCTCGTCTACGAACAGACCCGGGAACTAGCGGCCGCCGGCCGCGCCCGCATCCTCCGCTCGCTGGATCGCGGTGTGAGCAGCGGCAAGATCACCGAGCGCGAGCGTGAGCAGGCCGCGTGGCGGCTGCGCTTCACCTCCGACCTCGGCGATTTCGCGGATCGTCAGCTGGTCGTCGAGGCCGTGCTGGAGAACGAAGAGGTCAAGACCTCGATCTTCGCCGAGCTCGACAAGGTCGTCACCGACCCGAACGCGGTGCTGGCCTCCAACACCTCGTCCATCCCGATCATGAAGATCGCCGTCGCGACCGCGAACCCCGAGCGCGTCGTCGGCATGCACTTCTTCAACCCCGTGCCGGTGCTGCCGCTGGTCGAGCTGGTCACCACGCTCAAGACCAGCGAGGCGGTCGCCAAGCGCGCCGAGGCCTTCGCCGGTGACGTGCTCGGCAAGCAGGTCGTCCGCTCGGCCGACCGCTCCGGCTTCGTCGTCAACGCGCTGCTGGTGCCGTACCTGCTCTCCTCCATCCGCATGGTCGAATCCGGTTTCGCGACAAAGGAAGACGTCGACAAGGCCATGGTGCTCGGCTGCGCCCATCCGATGGGCCCGCTGGCGCTGACCGACCTGGTCGGGCTGGACACCGTGAAGTCGATCGCCGACTCGATGTACGCGGAATTCAAGGAGCCCCTCTACTCCGCGCCCCCGCTGCTGATGCGCATGGTCGAGGCGGGCCTGCTCGGCAAGAAGACCGGCGCCGGTTTCTACCAGTACAACTCCCCCGCCTCGCCGCGTAACTAGCGGGCGGCGCGAAGCCGTCGGCGTCGGGCGCCGGTGCCGGCGGTTGGGTGCCGAACCGATTTCGGTCGTTCCCGGCGAGTTGTCCGGCCCTCGCGAGATCAGTCGCGTCGGGCCAAGGAGTTCGCCGGGCCTTCGTCCCTGACGCTCAGCAGCGAGACGGCCGCGAGCGGGCTCGTAAGACTCGCCCAGGGGTGGCTGGGAGTGTTCAGATGATCGACAGGTGGGCCGGCTGAGCTGGGGGCAGCTGCTCATCGCTACGCAGTGATACCAGTAGTAACGGCATAAGCTGCAAGGACGCCGAGTCGTTGACGCGGCTCGGCGGGACACCGAAAGCGCAGCGCTGCGCGTCGTCCGCCGTGCGGAGCGGATATCGCGCAGGTGATCGAAAGGGAGTTCCCGCGCATGGTCAACGTCACGGATGGCTACGGGTCGAGCATTCTGGGTTATCCCAGGATCGGGCCGCACCGGGAACTCAAGCGGGCACTGGAGTCCTACTGGCGCGGTTCGCTCTCGCGTGAGGAGCTGCTCGCGGTCGGCCGGGACATCCAGGAGCAGCAGTTCAGCGAGCTGGCGGCCACCGGACTCACCCAGGTGCCCGGCAATACCTTCTCCTTCTACGACCACGTCCTGGACAACGCGCTGATGTTCGGCGCGGTGCCGAAGCGGTTCCAGCCCTACCACGACGTGATGGAGCCGCTGGACTTCTACTTCCTGATGGCGCGCGGGCGGCCCGATCTGCCGCCGCTGGAGCTGGTGCGCTATATCGACACCAACTACCACTACCGCCAGCCCGAGCTGGACGGGGAGACCGAGTTCTCGCTGCATCCCGAGGCCTTGCTCGACGAATTCGACCGCGCCAAGGCGCAGGGCATCGAGCTGCGGCCGGTCATGCTCGGTCCGCTGTCGCTGCTACTGCTCTCCAAGGCGGGGCAGGTGCCCGGCGAGCCGGAGTTCGACACGCTCACCCTGTTGGACAAGCTGCTCCCGGTCTACGAGGAGCTGTTCGAGATTCTCGCCAAGCGCGGCGCCACCTGCGTCCAGCTGGACGAGCCGATGTTCACCAGCGAGCGCAGCGACGCCGAGCTGGCCGCCTTCGAGCGCGCCTACCAGCGGCTGTCCCACGCGCCGCTGCGTCCGCGCATGCTGGTCACCGGTCAGTACGGCGACTTCGGTCCGGCGCTGGCGATTCTGGCCGCGTCCAATGTCGAGGCCATCGGCTTGGACCTGGCCAGCCACCGGATCCGACCGGAGGATCTCGCCGAGGTGCCGGGCATCCGACGCAAGCGGCTGTACGCGGGCGTGATCAGCGGCCGCAACGTGTGGCGCGCCGACCGTTACGTCACGCTGGAATACCTCAACGAACTAGCCAAGGTGTGCCCGGATCTGGTGGTCTCCACCGGTAGCACGCTGCTGCACGTGCCCTACGACCTGCTCGTCGAATACGACATCGAGGGCAACGTCGCCGACCGCCTCGCCTTCGCGAAACAGAAGGTGGGTGAGGTGGTTTCGCTCGCCAAGGCGCTCACCGAGGGCCCCTCGGACAAGTGGCGCAAGCGGCCGACGGAGGTGCACTTCAAGCAGAAGCACGCGGTGCGCCAACGGGTTTACGCGATCACGCCGCAGATGCGCGAGCGCGAACCCTACGCGGAGCGCCGAATCGCCCAGCAGGCCAAGCTGAATCTGCCTCCGGTGCCCGCCACCACCCTGGGCTCGTTCCCCCAGACCGACCGGATCCGCCAGGCCCGTTACGAACTCGGCGAGGGCAGGTTGTCCTACGAGGAGTACCGCAAGCGCATCGAGGCCGAGATCGAGACGACGATCCGGCTGCAGGAAGACATCGGCCTCGACGTGCTGGTGCACGGCGAGCACGAGCGCAACGACATGATCCAGTACTTCGCCGAGCTGCTGGACGGCTTCGCGACCACCCACTTCGGGTGGGTGCAGGTCTACGGATCCCGTTGTGTGCGCCCGCCGATCATCTACGGCGACGTCTCGCGTCCCGCGCCGATGTCGGTGGAGTGGATCACCTACGCCCAGTCGCTCACCGACAAGCCCGTCAAGGGCATGGTCACCGGTCCCGTCACCATGATCGCGCGGTCGTTCGTGCGCCAGGACCAGCCGCTGCACGAGACGGCCGACCAGGTGGCGCTGGCGATCCGCGACGAGGTGGTGGATCTGGAGCGCGCGGGCATCTCGATCATCCAGGTGGACGAGCCCGCGATCCGAGAAATGTTGCCGCTGCGGAACATCGGGCGTGCGGAGTACCTGCGCTGGGCGGTCGGCGCGTTCCGGCTGGCCACCTCCGGCGTTCGGCCGGAGACCCAGATCCACACGCACATCGGCTATTCCGGCCGCGCCGAGGTCGTGGAGGCCATCGAACAACTCGACGCCGACGTCACCGCGATCGTCGCGACCCGCTCCATCGAGTGGGTGCTCAAGGCGCTCAAGGAGGACTGCGCCTCGGGTCACGGCCTGAGCCACGGCGTGGGTCCCGGTGTGTACGAGAGCCGTTCGGCCCGTATCCCGGATATCGATGAACTCGACGAGCTGCTGACGGCCGCGGCCGCGGCCGTCACCCCGGAACGGCTGTGGGCCAATCCGGACGGCGGACTCAAGACCCGCCACTACTGGCAGCTGGAGCCCTCGTTGCGCAACATGGTCGCGGCTGCCCGGCGTATCCGTCGGCGCATTCCGACGGGCGAATAGTTCGATCGGCACGGGCTGCCTTTCCGTTGCGAAATGGGAAGGCGGCCCGTTGTTTTCGGTGCGACTTGCGCGCGGTGTCGGTCGGCCGCCGACGATCCGTACTGAGCGGCTGAGCGGCTGAGCGGCTGAGCGGCTGAGCGGCTGAGCGGCTGAGCGGCTGAGCGGCTGAGCGGCTGAGCGGCTGAGCGGCTGAGCGGCTGGGCGGCTGGGCGGCTGGGCGGCTGAGGCCTGGCTCCCGGCGTCGTCAGCCGTCGGAGGATGGGCTGTCGTATGGTCCCCGACCGGGTGGGCGATGAGGAACGCGCGGACGAAGGGCGGGCTCGTTCAGGCGCGGCGAGCGCGGCGCCGCGAGCGCCTCGTCGGCCGCGGGTGCAGTCTGTCATTTCGGTACAGTTCGTACCGTATTATTTGTGCATGACTGTGGATGAACGAGCGTGGCCAGATTCGCTACGGGTGGCCCAGGTGCGGGTCGCGCGGCCGACGGATCGGCTCGACGAGGTGGTGCGGTTCTACGTCGACGGGGTCGGCCTGCGCGAGCTGTACCGATTCGAGAACCACGCGGGGTACGACGGTGTGATGCTCGGGCTGCCCGGCGCCGACTATCACCTGGAGTTCACTTCCCATGTGGACGGAAGTCCCGGTGACGCACCGACTTCCGAGAACCTGCTGGTCCTCTACTTCGAGGGCGAAGCGCAGATGTACGACGTGGTGCAGCGGCTGGGCGAATACGGTATCGAGCCGGTACCGCTCGAGAATCCGTACTGGGCGGCGAACGGCGGCTTGGGCTTTCCCGATCCGGACGGTTGGTTGGTCGTGTTGATGCCGCGGCCGGTGTTCTGATGGCGGGGCGGGCGCGCGACGATCGGATCGATGTCGCAGTCTTGACGGCCGCGCGAGAACTGCTGGACGAGAACGGATATGCCGAGCTGACGATCGGCGGTGTGGCGACGCGGTCAGGGATTCACCGTCCCGCGATCTATCGGCGCTGGCCGTCCAAACGGCACTTGGTCGTGGCGGTGGTCGCCGACTTGCTCGGTCTGCGGCCCACCGCGAACACCGGCGACCTGCGCGCCGATCTGTTCGCGGCGATGCGCGATCTCGTGGCCGCCCTGCGCGATACGTCGCTCGATCGGGTACTTCCCGCGCTGCTCGCGGATCTCGCCAACGACCCCGAACTGCGCGAGCATTTCCTTGCCGTCGTCTTCGAGCCGCGACGACAGACCACCGAGACTGCGCTGCGCGCGGCGATCGACCGCGGCGAGGTGCGCCCCGAGATCGACATGGACTTCGTGCTGGACGCCGTTGCGGCGCCTATCTATTTCCGCGCGCTGTTCGGCCACCTGCCGCTGGACGAGGAACTCGCCGAGTCCTCGGTCGACGCCGTCCTGCGCCTGATCGTCCCGGCCGGATGACCCGGTAGCTTCGATGCGATCAGGGTCGTTGCGACGCGAACCCAGGTCGCTTCCGGCGAACCTGGTCGTTTCGGCGCGGACGGGGTTGCTTCGACGCGAACCGGGTCGCTCCGGCACGCGGAGTCGTTCCGGTCGTGACAAGCCGATCGCCCGGCGCCATGACTCGCGGAAAACTGGTCAGTGCTGGGTGCGGGTGAGCCGAAGCATCAGTTCGCGCATTCTTTTCCGGCCGTTCGGCTTGGTCGGTTCGGGTGCGGGGGATTCCACGTCGGTCTCCACCTCGTAGCGGCGGATGTACGCGCCCGCGAAGGCCTGCACGGTGGCGGTGACGGGGATGGCGAGCAGCGCGCCCGTCGGGCCGAGTAGCGCGGCGCCCGCGATCACCGCGCCGAAGGCGACGGCGGGGTGCATGTCGAGGGTGGTGGCGGTGATGCGCGGTTGCAGGACGTAGTTCTCGAACTGCTGGTAGAGGACGATGAATCCGAGGATCCACAGCCCGTCACCGGGACCGCCGTTCACCAGGGCGACGATCACCGGAAGGGCGCCGGCCAGGTAGGTGCCGACGGTCGGGATGAACTGGGAGACGACGCCGACCCACAGCGCCAGCGCGAACGCCGACGGCACGTCCAGTACGCGCAGCACCACGTAGTGCGCCAGAGTCGAGCAGACGGCGAGCAGGCCGCGCGAGTAGATGTAGCCGCCGGTCTTGTCGACCGCGATGTCCCAGGCGCGCAACACATGTCGCTGGCGGTGCGGCGGAAGCAGCGAGGACATGGCGTTGCGGAAGCGCGGGCCGTCGGCGGCGAAGTAGTAGGTGAACAGCAGCACACCGAGGATCTGGAAGAGCGCTCCGATCGCGGCCGTGCCGATGCCCCAGGCGTTTTCGGCCAAGCCGACCAGGTAGCCCTCGAGCTGGTCGCTCCACTCCGTCGCGTATTTCTGAATGTCGGTGCCGGAGAGTTCGGTGTTGAACGTCTGGTTGACCCAGTCGACGACGCGGTCGGCGTATTCGGGCGCGTTCTGCACCAGCGTGGTCACCTGGTCGACGAGCAGCGAGCCGAGGGTGTAGACGAACCCGACGACGATCATCAGCAGGCCGAGGAACACCACGCCCGTCGCGAGTCCGCGTCGCACCCCGCGCGCGGCGAGCCAGTTGACCGCGGGTTCGATGGCGAAGGCGAGGAACAGCGAGACCATCAGCACGGTGAGCAGACCCTGGAGTCGCTGCAACACCCAGAATCCGAAGATCAGGCCCGCGACCGTCGCGGCGGCGAGCAGGAAGGCGCGCAGCAGCCACGGGGGCGGACCGGCCGAGAGGTCGGTGAGCACCCCGCCGCCGCGATCCGAGTCGGGCTCGCGCTTCGCCGATCTCGGCGCTCCGGGTTTCACTGCCTCCGAACGCGGCTTCTCGAACCGGGGTGCCCCGGGGCCCGGCTCCTTCGAGCCGGGTGCTCCGGCACGTGGCGCACCGGTCCCGCGCGCGGCGGAATCTCCCGCATCGGACTTCGGGTTGGTCGAGTCTTCGTCATCCGCGGACACAAATCCACGGTACTTACGCGAGAGGAACCCGCGCCCGCAACATGCCACGCTGTGGGCCGAGGGATGGGTGCACGGCCGCCGCGAGTGCGCTGATCCGGCCCCGTCGGACGGAGCCTGTGGACAACTCTCGCCTTACATCGTCGCCGTATCGATGACGAACCGGTACCGCACGTCGCTCGCGACGACACGGTCGTAGGCGCTGTCGATCTCGTCGGCGGAGATCAGCTCGATCTCCGCGCCGATGCCGTGCTGGGCGCAGAAGTCGAGCATCTCCTGGGTTTGCGCGATGCCGCCGATCATCGAGCCCGCCAGCGACCTGCGGTAGCCGGCGAGCGTGAACGGCTTGACCGTCATCGGGTTCTCGGGGAGGCCGAGGATGACCAGCGTGCCGTCGAGGTTCAGCAGCTTCATGTAGTCGTCCAGCGGCAGGTCGGCCGAGACGGTGTTGAGGATCAGATCGAAGCGGCCGCGCAGGTCGCGGAAGGTCTGCCGGTCGCCGGTGGCGTAGTAGTGATGCGCGCCGAACCGCTTGCCGTCCTCCTGCTTGCTCAGCGAGTGGCTGAGCACGGTGACCTCCGCGCCCATCGCCGCGGCGATCTTCACGCCGACGTGCCCGAGCCCGCCCATGCCGATGATCGCCACCTGCTTGCCCGGCCCGGCCTGCCAGTGCCGCAGCGGCGAGAACAGGGTGACGCCCGCGCACAGCAGCGGCGCGGCTACGTCGAGGCCGATGCCTTCCGGGATGGCCACCACGAAGTTCTCGGTCACCACCACCTGCGTGGAGTAGCCGCCCATGGTGTAGCCGCCGGGCTGCACCGCGGGGTCCACGGTGGAGTTGTAGGTCATGGTGGCGCCGACCTGGCAGTACTGCTCCTCGTCGGCCAGGCACGGCGCGCACTTGCCGCAGGAGTCGACCATGCAGCCGACGCCGACTCGGTCACCGACCTTGTACTTGGTCACCGCCGAGCCGACCGCGGCGACGAGGCCCGCGATCTCGTGGCCGGGCACGCAGGGGTAGCGGGTGCCGCCCCATTCGTCGCGCGCGGTGTGGATGTCCGAGTGACAGATGCCCGCGTACTTGACGTCAATCAGCACGTCGTGCGGACCGAGTTCCCTGCGCTCGATGGTGACCTTCTCGAAGGCTCCGTCCGGAGCGGGCAGGGCGTAGGCGGCGGCAGCGGTGCTCATGGATACATGCCTACCGTCGCATGCTCGGGTTTGTCGAGCCCAGAGGTTTGTCGAGCCCAGCGCCGGGGATGCCCATACCGTCCGGTTCTCCGATCCGCAGCGGGGACCGGAATTCCTGATCTACGAAGAAGATCTCCGGCCACAATGGAATTCGTCAGGCATAGCAAGGCGGGAGTGCCCATGGACGACGGACGGCGCGGTAGCGGCGGCGGGCGAGCGCTCACGCTGATCGTCGTCGCCGTGCTCGGTCTGGCGGGCTTTCTCGGTTATCGCGGTGAACTGCCTGGCTGGCCGCTGTTCACCGGCCCGGGCACCGCCATCGCGCCGATGCCGCCCGCGCAGACGCCGCCGCTGGACCGTGCGGCGGTCGCGGCCGCGGTGGAACCGGCCATGGTGCACATCAGCACCGCCACCGAGACGTTCGGTCAGGGCGCGGCCGGATCGGGCATCGTGCTCAGCGCCGAGGGCCAGGTGCTGACCAGCCATCACGTGGTCAAGGGCGCCGATACGGTCACCGTGACCTCGGTCGGCACCGGGCAGATCTGGTCGGCGACCGTGCTCGGCTACGACTCCGGCGTCGACATCGCCCTGCTCGAGTTGCCCGGCGCCGCCGGACTCACCGTCGCCCGGCTCGGCAGCTCCGCCGATGTGCGGCTGCACGACGAGGTGCTCGCCATCGGCAACGCGGGTGGCGCGGGCGGCACGCCGACCTCGATCACCGGGAACATCACGGATCTCGACAGCACGATCGTCGCGCTGAACTCCGCTGATCTGTCCCGCAAGGCGCTGTCGGGGATGCTGGAGGTCGCCGCAGGGGTCACCTCCGGGCAGTCCGGGGGAGCGCTCGCCGATTGGCGCGGCGCGATCATCGGCGTGATCACCGCGGCGTCGGGTGAGCACGACCCCGAGGTCGACAGCCCCAACGGGTACGCGGTGCCGATCGACACCGCCATGCGGGTGGTGCGCCAGATCCGTTCCGGAACGCCGACCGACACGGTGCACATCGGCCCGACCGCGACGCTCGGCGTGCTGATCTCCGACGGGAGACCCAGTGGCGCGCGCATCGATGTCGCGATCTACGGCAGCCCCGCCCACGCCGCGGGACTCGCCGACGGCGAGGTGATCACCTCGATCGACGGCCGGGCGATCACCAGCGCCCGCGCCCTGCGCGCGGCGATCAACGTGCGCAAACCCGACGAGACGGTGCGCCTCGGTGTGCTCGGTCCCGGCGGCGTCGAGCGGACGGTGACCGTGGTGCTCGGCAAGGGCGCGCCGAACTGACCCGGCTCAGAACAGGCTCAGCCAGTAGTCCTGGAAACGCAGGAAGATCAGCAGCAGCACCACCGCGTAGAAGAGCGCGACGATGGTCCAGCGCCATTCCGCGAGCACGTGGAGCGGGCCGCTCGAACGACCCCACAGCTGATCGGTGGCCACCGCGAACAGCGGGGTGATGATCGCCCAGACCACCATGCAGTACGGGCACAGCGCGTTGATCCGATACAGGCTCTGGAAGACGAGCCAGCAGACGAAGCCGATGCCCACCACCGTGCCCAGCCACA
Source organism: Nocardia sp. NPDC050713 (assembly GCF_040654315.1). NCBI lineage: Bacteria > Bacillati > Actinomycetota > Actinomycetes > Mycobacteriales > Nocardiaceae > Nocardia > Nocardia sp. NPDC050713. The sequence goes on along the minus strand of NZ_JBFAHS010000013.1, from coordinate 61,292 downwards.
GGCCACCCCAGATCCACTTCGGGAACCCGAGCCCGGCCACCGCGAGGACGCCGAGGGTGACGACCACTGAGAAGCCGACGATGCCCATCAGCGGATTCGGGAATCCGAACACCGACGCTTGATCGGTCACCATGACGGAGCCGCAGGACAGAATCGGATTGATGCTGCACGAGGGCCGGTAGTCGGGATCGGTGAAGAGCTTGAACCGCTCGATGGTCAGCGCCATCGAAGCGAGCCAGCCCGCCAGGCCGCAGATCAGCAGCAGCCAGGCGGACCGGGGTGGCGCGGCGATCACTGTCCCGCGGCCGCCGTGGCGATGGCCTGCTCGAGCGCGCTCGGGTTGACCTGCTTGCCGTCCACGAACACCGTCGGCGTGGACTGGATGCCGCTGTCGAAGGCCTGGTTGGTGGTCGACGCGACGTACTTGTCGTAGGTGCGGTCGGTGATGCAGCTCGCGACCTCGTCGGTGTAGCCGACCGACTTCGCGATATCGATGAGCTGCTGGTCGGTGAGGCCGTTGCCGCCCTCCGGCGGCTGCTGGGCGAACATCGCCTTCAGCCACGCCTGGTACTTCGTCGGGTCCTGCTGGGCGACGCAGTAGGAGGCGTTGGCCGCGCGGGTCGAGTACTCCGTGGTGGAGGCCTTGTCCAGGAACGAGATGATGTTGTATTCGACCGCGGCGCTGCCGTTGGCGACCGCGTCCTCCAGCACCTTGCCGTAGGCGGCCTCGAAGGCCTTGCACGCCGGGCACTGCAGGTCGGCGACCACCCGGACGGTGACCTTGGCCTCCGGCTTGCCGACGCGGATGGAACCGTTGTCGGTGAGGGATCCGGTGACGGCCCCCGGCGCCTGCGCGGCGGCGATGCTCGGGGTGGGGCCCGGGTCGTCCTTCTCCGCCTTCTTGATCGCGATTCCGATGCCGATCGCGGCGATCAGGCCGATCAGCACGGCGGCCACCGCCACCTGAATGAGGATCTTGCGGTTACGGTCGGCGCGCTCCGCATTCAGCAGCGGATTCTTCCGTCCCGGGTTGTTGCTCACCGTGCGTTCACCACGCCTTTCGCTCGCCTGCCGGTTTCGCCTGCCGCCACGATCGTAGTTCCGGAACTGTTCGCGGAGCGGTCGGGCACGGCCACATCATCGTGGGTCAACCTGAGAGATTCCGAAATTTCCCACTGGCCCACTCAGTAATTCGCGCGGGCGGGCTCGGAAGTTTCACAGACGCGGTCAGGAGTTTCACGCGCGCGTGCGAGGGGGCGCGGGCCTGCTCAGCGCGTCGCGGCTCCGCTCAGCACCAGATCGACGGCGTCGCGGGCCCAAGCGGCCGGAATCGCGCTGCCGAGGTGGGTGACCTGCAAGTGCACCAATCCGCCGAGCGTGAGCATGATCAGCCTCGGGTCGGTGGTCGGCACGAGTTCGCCGCGTGCCATCCCGCGGCGCACGATCTCCTCCGAGGCGGAGAGCCGAGCCACCCAGAATTGCCTGCGCGCCTCGGCCACCTCGGGATCGTTGTCGGCGATGGCGGTGCCGCGAATCAGCGCGGCGCCGGAGGGCGTCTCGGCGAACCGGATCAGATCGGCGAGGAAAGCCTCCAAATCGGCGCGGGCCGAGCCGGTGTCGGCGATCGGCACCTCCGCGTCCAAACGCGCGAGCAGCGCGTCGAGCAGCAGTTTGGGCAGCGTCTTCCAGCGGCGATAGATCGAGGTCTCGTGCACGCCCGCGGCGTCGGCGACGTCGGCGACGCGCACCTGCTCGATGCCGACGGATTCGATACGCGCCAGCGTGGCGTCGAGCACGGCCTGCCGCAATCGCGCGCCGCGGATCTGGGGATTCGCCATATCTCGATTATCGCAAGTCGTCTTGCGTTATTTCCATGCGGGTCCTACGGTGTAGCCACAACGCAAGTCAACTTGCGTTAGAAGGCGAGAGTGACATGGACGATGTGGTCCGCGGGGGTCTGCGTGGCGAAAGCGCCGACGGCGTGGTGGCGTTCCGGGGCATCCGGTACGCGCGCGCCGAGCGATTCGGGCCGCCCGAGCGGGTACCGGCGCACGACGGGACGCGTGACGCGACGAGCCGGGGTCCGAGCGCGCCGCAACTGCCCGCCCGGCTCGCGTCGGTGATGGGCACGCCCGCGCCGTTCGAACAGTCCGAGGACTGCCTCACGCTCACCGTCACCGCGCCGGTCCGGACCGTACCCGGTGGCTGTGCCGTGCTGGTCTGGTTGCACGGCGGGGCGTACCTGACCGGTGGCGGCGAATGGAATCTCTACGACGCGGACCGGCTGGTGCGCGAGACCGGAATCGTGGTCGTCTCCGTGTCCTATCGGCTCGGCGTGCTGGGTTACGCTCGCGCACCGGGGGTTTCGCCGGGCAACCTGGGCCTGCTGGATCAGCTGACGGCGCTCGAATGGGTCCGCGACAACATTCGCGCCTTCGGCGGTGATCCCGCGCGGGTGACCGTCGCCGGTCAGTCGGCGGGCGCGCAGTCGGTCGTCGCGCTGTTGGGCATCGTCCGGGCCGAGGGGTTGTTCGGGCGGGCGATCGTGCAGAGCGCGCCGTTCGGCGTCGGCTTCCATCGGCCCGCTGACGCCGAGCGGGTCGGTGCGGTGTTTCTCAGCGAGCTCGGCGGCGATCCACGGTCCGCGGCCGTTGCGGAAATTATTGCCGCACAAGGACGTACAGCGATGCGTCTGGCGGGACTCGGCGGCCTGAACTCGGCGCCGCCCTTCCTTCCGGTGTGCGAGACCGAGGTACTGCCCGGTGACGAGGACTGGCGTCGGCTGGTCCGCGAGCGCGCGGCGCGGACGCCGGTGCTGGTCGGCAGTACGGCGGCGGAGATGCGGGCGTTCTACGGCGGGCCGCACCCGGTGTTCGACAGGGTGCGGCGCATGCCGGTCGTCGGGGCGCGCCTCACGGCCGCTGCCGAGCGGATCGTCGGCCGAAAGATCTTCGAGGACGGCGTATTACAGTTCGCGGACCTGCTGACCGAATCCGGTGGCACGGTCTTCTGCTACCGGTTCGGCGCGCTGCATCCGGACGGCCCGTTCGGTGCGTGTCACTGCGTCGAACTGCCGCTGCTGTTCGGCGCGGCCGACGACTGGCGCGCGGCGCCCATGGTGCGCCCGCTGGACCCGGCTCGTCTCGACGAGCTCGGCGCCCGAACCCGCCGCTACTGGGGCGAATTCGTGCGGACCGGAAGTCTCGGCGACCAGCCGCGTCATCGGCCCGGTTCGCCTGCCGTTCTGGAGCTCCCGTGAAAGGACGCGAGCGGAACCGGTCGGTGGGACGACATGCGGAAGTGATCGGCGGAGGCATCGGCGGGCTCACCGCGGCCACCGCGCTGGCCATGGACGGGTGGACGGTGCGGCTGCACGAGCGGCAGTCCGCGATCCGCGCCGTCGGAGCCGGAATCTACGTGTGGGACAACGGTTTGTCCGCGCTGGAGGCGATCGGCGCCTATCGCGAAGCCACGTTCGGCGCGCACATCGGACCGGCCGTGCAGGCGCGCTCGCGGACCGGCCGCACGCTCTACCGGATCGGCATCAACGGGCCGGGTCAGCCACGGTGCTACACGCTGCTCCGGGACCGGCTGATCGAGGCTCTGGTGCACGCGGCCGAGCGTGCGGGCGTGGAACTGGTCACCGATTCCCGCGCGGTGTCGGCGGACCCGGACGGTACCGTCGCGTTCGACGACGGACGCACGGAGACAGCGGACCTCGTCATCGCCGCCGACGGTGTGCACTCCCGGCTGCGCGACCGGCTGGATATGGCGACCCGGCGGGTGCGGATGCGCCAAGGAGCGGCGCGGCTCATGGTGCCCGCGTCGGCGGACTACTTTCCCGCCGAGGACCTGCTCCAGCACCTCGAGTACTTCCAGGGGCGGCGCCGATTGCTCTACACGCCGTGCACCCCCGAACACGTCTATCTAGCACTGGTTTCCGATGTAGACGACCCGTCGACGCGCGGCTCGAGCATCGACTTCGAGTCCTGGGTGCGTAGCTTTCCCGGCCTGGAGAACCTGCTGCGGCGGGCCGAGGGCATTCCGATTCGCTGGGACACCTTCGAATACATTCGCCTCCGCTCGTGGTCGTGCGGCCGGGTCGCATTTCTCGGCGACGCCGCGCACGCCCAGCCGCCGTACCTCGGGCAGGGCGGCGGCACCGCGATGACCAACGCGGTCTCGCTGGCCGCGACGGTGAGCAGGTCGGGACTTGCCCTGGGTGACGCGCTGGCCGCCTGGGAGCGCCAGCAGCGACCGGATGTCGAACGCACACAGCGGACTTCGTACCGGATGCGACTGCTCAACACCGTGCCCGACGCGGTGCGCGACCCGTTGCTGAGCCTGGTCGGGCGCACCTCCGGGTTCACCGACAGTCAGCTGGCCGCGACCAAGCTGCGCCCGACCGCTTCATGAGAACGCTCGCCGAACAAGAAACAGGAGAAGAGAATGCTCAACACCTATCGGATCAACGGCGTCGAGATCGGTTTCGACGACCAGGGTTACGCGCCGGGGCGGCCCGCGATCGTGCTGCTGCCCGGCTGGGGCCACGACCATCGCGCCTTCGACCGGCTGCTGCCGTACCTGCGCCCGCACCACCGGGTGGTGCGGGTGTGCTGGCGCGGCCACGGCGTCGACCGCACGCTCGTCGGTGATTTCGGCGTGGCCGAACAGGTTTCCGACACCATCGGCCTGCTCGACGCGCTGGAGGTGGAGTCCTTCATCCCCCTCTCGCACGCGCACGGCGGTTGGGCGGCGATGGACATCGCCGAAAAGCTCGGTGCCGAACGGGTTCCCGCGCTACTGCTGCTCGACCTCATCATGACCCCGCCGCCACCGGAGTTCGCCGCCGGACTCCAGGCGCTCCAGCGCAAAGAGACCTGGCGGGCCGCCCAGCAGGCGCTGGTGGACAGCTGGCTGGCGGGCAGCGTCGACCAGTCGGTGCTGGATCACGTGCGCTACGAGGCGGGCGGCCACGGTTTCGACATGTGGGCGCGCTCGGGGCGCGTCATCGAAAACGCCTACGCCACATGGTGTTCGCCGATGGGGCGCCTCGACAAGCTCACCGAGCCGCGCCCGGTGCGCCACGTCTTCTCGCACCCGAAGTCCCTGGACTACGACGCCGTGCACGAGGAATTCCGCCGCACCCACCCGTGGTTCGGCTACACCCGCCTCGACGGCCACACCCACTTCCCGGGCATCGAACTCCCGGACCGCGTGGCGGCGGAACTCTTCGACTTGATCGGCACCGAGCGCGCGGCAGACTCAGCTGTCCTGGAGGAGCAATCGAAATGAGACGTGGGCAGGCGTGAGGGGCCTGATGGCACGAAAATCCTTCTCGTCCAACGTCAGGATGTCGTTGGTGAGATAGCGCTCGGCGAGCACGACGTTGACCGCGTCGGCGAGATCGAGTCGCAGTCCGCGGTACTGCTCGATGAGTTTTTGCGACACGCGGAGGTCGTCGCGGTCGATCGCCGGGATCAGTACCGCGCCTTCCTCAGCGGAGGCGAGGAGGTCGTCGAGGACGAGATCGGCGACGCGACGGTCTTTGCCGAATCGGGCGATCAACAGGTGATCGATCTCATCGAGCACCAGCGGCGAGACAACGGCCACCGAGGTGGCAAGGAAGTCGCGGGCACGCTCTCGCATTTCGGCGGCGCGGTCGTAGGCCGCGAGGATCGCCGAGGTGTCGGCGATGAAGAAGCTCACCGCCCGTAGGCCTCGCCGAGCGATTCCTCACTATCGGCGGCGAAACTCGGATCGCCGGAGTCGAACGACGGCCACGGTCGAGTTCGGCGGACCTTCTGTGTGCGGAGCAGTACGAGGTCGATCCCTTCTCGGATGAGATCGGCTTCCGATCGGCCCGATTCCTCCGCGACCTGCTTGAGACGGGCCGCCTGCTGGGATTCGAGGTACACGCTCGTCTTGGTCTTCATGCAATGTAGGGTACTACGTAGGGCATCAACTCGCCACGGCTCGCTCGCTACGGTTCCGCTCTGTCCGGTCGACTGTCGTGCGGACGAAATCGGCGGACCTCAGGCCGGTCCCGAGCGGTGTGCGGTGAGCACCGGCTGGAAGAAGCCGGTTTCCTCTGGGGTGTGCCAGGTCGGCTCGACGAAGCCCGCCTCCGTGACGAACTCCGTGAGTTGTGCCCTGGTCAGCGCCCAGTAGCGCGCGCCGCCGACCCGGACGGCCCAGCCGTCGCCGCCCTCGGTGAGCCGGAACATCTCGAAGTCGTACCGCTCGCCGTCCTCGTGCCAGCTCCAGAGCTGGAAGGTGACGGTGCGTCCCGCGCTGGAATGGATCGACTTCGGCGGCATCCCAGCGGGTTTCGCGGCGCGCAGCGCGTCGTAGTCGCGGGTCGTCAGCACCAGCAGACCGCCTGGTCGCAGCACCCGCCACATTTCCCCGAGCGCGGTGCCGACCTCGATGGCGGTGAGTAGATGCGGCAGCGCGTTGTCGGCGCACACCACCGCGTCGGCCCACCCGCCCGCGAAGGGCAGCGCCCGCATATCGCCCGCCACGGTCGGCAAGCGCAAACCCCTGGTCCGCGCCTCCTCGGCCGCGCGCGCCGCCGCCACCGGACTCAGATCCATCCCCACCACGGTGTGCCCGCACGCCGCCAACCCGATCGCCTGCGTGCCGATCCCGCACGCCGCGTCGAGCACCGTCGACGGACCCGCCCCCAACCGCCCCCGCAATACCCGATCCAACGCCCGCCCCTGCCCCGCGACCGCCGCGGGCCAGTCTTGATAGAGCAGGTGATACTCGTCGGCCAAGTGGTCGTAGAAGTCCCGCGCCGCATCTCCGGACATAGTCCAACCGTAGAGGGCGACCGAGTCGCGAGCCGAATTTGTCCGAGCGCGCCTCTAGCATTCCCGAGGTGACCGGATACGACTTCGAGCATCTCGATACTTCGACGCTGCCGCCGCGCCAGCAGCGGATCCTGGCCGTGATTCGGGACTGGGTGGTCGAGTACGGGTATCCGCCGAACGGCAGGCAGATCGGTGACGCGGTCGGGCTGTCGGCGTCGACGGTCTCCAAGCACATGAAGAGCCTCGAGGAGCGGGGATTCCTGCGGCGCGGCTCCGGGATGGCGCGTCCGATCGACGTGCGGTTGTTCCTCCAGGGCACGTCGCGGGCGGAGACCTCCGATGCCTCGGTGACCGTGCCGGTGGTCGGCGACATCGCGGCGGGCACGCCCATCCTCGCCGACCAGCACGCCGACGACACCTTGACGCTGCCGCGCGAGTTGGTCGGTCGAGGAACGGTTTTCGCGCTCCGCGTGCGCGGCGATTCGATGGTCGACGCCGCCATCTGCGACGGCGACACGGTGGTGGTGCGCCAGCAGAACGAGGCGCACTCCGGCGACATCGTCGCCGCCATGATCGGTGATGAGGCGACAGTGAAGGTGTACCGCCGCCGCAACGGTCACGTCTACCTCGAACCGCGCAACCCGGCTTACGACGTCATCGACGGCGACGAGGCCGTGATCCTCGGCAAAGTCGTCTCGGTGATGCGCCGGATCTGACGCGCGCGGGCCCCCGCGCGGGGATCGACCCGCGCAGAGGCCGTTCCCGCGCGCAGCCGTGCTGCGGGTACGACTACGCCGACTGGCTGATCAAGCACCACAGCCCGATCGCGGGGTGGGCGTCACAAAGCCCGCCCGCGACGGACTCGGTCGCCGCCGGAGTGAACGGTTCGAGCGGAAGCGGTTCGGCCGTAGCGGCGCCGCTGCCGACAAGTGTCGCGGCACCGATCAGCGCGCCGACGAAGATTCCACGCAGTGCGGACATTCGAAACTCCTGAAATGTTGGGGGGGTGGTGATTCCGTCAGAACGAGCAGTCGGCGGGACGACCCGCCCAGCCGCCCTTCAGGAACTTCAGAACGGCGCAGAACACATCCGCCGACGAGGAACCCACCGGAGACGCGGCCGACGTCGTAGCGGCAGGCGCGGCAACGGATTCCGCGGCGGCCGAACCCGCGGGCGCTACGAGCCCTGCGATCACGGCGGCGACAACTACGAACTTCTTCATCAGGTGTCCTGTTCTGTGGTTGTGCATGGCGGCCCGAAGTGTTCCATATTTGACCGATCGGTCGCAATAGCTCCGCTGTTACGAAAAAGTGCGCACACCAAGGAATCTCGACAGGCGCCGTCGACGCGCGAGTCGCGGCGGACCTGGACCGGCGCTGCCCGCGATCAGCGGACCGCCCGACCGATTCGTGAACGCCTCGACCCGCACCCACACAGAGGCGACCCCCGCCGGGAGGGGACCGACGGGGGCCGCGTTGGGCACCGAGGTGAAGCGTTACGGGCGGCCCGATTCAACCTCGGCTGCTCTGTTATCTCCGCGGGCGCCGAATTCGCAGCAGTGTGCTCGAATCGGCGACCCGCAAGCTCCCGCTGCGCGAGCGGGATCGGGTCCGAACTTCAGGACTCGTCCAACCGGCGAAGTTGTTCGGCTACATCGAAATTCGCCGGTGGCCAGTCCAGATTCAACTTCTCCAGCGCGTCGATGAGCAGCTCGGTGACCGCGAGCCGGGCGTACCACTTGTGGTCGGCGGGCAGCACGTACCAGGGCGCGTCGGCGGTCGACGTGCGGTCGAGCATGGCCTGATACGCGTCCAGATAGGCGGGCCAGTAGGCGCGCTCATCGATGTCGGACGGGTTGAACTTCCAGTACTTGTCCTGCCGCTCCAGCCGCTGGCGCAGCCGCTTCTTCTGCTCGTCCAGCGAGACGAACATGGCGACCTTCACCAGCGTGATGCCCTCGCGCATCAGCTCGCGCTCGAACTCGTTGATCTCGTCGTAGCGCGGCTCCCACTCGGCGCGCGGCACGAGTTCGTGCACCCGCACCACGAGCACGTCCTCGTAGTGCGAGCGGTCGAACACGCCGAGCTGCCCGCCGCGCGGCAGCTCCTTGCGGATGCGCCACAGGTAGTGGTGGCGCCGCTCCTCCTCGGTGGGGACGCCGAACGCGGCGTGGTCGACGCCCTGCGGGTCCACCGACCCGATGACGTGCCGGACGATGCCGCCCTTGCCCGCGGTGTCCATGCCCTGCAACACCAGCAGCACGCTGCGCTTGTCGCCGGAGCGTCCGTTGGCGTAGAGCTTCTCCTGGAGCACGGACAGCGCCCTGCCGCGCTGGATCAGCAACTCCTGAGCGAGCTGCTTGTCCCCGGTGAATCCGGGCGTCGACGAGGTCGCCAGCTCCGCGATCCGCAGACCGTCCGCTTTCAGGGCCTCGGTGACCGGGACGGACCAGTGCTTCGCCATCGACCAGACTTACCACGTCCGCGGGCGCACGGAAGGTAGTTCGGCGTCACCGGATCTGCGCGAGCCGCAGCAACTGCACGGCGAAGTCGTCGTCGGAGACCGGCGTGAGGATCAGGTCGTGCGAGGTGGTCAGCAGGTAGCGGCCGTCGCCGGTGAAATCGAGCCAGGTGCGGTGGCGCGTCGGCGGTGACATCGGATTGTCCGGGTCCACGGTCACGGTGATGAATCCGCGGCAGTCCACCGGTTTGCGCAACGTCTGCCGGAAGCGGGCGGCGCCGCGCTGGCCGTTGGCCGAGGGCGTATCGGCCGTCTCCATGGTGAGCACCGCGTCCTGCGGCTCGCGCATCGCGCCGAGCCGTCCCGGCTGCGCCGAGCCGATCACCTGCACAAGGCGCTGGCCGAGGTTGCGCGCGTGGCACATCTGCACGGTCACCTTGTCCGGCGTCGCGACGAGCACGCCCGCGTGATTGTGCACCACCGCGGCGAACGCCAGGACGCGGTCACCTTCGGGGGAGCTGCCGTTGCGCCCGGGCGTGCTGCGCTCACCCGAGATGGTGATGGTGGTGGCGTCGGTGCGCGCGCACAGCATCAGCGCCGCGGCCAGGTCCGGGTCGGCCTGTCTGGCGAAGCGCTGCGGCAAACGCAGTGCGGCGTACTCGGTTTCGGTGCGCACGGTGGACGACGGCATCATGTTGATCGGATACGGTCGCCTGTCCAGGTTCGTTTCGCTTTCCCAGACATGCGTGAATTCGTCCGGGGTGAGTACCCATCTCACCGTGCGCTGCCCCCGCTGTCGGAGGGTGCGCGCGGTGGTGTGAATCGGGGCACGCTGTCGCCCGAGGCGGGCATGGTCGGTGTGTAGACGTAGGTCATGGTGTCCTGGACGTCGGCTTGCGCCGCCGCGGCGGCCAAGTCGTGTTCCATCCTGCGGCGCCCGCCGTAAACGGCTTCCGCCGCAGGGTCGTCCAGCGGCACGTAGCGCTGCGGCTCCGGAATCGCGGCGCGAATGGTCTGCGCCGCATCGCGATTGAGCTCCATGAGGCGCTGCACCGCGCGGCACACGTCGTGCGCCTCGGTGCCGGCCCGGATGAACTCCCGCGTCGCCCGCTGCGCCGCCTCGCCGGATCGGCCTGACCAGCGGGCGAATTCGCGATTGGCGGCATCGGCGAAGTGCTGGAAGGCGTCGGCGACCGCGTCGGCATTGGCCTGCCACGCCGCGGCCGTCTCGCCGAGCGCGCCGGGATCGAGCGCCTCGTGCACCCGGTCCCAGATCTCCACGTGGGTATACGCGCCGAACCGCTCCCGCTCCGGTGCGTAGGCCGGATCCGTTCCACCGCTGGATGTTCCGGCCGAGGCGGCGAGCGCGCGCTGTTGCACCCTGATCTCGTCGGCGGCGGCGCGCGCCGCGGCGTCCACCACGGTCACCACCTCCGCATCTCGGATACGCGCGCGGTCATCGCGGATCCAGATACTCGGTGACCAGTTCGAGCGCGGCCCGATTCGCGGCCTCCGCGTCCGCGAGTTTACGGCCCGCCGCGAGGTAGGCCGCTTTGAAGAGCAGCGCGGTCTCCTGGAACGCGGCGACGGTATCGAGGAACTGCCTGCCCTTGTCGCCGAACCCCGCGGCGAGGCCGTGGCCGGAAGGCAACTCCGGAAATCCGCTCACCTCGGTCACCAAATGTCCTGTGGCCATGGCCTTTCGCAGGTCGTCGACCAATCGGTCGCACGCCGCGGCGAGATTCTCGGCCACATCCTCGGCCAGCTCGAAACGTTCACCCTCCGCGCCGACGGCCGCCGCGTACAACCCCCTGGCCAGCCCCTGTCCGGTATCCGGCACCGCCATCCGGTCGCCCCTTCTGTTCGGTCCACACCCACCGCCCGAAGTCCGTCCACAACCCGCGCGTGGCCGCGGCGGCGGCGGAGGTACGCGGAACAGGCACTGCCGGACGCAGTCCGTCCCTGGACCGCGCATGACCGGAGCGGATGCGGAGGTACGCGTACTGGTCGGCACTCTACCGCCCGGTAACCACCGCCGTTGCCCGCTTGACCTCGCCCGCGTGCTGTGATGTGGCGCACGGTCGGCGGCGGGGCGGAGTTCGCGGGCTGGTTACACTGGCCCGAAGTATTGGCAGATCCCGGAGCGGAAGGCGTTCGGTGCCCGACATCGAAGAAGTACTCCCGAAATATCAGCAGATTTCGGGGTACATCCGCGACCAGATCGAGCGCGGCGAACTCGCACCGGGCGCCGAGGTGCCCTCCGAGCGCGAGCTCGCCGCGGCGTGGAAGGTCGCGCGGCCGACGGCGGCCAAGGCGCTGAACACGTTGCGCCAGCAAGGATTGGTGGAATCCCGACGCGGTTCGGGCACCTTCGTGCGCGGGCCGGACGCGGTACCGCTGGTGCGCGAATCCGCCGGGCGGGCACGGCAGTACGGCGGGATGTACGCCGAGCGCGAGCCGATGGACATCTTGGCCGCGGAACTCGTCGACGGTCCGGAGTACGTGACCTCCGCGCTCGGCCTGGAGCTCGGTAGCGAGGTGATCGCTCGCAGACGCTTGCTCATCGGCGAGAACGGCGATGCCGAACTCTCGACGTCCTGGTTCGCCGGCGACCTCGCCGATGTCGCGGATCGCCTGCTGAATACCCAGCGGCTGCCCGGTGGTACCGCCACCTACCTCGAGGCGGTGACCGGTCGCCGGGTGGCGTCGGTGTCCGATCAGGTCAGCGCGCGCATGGCGACAACGGAGGAGCGCAAGCGGCTGCGGTTGGCTCGCACGTCGGCGGTGCTGGTGTACCAGCTCACCGCGATCGACGCCGATGGCGCGGTGCTCCAGTTCGACGAGGGCGTCTATCCGCCCGAATCGTGGTTATTCCGCCAGGAATATTCCGTTCCAGGCGTGTGACACGCGCTCGATGACGCGCCGCGAATCCGTTGACAAGGCGGCATCGCGCCTGGAATAGTCCGGCGCGCGAGGGAATGGCCTAGTCCGCAGGGTGGGAGGTGCGATGCTCGACCAGTTGACCATCGGTGGCTGGGTAGTCGTCGGAGAGCACTGCTCGGTCCGGCGTGCCGCATTGCACTGCGACGACTACCTGACCTACGTCTTCGAAAACGGCGGCACCGAACTCGATTTCGCGATCGCGCCCGCCGTGCTGCGCCGGATGGTCGAGCTGAGCGAAGCTCGGCCGTCCGGCGACGAGTCGTCCGACTGATCGGGTCCGGTTCCGAGCACCGCTCAGAACGCGTGCCGGGCGCTGCGGTGTGCCGGGCGGGGTGCGTTTCAGCGGACTCGGCTCGGCTGAAACGACCTTTCCCTCAGTGAGAACCGTCGCAGAGGAGCCGAAAACCGCAGGCCGCCCGGCCTTTCGCTCACGCCGGGCGGGTGGCGCTGACGTACTGCAAAAGCCGGTGCACCCGCTGATCGATCTCCACGAGCCCGAGTTCGCGGAACAGGTCGGGGAACGTCGAATCGTCGAACACCCGCAGACCGCTCAGGCCGCCCACGAATCGGCTCGCGCGCCCGAACGGCGTATCGGCGCGGTGACTCGTGGTGATGGCGATGCGGCCGCCGGGAGCGAGCACCCGCACCATCTCCCTGGTGGCGGTCAGCGGATCCGGGATCAGATAGAGCGCGCCGAAACAGCACACCGCGTCGAAGGCTCCGTCGGCGAACGGCAGCGTTCGGGCGTCCCCGCGCAGGTAGCCGACCCGCGGTCCGGCGTTGTCGGCCACCGCGCGGGCCAGCATCGGCTCGGAATAGTCCACGCCGACCGCGTAGCCGCCCTCGGACAGCGATTCGCTCAGGTACTTGGTGAAATTGCCCGGGCCGCAAGCGATGTCGAGCACCTTCTGATCTCCGCCGAGCCGCAGCGCGGTGACCGCGTCGCGGCGATCGGACGCGGTGCTGCGGCCGCTGGCGAGGTAGAACAGCGTCGGCCGCCACGCGCGTTCGTAGACGGCGGCCAGCGCGGGGTGATTCATGGTGCGGCGCGCCAGGTTCAACGCGCCGCCCTCACGGACTCGTGCAAGAGCAAAGCTCCTAGACGTGGAAATCGTGGTGCGGCAGCCCGATTCAGGACCGTTCGACCTCGATCGTCATGCCCGCGGCGCGCAGCCGATCGGTCAGCGCGTCACCCATGGCCGCGGCCGGGGTGAGGATGCCCGCCAGTTCGGGCTGCTTGTCGGTGTCGAAGGCGAGGCACAGCCCGGCCTCGCCGAGCATGACCGCCGTGGCCTGGTACCCGGGATCGCCCTGACCGGCGAACGTCGCGACATACTTCGCGCCGGAAGTGGTGCGCGCGTAGGTCTTCATGGTGAACCAGCCGCTGCGCCGGGCCTCTTCGCTCGGTCCTGTGCCGGGCTTGGGCAGCACCCGGTCGAGCAGCTTGCGTCCCGCCGAGACCCGCGACAGCAGCGCGCCGGTGGCCATGGTGGCCACGATGCCGCCCGCCATGCCCGCCGCGACCAGCGGCGCCGCCGCCGACTTACCCGCGTTCATCACCTCGCGGTAGCGGAAGTTCTTGCCGTACACCCAGCCGAGCAGGCCGTTGCTGCGGCGCACGATCTTGGTGTTGTGCGCGGCCATCACGAAGGTCGCCACCCAGCCGTCCAGGCTCGGGTCGATGCTGCTCGCCCGCTGCAGAGCCTGATCGCTCTGGCGGCCGACGTCGGGATCCATCGACTTGTCGGGGCTGAGCGAGTACGGGTGCGAGAGCACCGAGGCCTTGCGGGAATCGGCGGCGATGGCCTCCATCATGGCTCGGCCCGAATCGATGGTGCCGCCGCTGACGCCGCCCTTGAGCGAGGCGATCAGCGTGGTGTCGGTCAGCTCGCCGGTGTTGTCCGCGACCGTGCTGCGGTACAGCTGGTACACGCTCAGATCGGACGGAATCGAGTCGTAGCCACAGGAATTGACGATCTTCGCGCCGGTGCGCGCGGCCTCGTCGTGGTAGGTGTCGATGGCCTCGCGGATGAACAGCGGCTCACCGGTGAGGTCGGCGTAGTGGGTGCCCGCCTTCGCGCAGGCGGCGACCAGCGGCAGGCCGTAGCGCAGGTACGGGCCGACCGTGGTGACCACGACCTTGGTGCGCGCGGCCAGCGCGTCGAGCGCGGACTGGTCGGTAGAGTCGGCCACCACCAGATCCCACGCCGCGGCCTTCGGGCCCAGCTCGGCGCGCACCTTGGTCAGCTTGTCCAGCGAGCGGCCCGCCAGCGCGATGCGGGCGTCCGAGGGCGCCGCGTCGAGCAGGTACTCCGCGGTGAGCTTGCCTACGAAACCCGTCGCGCCGAACAGGGCGATGTCGAATTCGCGGTTGTCTGCCATGTGTCTGTTCACTCCTGATCGATGCCGTGGCGTGCGGTGCGGCTCAGGCTTTGCGCCCGGCCCTCGGCTGCCGCGCCTTCTTCGCCGCGGTCTTCTTGGGTGTGGTCGTTGTCGCGTATGCGGCCGAGCGCGGCCGCGCGGTCTTGGTCGGCGCGGGCGGCGGGTTCTCCGCCAGCCATTGCTGGTGCGCCTTGCCCAGTTCGGTGACAGGTGGTTCGTCGTAGAGCCACTCGCGGGAGATCCGATGCCAGTTCGCGGTGGCGTTGAGCTGGCCGAGCATGCCGAAGGTGAGGAAATCGGCGCGACGGGAGAACAGGTGTTCCGGCGGCAGATTCTGCTGCTTCATGCCCGCGAACTCGCTGGCCCTCGGGTCCACCGCGAGCAGGAACGCGCCGCTGGCCAGCTCGGGTGTGATGGTCAGTTCCTCGTCGACCAGACACCATTCCGAGGCCGCCAGCACGTATTCCAGGCATTCCTCGGCGCCGATCTCCTCCGGCGAGTCGATCACGCCGCGCTGAATCATCAACTCGCGCAGGTCCTCCGCGCGGTCCTCGGCGGCCGCGCGCAGGCAGATGGTCTCGAACCGCACGTGCTCGGGATCCATCCGGTTGAACAGTCCGAAGTCGAGGAAGCCGACGCGGCCGTCGTCGACGAGCAGCACATTGCCGGGGTGCGGGTCGCCGCAGAACTCGTTGAAGGTGAACAGCGAACCGACGTAGAACCGGTAGATGATCTCGCCGATCCGGTTGCGCTCGTCCTCGGGGAACTGGCGTAGCTCCTCGAAACCCTTGCCGGGCAGGTATTCGCTCACCAGCACCCGAGTCGTGCTGAGTTCGGGCAGCGAGCGCGGCACCGCGATGAACGGGTGCCCCGCGTAGAGCTCCGCGATCTGCAGCTGGGTGACGGCCTCGGTCTGGTAGTCGAGCTCGCCCTCCATGTTCAGTCGCAGCTCGTCGAGGACAGCGGGGGTGACCCACGGCATGGCGGAGGTGAGCACCTTGCGGAACATGTTGAGGTTCTTCAGATCCGCGCGCACCGCGGCGTCGATACCCGGGTACTGCACCTTCACCGCGACGACCCGGCCGTCGCGCAGCTCGGCCCGGTACACCTGGCCGATCGAGGCGGCCGCGATCGGCTCCGGGTCGAACTCCGCGAAGATCGCCGTGAGCGGCTGCCCGAAATCCTCCTCGACGACCTGCCGCATGGCGTCGAAAGAGACGGTCGGCGCGGCGTTGCGCAGCACGGCGAGCCGCTTCTGGAAGCGTTCGCGATGATCCTCGGGCACCAGGTCCAGATCGAGCACCGACATCATCTGTCCCAGTTTCATGGCCACACCCTTCATGGTGCCCAGCACCATGACCACCTGCTCGGTGGTGCGGATCATGGATTCCTCGGCCATCTTGGCGCGCACGGCCTCGGATCTACCCCGCATGGAAAGCCTCGTGCGCTGCGTCCGCAAGACCGAACTGGCGGCTACGGCACCCAGCTTGGTGCCACGAGCAAGCCGGGAAGTCGGTACTTGCTTCGCCATCGAGGTACCTCCATTGGTGCCGCGGTCGTAGCCGACGTGACGCGCAGGCGCGGGCTCGCGTGACCACGTTGGGGGCGGTGACCAACCCCACTGTGGCACCGCTCGCGTTCAGAGTAACCAACCGCGCGGCATTGTCGAACCGACCGTCACAGACAGGCGTACGGTCGGCGGAGGTTCTTACTTGGAGGCGTCGGCGTCCCGGGTGGGCAGCACGTGCGGCTGCTCGTTGAACTTCTCCCTGGAGCCGCCCGCCTTCGCCATGCCCTCGATGGCACTCCAGGCCATCATCGTCAGGTAGTCGATGACCTCTTCGCGCGACATCGTCTTGTCGGTGGTCCACCAGTGAGTTGCCAGCTGGATGCCGCCGACCAGGACGTAGGACCACAGCATCGCGCCCGTGGTGTCGAGGCCGAGCGCGTCCGCCTTGTCCGCGATGACGGCGGAGACCACCTCGGCGAACAGCTTCTCGAACTCGGCGAGCGAGGACGCGTCCGAGCCGCTGCCCATGATGAAGCGGTACACCTCGGGGTCCTCGTCGACCGTGCCGACGTAGGCGGCCAGCGCGGTGCGCACCAGCTCGAACTCGTCGGCGTCGAGGCTGATCGCGCCGTACACGCGGGGCATCAGCGTGGTCTCGATGAACCGCTGCATGGTCGCGTGGACCAGGTCGTTCTTGTCGGAGAAGTACCGGTAGAGCACGGTCTTGGAGACGCCGATCTCCGCGGCGATCTCGTCCATGCCCGCGTTGCTGCCGCGGGTGCGGACAGCGGCAAGGGTGCCGTCGACGAGCTCCTCGCGGCGGTCGATCTTGTGCTGCCGCCATCGGCGCTTGCGGCCGTCCATCCGGCCGGTGCGCACCGCAGCCGGTCGCTCGGCGCGCTCACCGATGTCGACAAGGTCTTCGGTGGACAGCGTGGGCTCCCTCGTTCGTAATGGTCGTGGACTTTCAGCTTAGGTGCAGGCCACCCAGCGTAGGTCCGTTTGGGTGCCGGATGCGGCAGGAACCACACATCGGTGCCCCCCGCCCGCGGCACAGCAGAATGGAGACATGGAGAAAGCTCCCGGCAACACAGCGGCGCGAGCGACGGGCCCGGAGGCGGCAGCGGAGCGTGACCGCACAGGGACCCGCGAACTCCGCCGGTCCGACACGGCGGTCATGGCCCCGCCGACCCCGTCGGGGCCGACCGGGTTCTTCGTCGACGAGGCCGCCAAACGACGCGACCTGTGGAAGATGAAAGCCGTCGCCACCGGCTTCCTCGCCTTCGCGACGGTGGTCTACCTGTTCTGTCGCTGGCTGGAATCGCGCGGCGGGGGCGGCGACTGGGTCGGGTACGTGCGCGCCGCGTCGGAGGCGGGCATGGTCGGCGCGCTCGCCGACTGGTTCGCGGTGACGGCGCTGTTCCGGCATCCGCTCGGCCTGCCGATTCCGCACACCGCGATCATCCGCAAGAAGAAGGATCAGCTCGGCGCCAGCCTCGGCAGCTTCGTCGGCACGAACTTCCTCGCGCCGGAGGTGGTCTCGGCCAAGGTGAACTCGGCCCAGATCTCGCTGCGCGTCGGGCGCTGGATGGCCGACCCGCAGCATGCCGCGCGGGTGGCCGAGGAGAGTTCGACGATTCTGCGCGCGGTGGTCGGGGTGTTGCGCGACAAGGACGTCGAGCAGGTCATCGACAACACGATCGTCAAGCGGATCGCCGAACCGCTGTGGGGTCCGCCGATCGGCCGGGTGCTCGCCGAACTGCTCGCCGACAACCGGCAGCTGCCCCTGCTGGACATGCTCGCCGAGCGCGCGCACCAGTGGGCACTCGGTAGCCAGGAGACCATCGACCGGATTGTTTTGCGCGACGCGCCGCAATGGGCTCCGAAATTCGTGAACATTCTGCTTTCAGAAAAGATCTACCGCGAGCTCGTCGAGTTCACCTGGAAGGTGCGGTCGAATCCCGAGCACGAGGTGCGCTTGGCCGCGAATCGCTTCCTCGAGGATTTCGCGCACGACCTGCAGTACGACGACGCGATGATCAAGAAGGCCGAGCGGATCAAATCGCAGATCATGGGTCGCGAGGAAATCACCGGCATGGCCGAGGCGACCTGGCGCGCGGCCAAGCGGCTCATCCTGGAATCCGCGGACGATCCGAACAGTACGTTGCGCCGCAAAGTGGGGGAGAATGTGCAGCAACTCGGTGAGCGGCTGCGTGACGACGCCGAGATGCGAGCGAAGGTGGACGGCTGGATCGATCGAGGGTCGCGCTACCTCGTGTCGAACTACGCGAGCGAGATCACCACGCTGGTCACCGACACGGTTGCCAGGTGGGACGCCGAAGAGGCGAGCAAGAAGATCGAATTGCAGGTCGGGCGCGATCTGCAATTCATCAGGATCAACGGAACGGTCGTCGGATCGCTGGCCGGGCTGGTGATCTACACGGTTTCGCACCTGTTGTTCCAAGGTTGAGAAAACGGCACGCCGGCGGTTTGCCGGAAGCGTGCTAACAGCGTGCTTGCAAGAGTTAGCACCCTGCCCTAGAATTGAATCCGTACAACCGCCAGAAGGTGAGTGATGGCAGACCATCCCGAGGTTTCCGCCGAGTACACCGACGGTCCGTCCGAGCAATCGGCGGGCGTCGGCGAACGAGGGGGTCGCGTCGCGAACGCGGCGCACGACATCGGAGGTTTCATCAGGGCGCAGCGCGAGGCGGCGCAAGTCTCCCTGCGTCAGCTCGCCGCACTGGCGGGGGTGAGCAATCCGTACCTCAGTCAGATCGAGCGCGGGTTGCGCAATCCCTCCGCCGAGGTACTCGCGCAGATCGCGAAGGCGCTGCGAGTGTCCTCGGAGGTGCTGTACGTACGGGCTGGCTATCTCGAGCAGCGGCCGCACAGTCCGGTCCGGGATGCCCTGCTTGCCGACACGGAGATCAGTGAACGGCAGAAGCAGGTGCTCCTGGAGATCTATGAATCGTTTCGCCGGGAAAACGGAGGGAACGAGCCAGGGGGGGAATGGGACAGCGACGTTCCGCGCACGACAACCGATACTCCGCCACGCCAGGAGAACGAGAAAATATGACCGAGAAGACCGCAACAGTCAGCAGCAAGCCTCTGTTCGCCGCCGTCGGCGCCGGGGATGCCGTCTACACCGCCGCCGTGGATGTCGTCACCCAGGTGCGTGAGCGTGCGGCCTCCGCCGACGTGCCGGGCCGGGTGGAAGAGGCCCGCGAGCGCTTCGCGAACGTGCCCGCCGACGTGCAGGCCCAGTTCGAGACGCTGCGCGAGCGGCTGTCCGGCCTCCCCGCCGAGCTGCCGGACGACCTCGCCGAGCTGCGTGAGAAGTTCACCTCCGAGGAACTGCGCAGGCTGGCCGAGGAGTACTACAACAAGGTGCTCGATCTGTACGCCGACCTGGCCGTCCGCGGCGAGGAGACCGTCGAGCGGCTGCGCGCCAACCAGCTGGTCGAGGACCAGATCGACCGCGTCGAGACCCTGTACAAGGACGCGGCCGGCCGCGCCGAAGAGGTTCTGGAGCGCGTCAACGGCCTGATCGGCCGCGGCGGCAAGGCCGAAGAGGAGCCCGTCGCCGAGCCGGTCGTCGAGGCCGAGGTCGTCGCGGTGACCACCGAGACCACGCCGCCTGTCGCCGAGAACGGCGCGCCGAAGAAGGCTCCGGCCAAGAAGGCTCCCGCCGCGAAGAAGGCCCCGGCCGCGAAGAAGGCCGCGCCGAAGAAGGTCTAGTTGGGTGATGGCCGGACGTAGTCCGTGGACACGCGCCGGTCGGACACGCCTCGACGCCCCCGCACAGCCTGCTGTGCGGGGGCGTCGCTCGTATCATGGGTCAGGTGAATACCGTGCACGGGTTGACCGGACTGATTTTGCTGGTGTTGTGGCTCGTTGCGCTGGGCGCGACGATCTTCGCCCTGATTCACGCCATCCGCCAGCGGCCGGACGCCTTCACCGCGGTGGACAAGCAGACCAAGCCGATCTGGCTGGCGATCCTGGGGGTGTCGCTGCTGCTTCTGCTGCTCTCGCCCGCGGGGCTGGGTCTGCTGGCTTTCGTGGCCATCATCGCCACGGGTATCTATCTGGCCGATGTGCGGCCCAAGGTGGACGAGGTCCAGCGCGGTCCGCGTTGGTGAGCCGCTGATCGCGAGCCCGTCTACGGGCTGCGGTAGCGAAATTTCTAGTGCTTGCCACAGCAAGCGGACTTGGCGTTCGCGCTGGTAGTGCCATCTGTGCGCCGCTGCCCCGTACCGGGCAGCGGCGCCTTTTTTGTGCTTGCACTAGCTAGCAGACGGTACTTCGGGTTACTGTAATTATCAGTAACACAAAGGAGTGTCCGATGCGTGCACAGTTGCAGACCGCGTTGGGCGAGCTGCCGGGAAAGGCTCGGGGCCTGCTCGACGTACATCGCGCCAATCTCCGGGCGCGTACCTACTCGACCCCTGCGCTGAACCCGCCCACCGTTCCACACGACGTCATCCCGGTGACCGCGCCCGACGGCACGAAGCTGCGGGTGCACGCGTACGGTCCGGCCGACGCTCCCGCCATGGTGCTCGTCCACGGCTGGACCTGCGCCATCGAGTACTGGAATGCCCAGATCAACGCCTTCGCGGGCGAATACCGGGTGATCGCGTACGACGTGCGCGGACACGGTGAGAGCGAGCGCGGCTCCTCGAAGCTGACCATGGAACTGCTGGCCGACGACCTCGCCGCGGTGCTGAAAGCGGCGCTGCCCGCGGGCCGCAAGGCCGTGCTCGTCGGGCACAGCCTCGGCGGCATGACGCTGCAAGCATGGGCCGGGCGCTACCCCGAGGAGGTCACCCGGCGCGCGGAGGCCGTCCTGCTGACCAACACCGCGCCGCACGGCCTCGTCGCCACGACCACCGTGGTGCCGTTCTTCAACCGGCCGCTGCCGTGGAAGCGCACCGGCGTCTCGCTGCCGCACGTCGTCGGCGAGCTCGGTCTCGGCACGCCGATCGTGTTTCCGCCGATCAAGCCCGTCAAATGGGTGTTCGCCCGCCAGATCATGAGCCTGGAATCCACCGGCGACCTGGTCGACTACAGCATGGCCGTGGTGCGCTCCTGCCCCGCGGTGGTGCGCGCCGAATTCGGCAAGCTGCTCGCGATCATGGACCTCGGCGAGTCCGCGAAGAACCTGGTGGTGCCGACCACCATCCTGGCCGGCTCCGCCGACGACATGACGCCGCCGCTGCACTCCGAACTCATCGCCGAGATGCTCGAATCGGTGGGCAGCCTGGTGCGCTACGAGGTGCTGAACACCGGCCACCTCGGCAACGTCGAGATGTACGAGCGGTTCAACGAGGAACTCGCCGGCGTGCTCGACTCGGTGTACGCGCCCCCGCGCATCGAAGCGGTCGGCTGATCCGAGCCGATCGCCCGCTTACCCCGACCGGAGCCGACGTTGTCTCCGATCGGGGTCGCGGCGTGGGTACGGCGGTCAGTTGAAGACGACCGTGCGGCGGCCGTGCACCAGCACCCGGCCTTCCAGGTGCCAGCGCAGTCCTCGGGCCAAGACCACGCGTTCGATGTCGCGGCCCTGGCGCACCATGTCGCGGACCTCGTCGGCGTGATCGATGCGGATCACGTCCTGCTCGATGATCGGGCCCGCGTCCAGTTCGGCGGTCACGTAGTGGCAGGTGGCGCCGATCAGCTTGACGCCGCGGGCGAACGCCTGGTGGTACGGGCGGGCGCCGACGAACGAGGGCAGGAAGCTGTGGTGGATGTTGATCGCCCGGCCCGCCCAGTGCTCGCAGAGTTCGGCGGGCAGCACCTGCATGAATCGGGCGAGCACCACCGCGTGCGGGTCGTGCGCGTCGACCAGGTTGCGCACCTCTTCGAAGGCGGGGCCGCGTTCGGCCGGATCCTTCGGGAACGGCACGTGGTGGAACTTCACGCCGTGCGCCTCGGTCATTCCGGCCAGATCCGGGTGATTGCCGATGACGGCTTCGATGGTCGCGGGCAGCTCGCCCGAGGCGGCGCGGCCGAGCAGGTCGTGCAGGCAGTGACCGTCCTTGCTGACCAGCAGCACCGCGCGGCGCCGCTCGCCGGTGTCGTGTAGCTGCCATTCCGTCGCCGCGCCGAGCCGGGCGGCGACTTCGGAGAAGCGCTCACGCAGTTCCGCGATGCCGAAGGGCACGGTCGAGGCCTTGATCGCCTGCCGGGTGAAGAACCAGCCCGTTTCGGTGTCCGAGTGGTAACCGGCCTCCACGATCGACCCGCCGAACTCGGCGATGAACGAGGTGATCCCCGCGATGATGCCGGGTCGGTCCTGGCAGCCCAGCGTCAACACGAAACGGCGATCGTCCGAGGCGGATGGAGCGGAACTCATCGGCCCATCCTCCCAGGTGATGCTTCGCGCACCGCACCAGGACCGGATGTTCCGGGGTGGAGGTTCTCGGATGCCCGCCGTTCGCCCAGCGCACATCCATCCGGCTGCGCCTGTCGCAGCTGACGGCCGGCGGTGACCGTCAGCCGCCCAGCACGACCGGAGGCCGCCTCTGGTCGGCGCCCGCCCGCGGGCGTGTCCCGATCGAAGGTGACATTCGGTCGGTGTGACTCGTTCGGGGGCGCCTTCGGTCGGACATCACGATCCGCGCGGGTGCGCGCCGAGACCGGCAGGAGCCGATCACAGGTCGTAAAACGGTTCGGCGTAATGGAATTCGCCGGTGATCTGCGCTTCGTAGGTGGTGAGCGGGCGGACCTGGAAGTGCGAGGACCAGTCCGGTTCGTCCGGGGCGATGCCGAGGCGGGCGGCGGGTACGAAGCCGAACCTGGGGTAGTAGTCGAGGCTGCCGAGCAGGCCGATCAGGGGTTCGTCGAGCGCGTCGGCGGCGCCGAGCGCGGCGTGCATCAACGCGGAGCCGACACCGGTGCCCTGGTGCTCGACGTGTACACCGAGCGGCCCGAGGCCGAGCGCGGGGAACGGGCCGACGGCGGCGCGGGTCAGACAGACGTGCCCGATCACGGTGTCGAACTCCACCGCGACCAGCGAGAGGGTGGGAATCCAGCCGGCGTCGCTGCGCAACCGTGCGACGAGATCGACCTCGGGCGGTTCGGCGGGTGGCGCGGCGGCGAGTCCGGCCGCGGCGGTCTCGCGGGCGTACAGCGCGCCGAACGCACTGCGATGCACCGACGCGACGGCGGGGGCGTCCTCGGCGCGTTCGCGACGGATCAGCACGATGTCGTCTCCTCCCGAACGAGTTGGGCCATCCGCACAACGCTCGTCAGGTGGCCGAGCTTCCCGAAGCCCGCGGATCCACCGACAGATACGAGTGTGCGGTACGCGTCGCCAGGCACGCAACGGAATTCGCCTCGCGTATGCCAGACTCTCGAAACATGGCAGATTCCGCGTCGCTGAGCAGGGCCGAAGTGGCCGCCGTCATCGATCACACCTTGCTGGCGCCGGAAGCGACGCCCGCCGAGATCGCCGCGCTGGTCGACGAGGCGCGTGCGCTCGGCGTCTACGCGATCTGTGTCTCGCCGTCCATGCTTCCGGTGCGCGCGCCGGGTCTGGTGGTCGCCACGGTCGCCGGATTCCCCTCGGGCAAACACCATTCGCTGGTGAAGGGCGCCGAGGCGAGGCTCGCGGTGGATCAGGGCGCGGCCGAAGTCGACATGGTCATCGATGTGGGCGCCGCGCTCGACGGCGAATACAACGCCGTGCTCGCCGATATCGTCACGGTGCGCGAGGCCGTCGGAGATCGCGCGGTACTCAAGGTCATCATCGAATCGGCCGCGCTGCCGGACGAGGCGATCGTCGAGGTGTGTCGCGTCGCCGAGCGCGCGGGCGCCGATTTCGTGAAGACCTCCACCGGATTCCATCCCGCGGGCGGGGCCAGTGTGCACGCGGTGCGGTTGATGGCCGAGACGGTCGGCGGGCGGCTCGGGATCAAGGCCAGCGGCGGCATCCGCACGGCGGAGGCGGCGGCCGAGTTGGTCGCGGCGGGCGCGACGCGCCTCGGGCTGTCGAAATCGCGTGCGGTGCTGGAGGGTTTCCCCGCCTGAGCCCCCGCCGAGTGGAAAACGGCAGGGCCCGAGACTTTTTCGCGAACGCATCGCGCGGGGATCAGCAGCGCACTTCGGCGTTGTTCTCGGCGGCGGGCAGTTCCGTGCGACCACCCGCGAGCTGCGCGACGACGCCGTCGTCGGTCACCTTGATCTCGGTGGCCTTCAGGCCCATCGGGTAGCTCTGCAGACTCTCGGTCATGATGTCGACGATGCCCTCGACCAGATCGGTCGGCAGACCGATGCCGAGCAGCTCGGCCGACTTGGTCTGCACCTCGACGACGCCGTTGCGCACCTCGGGGTGCACCTGGAGCTGAGCGAGGCCGCCGAGCACGTCCAGCGTGATCATGCCGGTCGCCGACGACGAGCGGACCCCGCTGACCATGCCGCCGAGCGACTCCTGGATGCCCTCGTTGCTCCAGGTGACGTGCGCGGAGGAGCTGCCGACGACACCGCCGCCGTTGCCGCTGTTCACGCCCTCGAGATCGTGGAACTCGGCGTGCACCACCATGCCGACGGCGGGACCGAACTTGTTGTCCTGGCTGTCCACGGTGACCGAGGAGACCTTCCCGTCCAGCCAGGTGATCAGCATCGGCTTGGCGCCGAAGCCGACATCGATCCGAGATCCCATCTCTTTCTCGAACTGGCTGCTGATGCAACGGGAGACGACGTGGCGCGCGTACGCCTCGCCGCCGACCAGGACGGCGGCCAGCAACGTGGCGACCACGACCAGGGCGATCACCAGCGTGCGCCTGCTGACGGACAACTTGGTGGGCGGCTTCGTAGTCATGCGGACGATTCTTCCCGACGTTTCTGTGCGGGTTCTGTGGGCGCGTTGAGGGTCTCGAATGTGACATGTGACACAGAATTCGAGCGTAGCCTGGTCTGCATGGCTGGCGATGCGGCGGGCCGCGCACCCGAATCCGTCGATCAAGGGTGGCGTGTGCTGCGCAGGCTGGCCGGTCGGCACGCCGGATTCTTCACCACCCGCCAGGTGCTGCGCACGGGATGTGAGGCCAAGGTTCGCGCCGGGCTGGGGGATGGCTCGGTGACCAGGGCCGGAGTCGGGATGCTGCGGCTGACCGAATGGCCCGATGGACCGCTGGACGAATACGCGATGTGGGCGGCCTGGTTCGACGGCGCCGCCGCGGTCTCACACCACAGCGCCGCCGAGTTGCACGGCTTGGGCCGGTTGCGCCCACGCTTCCTGCACCTGTCGGTCGGCGCGGGACGCCCGCCGGTGACCCCGCGACTCGTGGTGCTGCGCCGACCACTGATCGGCTCGGACGTGGAATCGGCGGGCGCGTTCCTGGTGACAACGCCGGTGCGCACCGTGCTCGACCTGGCCGAGGCCGATATCGGGCAGGTGGCGCTGAACGAGGTGGTCGGCGACGCGGTCGCCATCAATCGGTGCGCGGGCGCGGAAATCCGTTCGGCCAGCGTGCGTCTGCCGCCGCGAGCCGCCGCCAGGGTGCACCGCGCGCTCAAAGGTCTGTGAGGCGCGGTGATCCGTTCCGGCTATGAATTCGAGGTCCGTCCGGTTTTGCCGGGCGCGTAATCGTGGCAGGGTGACTGATCATGGGGTCGGTAGGTGCGGGTAGGTGGGATCTCGTCTTTCCGTCCGGGGCGCCCGACCGGGTCGGCGACATGTTCGCGACCGCCGTGGTCGCCGACGCCGTGCGCCGCTACGACGCCGATCTCGCGCAATGGGTGGAGACCTGCCGCGACTGGTCGCGTCAATACCGCCCGGTGTTCCGCGGGATGACCGCGCTGGCGGCCAGCTCGCCCGACGCGTCGGTGGGCAGTGCGCGCGAAGGACTGCGCGCCGCGCGGAATCTGCTGCGCTTCGTCACCGGATACACGGTGGAACCGTTGCGCGGTGTGGAGATCGGCTCGGTTGCCGCCGACGGGCCGGACACGGGAACCGCGCGCGGCACCGGAAAACCCGCACGGCGCCTGGAGGTTCCGTTCCGTGGCGCCGTGCTCGCCGAGGAGACGTTGCAACGCGAGCTGACCGATTGGCGGCAGCGCGGCATAGTGGAGCCGGGTTTCGCGGCCGCGGTGGAGCGGGTGATCGATCATCCGGAGTGGTTGGCGCTGCCAGGGTTTCGGGTCGTCGTCGCCGGCGCGGGTGAGCTGACGCCGTTGCGCCCGCTGCTGCGCTGGGGCGCCGACGTGCTCGCGGTGGCGCGGCCGGGGCCCGCCCGCTGGCGCGAGTTGGTGGGGGAGGCCGAAGCGGGCGGGGGCGTCCTGCGCTATCCGCTGATCGACGGGCAGCCGGGCGCCGACGTCACCACCCAGTTTCCCGCCCTCGTGCCCTGGATTCGAGAACACCTCGGCGGGGACACTTTTCCGGTGTTCGGCGGGTACATCACCCGACGCGGGCCGGGCGGTGTCCGGCTCGCCGTCGCCCTCGACCTGCTCGCCGCCGATCTGCTCGGCGCGCGCCCCGACACCGCGCTGGCCGGAGTCGGATCGCCGACGGACTGCTACGCCGTGCCGGAATCCGTAATCGCCCAGGCGCATTCGCGGCTACACGGTCGCGGGCCGCGCGGCCTCGCCCAAGACGCGCTGCGCACGCTCACCCGATCCGCGCTCTATCGGCCCAACTACCGGACCCGAGTCACCGACGGCGAGGGCGCGTGCTGGTCGGTCGCCGACGCGCTCTTCCCGGCGCAAGGACCGAATCACGCCCTCGCCCAGCGGATTCTGCGCTGGCGCGCGATCGCCGCACACGATGCGGGACACACGGTCTCCTATACCGTCGCGCCGCCGACCTGGACACGCGCTGTGTCGTCCCAGCGCTCGTTGGCCGCCGCGTGTCGCAGCGCGCATCGCTTCGGCATCGAGATCTTCGAACCCGACACCGCACGCACCTTGCTCGCCGCCAAACTGGTCGCCGACCTCAACGATCCGGCCCCGGCCGATCCGAACCCGGAATCGCTGTTCGCGGGCGGCGCCGCGCATGGCGGGCTCTGGTCGCTGCCGTTCGAGCCGCGCTCCATCCTGCCGATCGCCATGGCGACCGGGCAGCTACGCGGGCTGCTCGGCCGCGAGTGAACGGCGGGCTCGCCGTTCGCCGCGCTCCATACAGCTGGGACCATCCAGGCTGGTGCGCCGCCTGTTCGGGGCGACCGACCTATGCGGGGCACCGTGCCCTGACGGTGGACACACCGCCAGAGTTGTGTGCCGATGTCGGCTCCGCTGCCCGGACCGGACTCGGCAGCGGAACGTGACTACGGAGAGCTTCCTCGACGTGGATCGACCTGGACAGCCGACCTCCCAAGTGTCGCTGCGATTTCCGGTCGGCGGGACCGTTCGGGCGGTAGTTTCGCTGCCATGCCCGCCGTCCCGTCGAACCCACACGATGCCTACTTCCGGCATGTCTTGTCCCGCCCCGCGGACGCTGCCGGTGAGATCCGCGCGGCACTGCCGGAAGACATTGCCACCCGCCTCGATTGGGATCGGCTGGAACTACAACCGGGCAGCTTCGTCTCCCCGGAGTTGCGTTCCCGCTACACCGACATCCTCTACCGCACCCGTCTCGACGACCACGACGCCTACATCTACATCCTCGTCGAACATCAGAGCAGGCCCGACCAATTCATGGCGTTGCGGATGATGGACTACCTCGTCAAAGTCTGGAATCACCATCTGGACACGCACCACAAGCCCAGCACCCTGCCCGCGGTGATTCCACTGGTGGTCCACAGCAACGGCACCGGTCGCGTCTGGAACACCCCGACCGAACTGGCCGACCTCATCGATCTCGACCCGGCAGCCCGCGCGGCGCTCGACCCGTATCTGCCGCGCCTGCGTTTCCTGCTCGATGATCTCGCCGCGCTGGATTTGCGGGCCCTGCGAAATCGCGACCTCACTCCCGCGACCCGGGTCATGCTGATCCTGCACAAGATCACCCCCGGCAATACTCGGCTCGGTGTCGACCTGCTGGCGTTGACAGATGACCTGCAAGCGATCCTCGACGGCCCCCGCGGTGAGGATGAATTTCACTGCGTCACGAGGTACCTGTTCCTCGTCGGAGATATGGCTACAATCGACTTCGACCCTCTCATCGACCGACTCGGTCCCCGAGCGAAGGAGGCCATCGTGACCACCGCCGAACGCCTCCGCGCCGAAGGACGTGCTGAAGGGCGCGCCGAAGGATGGGCCGAAGGGCGCGCCGAAGGGCGCGCCGAGGAACGGGCCAATACCCTTGTCGAGCTGCTGACCTTGAAGTTCGGTCCGGTATCAACGGGGGTTGTCGACACGGTCCGGGCTGCGGATCCGGCGCAGGTGCGAGTCTGGATCGGCCGGGTCCTGGCTGCCGCCTCTGTCGAGGATGTCTTCGCCTGACCGGCACCGACTCGGTCCCTGAGCGAAGGAGGCCATCGTGACCACCGCCGAACGCCTCCGCGCCGAAGGGCGTGCTGAAGGGCGTGCTGAAGGGCGCGCCGAGGAACGGGCCAATACCCTTGTCGAGCTGCTGACCTTGAAGTTCGGGGCAGTTCCGGCGGGGGTTGTCGACACGGTCCGCGCTGCGGATCCGGCCCAGGTGCGAGTCTGGATCGGCCGGGTCTTGGCTGCCGCCTCTGTCGAGGACGTCTTCGCCTGACCGGTACGTCCAGGCGGTTGAACTCCCCGTCTCGGGCGCCAGCGGTGAAGGAGTCCCATTCGGCGGGGGTGAAGAGCAGGGCCGGGCCGGTCGGGTTCTTGGAGTCGCGGACGCCGATCATGCCGTTGTCGAGGTAGGCGACTTCCACGCACGCCGCACAGCTGCTCTTGAACCAGCGGGCTCTGGTCAGATCACCGTTCGGCGCTTGCCGTGCAAAACCCTGTAAAGCGAGCGGTTACTCACGGAATAGCGGTTCTCCCGGGATTCGCCTCGACGGTCGAAGTATCTGGTGTCGACGAAGAATTGTGTCGATCGCGCAGATCTCGACGCCGGACCGCGGGAAGAAGATAGAACGAGGGATTGTCCACGAACTCGAGCAGAATGTAGGACATGGCGAACCAGCCTCCGATCAATCTGCTCAGGCGGGGGTAGCGGCCGGTCTCCCGATCGATGACCACCAGTCCGAACGGCGCCTTGCCGATCGTGGTGTGCCAGATCGCTTGGAGGATGACCCGGTCGATGAAGGAGGCAACCAGGAACCATAGAAACACCTCGAATGGATTCACCGTGGTGAGTGACCAGTCGTGAGGGCTGACTTCTGCCGAGAGCGCCCCGCTCCGGACACCAGTGATGACAAACCCGGTCGCAATGTGAATCGCGATGTCGAGAAGATAGGCCAGCGTGCGCCGGAGACGGCGCGGTGAAGGGAAATCGGGATCATCGATGCCACCGTGCCGCTTGTGCTCGGTAGTGCTTGTTTGCGGCTTGTTCTCAGTGGTGCTTCTTTTCGGGCGGTGACCGGTCGGAAGCTTCCATAACCCGTTTGCCGCCTGCTCCGCGGGAAGTCCGGCCTTCTCGAGGTTGGATTTCGAAACCGGGGATCGGTACGCGTAACGGGGTGTCCCGCCTCCCGGCCGCGAGATGGCTCCATATTTCATCGGATCGCCCGCGAACCAACAGGTCTGCGTTTCATAGTTCGCGATCGTGCCTCGCCTGAATGTGCTCAGAACGAGTTGCGAGACAGGGGATCCCGAGGAATCCCGAAGCTCCACATACCCACTGCCCAGGTTGAGATAGCCGATTTGCCATTCCGTCCATGCGTACCTGCGCAGCGATTTTCGGAGGCGGCGACCAGTCCACAACATGGTTGCGCCGATTATTCCTCCGATGGTGAACATCAGAATCGAAAAGGTGGTTCCGAGGCTGGCCAGTTGCCGTGTCGTCTGCGAATACTCGGGCCCTCCGAGTTCGATGCAGACTACGACCAGTGGCAAGCTCGCAATGCCCGCCGCCGTTCCTACGTAGGACCACAGTGTGGCCCAGCCGCTGATCGCGGATCGTGTTGCGTCGCATTCGATGGCTGGACGACCGGTGGTGTCCGACGTTCCTGCCGGTTGCGCGAGGTAGGTCATGGCAGCTCCAACGGCAGCGCCCTCGGCGGGGTACCGGGTGCGCCGAATTCGATCGATCGAGCCATGTCCGACATCATCTTTCGAAACTCTGGCCCCGACTCCACCGCGTTGGTGAACAAGACGGGCTCCTGAGTTCTGCCGAAATTCTCGGTGGCCGCTCTACTCCGACTCTCCGCGTTCACGGCGGCGATCGCGGCCGGTTCGAGTATCACCGATAGTCCGTTGCCGCCCGGTGTCGTCGGATTCTGCTCAGCCACCGGCTTCCCCCTTGCTCATCCCACGTGTTGTGCCGCACCCTGGGCGGAATGCTATGGCGGACAGGCCAATACAGGCTAACATCCCGCCGTTTCGGTGTGAGGACCCCACGATCGCTCCCTCCCGCGATCGAGTACTTCGATGTGAATCCGCGACTGCCGTAACGAATTACCGGAGAAGCCGAGTTCGCGAAATGGGGTCGTGTCAGCCCCGCGTATCGAACACCGCCCGCGTTGGCGCGACATGTCGCGCCGACTGAAACCTGCCGAGTGCTCGGGAGAAGACCCACGGATCAGAGGTGATCGAACGCAGGTCATTCGCACGTGGTTCCGGCTCAACCCAGGGGCGCGACGACCGACCACGGAACCGACAGCACGCAGTCGCGCATCCGTCGGCGATACTGCCGCACCGGAAACCCTTGCGCACGTAGCTGTTCCGCGGCGGAACGCCAGCGGACCCGAGGTCCGAACGGAGCGAGCGGCGCGGCGTGCGAGTACGCGCGGTCGGCGGCGGTGAGCAAGGTGTGGATCGGTTCGCCGGGCACATTCCGGTGGATGAGCGCCTTAGGCAGTCGCTCGGCGATGTCGGAGGGGCGCTCGACGGTGAACGGATCCCACGCCAGCGTCAGCGAGAGCGGGCCGGTGCGGTCCAGCAGCACCCAGGCGCTGCGGCGGCCCAGTTCGTCACAGGTGCCGTCGACGAGCAGGCCGTCGGGCGCCATGGCGGAGAGGATGGTCGACCAGGCGTCCGGCACGGCCGACTCGGGGTACTGGCGCAGCACGTTGAACGCGCGCACCAGCACGGGACGCAGACCGGCCAGCTCGAAACCGCCCCTGGCGAAGGTGACGCCGTCGCGACCGGGTACCACCCGCTCCGGATCGATTTCGAGACCCACCATCCGCACGTCCGGCCGCACCCTGCGCAGCCTGCCCGCCAGCTCGAAGGTGGTCCACGGACTCGCGCCGTAACCGAGGTCGACCACCAGCGGATCGGGCGCCGCCGACAGGCGCGCGGTGACCAGCTCGTCGTGCATCAGCCAACGGTCGCTGCGCCGCAGCCGGTTGACGCCGGTGGTCCCCCTGGTGATCGTGCCGATAGGTCTGCTCAGCTGGTCGGGTTTCGCTCTTCCAGCCACTTCACCGTTTCCTCGGCCTCGCCACGGAACAGATCGACGAGGTTCACCAGAATCAACTGCTCGAGGCGCGGGCCGACCATCGGGATGAACACCTTCGCCTCCGAGGAGAAGCGCACGGTGCAGCCGGTTTCGGTGGGGAAGAGCTTGATGGTGCCGCTCAGGCTGCCCGGCCCGGCCGGAATCGACGCCGAGAACTTGCCGACGGTCTCCTCGCCGTTGTACGGGCCCCAGCTCTCCTTGCGGGTGATGACCATGTCCTTGCGCATCACGGTCTGCGCGATCTCCGGCAGCATCTCGCGCGGCAGGGTGTGATGCAGCACCACGTCGATCCCGGAATCGCTCACCTCGTGGCTGACCACCTCGTTGGCCGGCGTGTACTTTCGCATCTCGGCGACCCGCGCCTCCCAGTACTCGCGGGTCGACAGCGCCTCGTACAGCTCCTTGGTGGTGTGCAGCGGGTAGCGGGCGGAGTAGTCCAGTCGGCGTGCCATTCGAAAAAGGTTACTGGGTGACGGTCAGCACACGATCCTCAGTGCTGGGACAGCCAGGTGTTGGTGAACTCCTCTTCCGACTGGAGGAGTTCGGTGAGGCGTTCCTGGATTGCGGCTTCGATCTTGCTGCCGAAGAGCGGGACCTTCACTTCGATGCTGCCGTCGAGGGTGGCGGTGGCGGCGGTGTCGTCGCCGGTCAGGGTGATGGTGCCGCGCATGGTGGCGGGGGCGCCCTCGACGCGGACGTCGAAGGCGGCGGTGTCGCCGGTCCAGTTCTCGGTGCGCGGGATGATCAGGTCACCGGGGCGCACCGCGGTGATGGCGGGCGGCAGCAGTTCGGCGGCGATGGCCTGCACCATCTCGACGCGCACCTGATCGCCCTCCACGGTGACCGACTCGAGGCGAGCGTTCGGTCCGCCGACCTCGGCGATGCGGTCCTTCCAGTACTGCTCGTCGGCGAAGGCCGCGCGCACGGCGGCGACCGGGTGGGAGTAGCGGGCCGTGTACGCCAAGGGTGTAGCCATGGTTGGACACGCTACCGTCTGGAGCGTGCGAACTTCACGTGTGGTGGCGACCGATCAGGCGCGCGACGTGCTGGCCGACACCGGTGCGCTGGTGCGCGACGAGGTGCGGCTTGCCGAGCTGACCACGCTACGGGTCGGCGGCCCCGCGCTGGTCGCCGAGTGCGCCTCGACGCAGTCCGTGGTGGCGACGGTGCGCGCGCTGGACGCGGCGGGCATCCCGGTGCTGCTGCTCGCGGGCGGCTCGAACCTGCTCATCGGCGACGACGGGTTCGACGGCGTCGTGGTGCGCATCGCGACCGCGGGCGTCGAGATCGGCGCGGACGGCGTCGTCGCTGAGGCGGGCGCGAACTGGGACGCGGTGGTCGCCGCGACCGTGGCGGCCGGTCTCGGCGGTCTCGAATGTCTTTCCGGCATACCGGGTTCCGCGGGCGCGACGCCGGTGCAGAACGTGGGCGCCTACGGCGTCGAGGTGGCCGATCTGCTGCGCCGGGTGCGGCTGCTCGACCGCGCGAGCGGCGAGATTCGCTGGGTGGAGCCCGCCGAACTCGGCTTCGGCTACCGCACCAGCGTGCTCAAGCACCGCGACGACGCGGTCGTGCTCGACGTGGATTTCGCGCTGAACGCGGGCGCGGCGAGCGCACCGCTGCGCTACGGCGAACTGACCAGAGTCCTGGACGCCACCGAGGGCGAGACCAGACCCGCCGCGGACGTGCGGGACGCGGTGCTTCGCCTGCGCGGGGGCAAGGGCATGGTGCTCGACGCCGCCGATCACGACACCTGGAGCGCGGGCTCGTTCTTCACCAACCCGGTGGTCCCGCACGCGCGCGTGCCCGAGGTGCGGAACGCGATCACGGCGCACGTGGGTGATGTCACGATTCCGACCTACCCGGCCGTGGACGGCGTGAAGTTCTCCGCGGGCTGGTTGATCGAACGCGCGGGCTTCGCCAAGGGCTTCCCCGGCCCGGATGCCGCGGCCCGGCTCTCCACGAAACACACGCTGGCACTGACGAATCGGGGCGCCGCCACCGCTGAGGACCTGGTCGCGCTGGCCCGCACCGTGCGCGACGGCGTGGCCGAGCGTTTCGGCATTCGGCTCGAGCCCGAGCCCGTCACCGTCGGCGTCACGCTCTGACGTGTCGGACGACCGAACCGCACAGCCGAGGCGGAGATACGCCTGACCGCACGAAATGCGCGGTGCGCCAGGCAACGGGCCGGTCGGGTCGTTCGCCAGGCGTAAATTCGATGCGGTGAGCAAGCGTCCCGTGATCCGCCGACCGGTGGCCGCCGTGTCGGCTGTCCTGCTCGTCGTGGTCGCCCTGGTGGCCGGTTGTTCCAGCGACGACAAGTCCGGCGGCGCGTCCGGTCCGGTGGCCGAAGTGACCATGAGCCCCGGCGACGCCGACGAGAACGTCAACCCCGTCGCGCCCGTCACCGTGACGGTCGCCGACGGGACCATCGCCCAGGTCGCGCTGACCAACGCGGCGGGCAAACAGGTGCAGGGTGAGCTCAGCCCCGACAAGCGCACCTTCCGCATTACCGAACCGCTCGGCTACGACGCCACCTACACATGGTCGGGCACCGCCGTCGGCGCCGACGGCAAGCCGGTCCCGATCGACGGCTCGTTCCGTACGCTGGCGCCGAAGAGCACCGTCCCGGCGACGGTCAACATCGGCGACGGCCAAGAGGTCGGCATCGCCGCCCCGATCATCCTCCAGTTCAAGTCCCCGGTGACCGACAAGGCCGCGGTGGAGAAGGCGCTGACCGTCACCACCGATCCGCCCACCGAGGGCGCGTGGGCCTGGTTCCCTGACGACAACGGCGGTTCGCGTGTGCACTGGCGGCCCAGGCAGTACTGGACGCCGGGCACCACCGTGCACGTCGCCGCCGACCTCTACGGACTGGACCTGGGCGGCGGGAACTACGGCTACTCCGACCTCACCTCGGACTTCCGCATCGGCCGCAGCCAGATCGTGCAGGCCGACGCGCCGAGCCACCGGATGCGAGTGGTGCGGGACGGTCGGACCGTCTTCGATTTCGCCGTGAGCTACGGCCAGGGCAACGAGCCGCGCAACGTGACGCGCTCGGGCATCCACGTGGTCACCGAGAAGTACGAGGATTTCCTGATGTCGAATCCGCCGTACTACACCAACGTCAGGGAACGCTGGGCGGTGCGTATCTCCAACAACGGCGAATTCATCCACGCCAACCCGGAATCCCTTGCGGCGCAAGGCTCGGCGAACGTCACCAACGGCTGCATCAACCTCTCGCCCGCCGACGCCCAGGCGTACTTCCCGACCGCGCGCTACGGCGACCCGGTCGAGGTCACCGGCACCTCGATCCCGTTGTCCGCGGCCGACGGCGACCTCTACGACTGGACCATCGACTGGGCGACCTGGAAGAAGATGTCGGCTCTGGACGGGTCCGCGTCCCCGGTCGTCTCGGCCACCCCGGTCTCGCCGGGGCCGCCCCGGTAGGGCCCGGTCGCGCTCACACCGGTCGCTACAGACTGTCGATGAACTCGGTGACCTCGGTGACGAAGCGCAGGCGGTCCTCGATGAACAACCCGTGCTGCGCACCGGGCCAGAACGAGGTACGCGCACGCGGGGTGTTCTCGGCGATGTAGCGGCCGTTGTCGATGGGGACGACGGGGTCCGCGTCGCCGTGCAGCACGAGGACCGGAATGTCGAGGGCGCGAAGGGTTTCGGTGTTGTCGACAGAGCGGTAGAAAAGCGCCTTGCGCACCGCGGGCGGGGTGGCAAGGCTGATGCCGAACAGCCGCTGGGCGTCCACGCCCTTGTCCGGGCCCGGGCCGGTGTTGGCGTTGCCGAACGCGGCGAAGGCCCTGGTGGCGCGACCCGCGCTCGCCTCGAAGACGCCGGGGATGGCCTCCTGCATCGCGGGTCCGGTCGCGGCGCCGGGTACGTCGCGCCCGATATTGGCCATAGAGCCGGTGAATACGACGCCCGACACCGCGCCCGCGCCGTAGGCGGTGAGGTAGTCGCTGATCACGATGCCGCCGTAGGACCAGCCGAGCAGTACAGCGTCGGACTCGATGCCCTCGGCCGCGAGGACCGCGGCGAGGTCGGCGGCCCAGTTCTTGGGATCGTCGTAGCCGTTCTCCGGGACGCCGGAATAGCCGTGACCGCGCAGATCCATCGCGATCACCCGGAACCGGCCGGCCAGATCGTCGGCCGCGCCGCCCCAACAGCGCAGGCTCGCCGACCAGCCGTGCACCAGGACGAGTGGCCGTCCGTCGGCGGGTCCGTCGATTCGATAGACGATGCTGGTGCCATCCGCGCTGACCGCTTCCCGAAGTGCCATGCCACCCAGCGTAAGGCCGGGCGCCGATGCTCCGCGCGGGTGATCCGTGCGGTAGCGCGTGACACCGGCAAACACCCCGCACTCGAGCGGCGCTGCCGGGCGAAGCCCGTCGACAGATCGCGCACGACCGGAGCGACGGCGGAGGTACGCCCTAAACTCGCCCCCATGAGCAATCGCACCGCCGTCGTCACGGGAGCCAGTTCCGGCATCGGGGAAGCCACCGCGCGGGAACTCGCCGCGCAGGGCTATCACGTATACGTCGGCGCGCGCAGGCTCGACCGGCTGCGCGCGCTGGCCGACGAGATCGGCGGCACCGCAGTGGAACTCGACGTCACCTCGGAGGAGTCGGTCGCGGCCTTCACCGACGCCGTGCCGTCGGTCGATGTGCTGGTCAACAACGCCGGTGGCGCGAAAGGCCTTGCGCCCGTGAGCGAAGCCGACCTGGACGACTGGCGCTGGATGTGGGAGACCAACGTGCTCGGCACGCTGCGCGTCACGAAGGCGTTGCTGCCCAAGCTGATCGCCTCCGGCGACGGCCTGATCGTCACCATCACCTCGGTCGCCGCGTTCCACGCCTACGACAACGGTTCCGGTTACACCTCGGCCAAGCACGCCCAGGCTGTGCTGCACCGCACGCTGCGTGGCGAACTCCTCGGCAAGCCGGTGCGGCTCACCGAGATCGCGCCAGGCGCGGTGGAGACCGAGTTCTCTCTGGTGCGTTTCGAGGGCGACGCGGAGCGGGCGGCGAAGGTATACGAGGGTATCGATCCGCTGGTCGCGGCGGACATCGCCGAGATCGTCGGTTTCGTGGCCTCGCGACCGCCGCACGTCAACCTGGATCAAATCATCGTCAAGCCGCGAGACCAAGCCGACCCCGGACGCTTCGCACGCCGTTCCTGAGCCGTGCTCTGCGGTCTGGGCGGCCGTGCCACATACTTTCCACACGCGACACATAGGCGGTGGCTGTGTGGGGCGTGTGGTGGGGGTGTGGGAGCGTGGGATTCCGGTGTTGTGGGTGTGAGGTTCCGCGGGAGCGTTTGCTGGGGATTCGCTGAGTTGCGGAGTGGCGGTTAGCATCGGATCGTTTTTCTGAAACTTTGCTACACCGGATTGGAGTTGTTCGACTCATGCTCAAGGGCTTCAAAGAGTTCCTGATGCGCGGCAATGTCATCGACCTCGCCGTGGCTGTGGTGATGGGCACCGCGTTCACGGCGGTGGTTACCGCGGTGACGAAGGGCGTGGTCAATCCGTTGCTCGCCGTTTTCGGCAACGCCAACGAGCTCGGCCTCGGCTTCCACCTGGTGCCGAGCAAGCCCGCGACATTCATCGCCGTCGGCCCGATCGTCACCGCCTTCATCGATTTCGTGATGATCGCGGCGGTCCTCTACTTCGTGCTCATCATGCCGATGAAGACCCTGAAGAACCGGTTCGGCACCACCAAGGCGGCCGAGCCCACCGAGACCGAACTGCTCATCGAGATCCGCGACCTGCTCGCCAAGCAGAGCGCCGACGCCCGCGCCGCCCACAACGCGGAGACGCTGGCGAAGCTCGACCGGCTCGATCCGACGCTCGGGAGCTCGCACCAGTAGTCGCGGGCGCGCGAGACCTCGCCAACCGCGCACGGCCGACGCGCGTGCTGCGGGTGGCGACCCGCCCTTGGGCCGCGCATGGCCGGAATGGATGCGAACGTACGCACATACATTCGAATCGCAGGTCAGCGCGGTTCGTGAGCCCTCTCACCTTTTGCTGTGTGATGACTCTCACTTGCCCGGTAGGCGGCGTCGGCGGCGGTTATCCACCGTGCACTATGGATGTTGTGAGTCAACGTGCGGACCAACGGCCGAACCGGATCGCCGTGCTGTCGGTGCACACGTCGCCACTCGCGCAACCGGGCACCGGTGACGCGGGCGGCATGAACGTCTATGTGCTGCAAACGGCTCTCCAGCTGGCGCGACGCGGGACCGAAGTCGAGATCTTCACCCGCGCCACCTCGTCGAACGTCCCTCCGGTTCAGGAGGCGGCGCCCGGGGTGCTGGTGCGCAACGTGGTCGCCGGACCGTTCGAGGGACTCGACAAGCACGATCTCCCCACCCAGCTGTGTCCGTTCACCGCGGAGGTGCTGCGCCAGGAGGCGCGTCATCAGCCGGGTCACTACGACTTGGTGCACTCGCACTACTGGTTGTCCGGCCAGGTCGGCTGGCTGGCCAGGGATCGCTGGCGGGTGCCGCTGATCCACACCGCGCACACCCTTGCCGCGGTGAAGAACGCCGCGTTGGCCGATGGCGACTGCCCCGAGCCCGTCACCCGCGAGATCGGCGAGAAGCAGGTCATCGCGGAGGCCGACCGGATGGTCGCCAACACCGCGGAAGAGGCGCGTCAGCTCGTCGAGCTCTACGGCGCCGACGCCGAGCGCATCGATGTGGTGCCGCCGGGAGCCGACCTGGCCCGCTACCGTCCCGGTGACAAGGCCGCGGCCCGCGCCGAGCTCGGCCTTGCCGCCCATGAGCGGGTCGTCGCTTTCGTCGGCCGCATCCAACCACTCAAAGCCCCCGACGTGCTCGTCCGTGCGGCCGCCGAATTGCTGCGCACCGATCCGGACCGCAATCTGCGGGTGCTGATCGTCGGCGGCGCGTCCGGCAGCGGACTGAAGCGCCCCGATGCGCTGATCGAGCTGGCGTCCGAACTCGGCATCACCGACCGCGTGACGTTCCTGCCGCCGCAGCCGCCGGACCGTCTCGTGCAGGTCTACCGTGCCGCGGACCTGGTCGCGGTGCCGAGCTACAACGAATCCTTCGGCTTGGTCGCCATCGAGGCGCAGGCCAGCGGCACCCCGGTCCTCGCCGCCGACGTCGGCGGACTCGGCACCGCCGTCCGGCACGGCGAGACCGGACTGCTCGTCCCCGGCCACCGCACTCCCGACTGGGCCGCCGCGCTCGGCGCGCTGTTGGACGCGCCGGGGCGTTTGGATGAGATGGCCCACCGCGCGGTCGCGCACGCCACGAACTTCTCCTGGGAGCACACCGCCGACGGGCTGCTCGCCAGCTACGCCGCGGCGCTCGCCGGATTCCCCGAGACCGAACTGGGCGGTGGACCGGTGGCGGCGGGCGCGGAACGCACTAACCTGTCCGGTGCCGCGCTCCTCGGCGAGGGCGGTCAGGCCAGATCGCGGGCGCTGTGGCGGCGCCGGATGGGAGTGCACCGATGACGGAGATCCAGTCGACCGTGCGGCTGATCGACGAGACGCTGCGTGATCGGGAGATCGAGTACACCCGCCCGGGCGAGGACGTCTTCGTCGTCGTGCTGCCCGGTGAGCGCAAGCTGAAGACGACGCTGATGCTCACCGTCGGCAAACACGGCGTGCGCATCGAATCCTTCGTCTGCCGCAAGCCCGACGAGAACTTCGAGGGCGTCTACAAGTTCCTGCTCCGCCGCAACCGCCGCCTCTACGGCGTGGCCTACACGCTGGACCGGGTCGGCGACATCTACCTCGTCGGCCGCATCGCCACGCACGCCGTCACCGAGGACGAGCTCGACCGCATCTTCGGCCAGGTGCTGGAGGCGGTGGACGCCGACTTCAACGTGCTGCTGGAACTCGGCTTCGCGGAATCCATTCGGAAGGAATGGAAGTGGCGGGTCTCGCGCGGGGAGTCGTTGAAGAATCTGCTCCCGTTCGAGCATCTGGTCGAGTCTTCCGAGAACTCCTGACTTTCGCACCCGATGGTGCGCGTTCGGCCCAGCGATCCCGAGGCGCTCCGGCTGACTCGAAGACTCGGGTCGCGGTGTCGAGCGGCTGGAGTGTGTGCTCGATCCGGAGATTCCCGGCGGGCACGGCTGCTGCACTCGATGGTGCCGAGCGGCCATCGAGCGGACGGTCCGAAGGTGCGGGGCAACCGACTGGCCTTCCGTCCGGAGTCCGAACGGATGCCGCGTGTCCGAGGCGGTGCGAACGGGTCGCCGGTCGACGAGCCCGACGTGCGGAGCGGCCGACTGTTGCCGACGAACTCGATTGCTGCCAGTGGCTCCCGCCTAATGGGTCTGGAGGTATCGAGAGGCCGCTGGGCGCTTGCCCTGATGGTGCTCGGCTGCCGCCGGGCAACTACCGTTGGCGACCGCACAGCAAGATCATTCGGCACCGGACCGTCGCGCGTACGCGGCGGTCCGGTGGCGTTGGGAAGTGGGGGTTTCGAATGACCGTTCTCGCTCTGGACATCGGCGCGACCAAGATCGCGGTCGGCTTGGTGGGGGCCGACGGGATGACGCACGAGGTAGGCCGCATCCAGGTGCCGCAGACCGGCGTGTGGGAGGCGGTGCGCGGGCTGTTGCTCGCCGCGGCCAACGGATCCGACGTGGACCTGGTCGGCATCGGCTCGTGCGGTCCGGTGGACGCACCCGCGGGGATCACCACCCCGCTCAATATCCCGGAGTGGCGCGACGGATTCGCGCTGGTGCCCGCAGTACAGGAACTGTTTCCTGGCGCCACGGTGCGCTTCGCCATCGACGGGGTGTGCCTGGCGCTGGCCGAGCGGCATTTCGGCGCGGCGCGGGAGACGCCGGACGCGCTGGCCATGACGGTGTCCTCGGGGATCGGCGGCGGTGTGATCGTCGGCGGGATGGTCGCGGTCGGGCACACCGGCAACGCGGGGCACATCGGTCACATGATCGTGCCGGGGTCGACCGACCCGTGCGCCTGCGGCGGGGTCGGCTGCGTGGAGGCGGTGGCCAGCGGCCCGTCCTCGGTGCGGTGGGCGCGCGAGCGCGGCTGGCACGGAACCACCGGCATCGAGCTGGCCGCCGACGCCGAAGCGGGGGACCGGATCGCCAAGGCGGCGCTGCGGCGCGCGGGAATCGCGCTGGGCCAGGTGATCTCGTCGGCGGCCGCGCTGCTCGACGTGGATCTGGTGGTGATCGGCGGCGGCTTCGCGCAGTCCGGTGAGCCACTGTGGCGACCATTACAGGAGGCCCTCGGCGCGCACGCCCGCATCGAGTTCCTGCGCGACCTGCACGTAGTCCCTTCGGAATTGGGCGATCAGGCCACCCTGGTCGGCGCCGGACTGCTCACCGCGCTCGCTCCGGCATCCTGACCAGGGCTCCGGCGCGCGGTCCGCGCGTGGCAGGATGGCCGTCATGACGTACACCCTCGTGTTGCTGCGCCACGGCGAGAGCGAATGGAATGCCCTGAACCTGTTCACCGGCTGGGTGGACGTGCACCTGACCGACAAGGGCATCGCCGAGGGTAAGCGCGCGGGCGAGCTGCTCGCCGAGCACGGCATCCTGCCCGA
The DNA here is from genome assembly GCF_040654315.1 of Nocardia sp. NPDC050713. NCBI lineage: Bacteria > Bacillati > Actinomycetota > Actinomycetes > Mycobacteriales > Nocardiaceae > Nocardia > Nocardia sp. NPDC050713. The sequence goes on along the minus strand of NZ_JBFAHS010000013.1, from coordinate 20,122 downwards.
CATCGTCTACACCTCGCTGCTGCGCCGGGCCATCTCCACCGCGAACATCGCGCTGGACGCGGCCGACCGGCACTGGATCCCGGTGATCCGCGACTGGCGGCTCAACGAGCGGCACTACGGCGAGCTGCAGGGCAAGAACAAGGCGCAGATCCGCGACAAGTACGGCGACGAGCAGTTCATGTTGTGGCGGCGCAGCTACGACACCCCGCCGCCGCCGATCGACCCGGCCAACGAGTACAGCCAGGAAGGCGACGCGCGGTACGCGGGCATCGAGGTGCCCAAGACCGAGTGCCTGCTCGACGTGGTGAACCGGATGGTCCCGTACTGGGAGTCGACCATCTCCAAGGAGCTGCTCACCGGCAAGACTGTGCTGGTCGCCGCGCACGGCAACTCGCTGCGCGCGCTGGTCAAGCACCTGGACAACATCTCCGACGAAGACATCGCGGGCCTGAACATCCCGACCGGCATCCCGCTGCGCTACGAACTGGACGAGAACCTGCGCCCGGTGCGTCCGCGGGAGTACCTGGACCCGGAGGCGGCCGCCGCCGGAGCGGCCGCGGTCGCGAGCCAGGGCGGTAAGTAGTACGTAGTTCGATGCGCCGCGGCCGGTTGATCGGCCGCGGCGCATCGCCGTTTTCGGGCGGCCTCGGCGTCACCCAGCTGAAGTGCGGTTCCGCGAGTGCCCCGGCCTGGAGCGCTGCGGATGGTCCCGATGCGTCGGCCGAGTGCGCACCTGCATCGCCGTTAGGTGGCCGACCTATCCGGCGGAGTCGAAACCCCGAGTGTCGCGAGGTTGTCCCGACCCGCCCGGCCGATGACAATGCGTCCTGGGCCGCTGGGCCGCTGGGCCGCTGGGCCGCTGGGCCGCTGGGCCGCTGGGCCGCTGGGCCGCTGGGCCGCTGGGCCGCTGGGCCGCTGGGCCGCTGGGCC
>NZ_JBFAHS010000013.1:0-19093 GCF_040654315.1 Nocardia sp. NPDC050713 | reverse complement strand
CGCTGAGCTGCCGCGCCGCTGGGCCGCCCCGGGCTGGTGGCGTTGGCCACTCGGGCTCTCGTGCGCCGAGGAGCGCCGTTCGACGGGATCCGGCTGCGCCGCTGACCTGCGGCGCCGTCGGGCCGCTGGGCTGGTTGAACTGCCGGGCCGCGGAGCTTTCGAGTTGCTGGGCCGCTGCGCCGCTGCGCCGCTGCGCCGCTGCGCCGCTGCGCCGCTGCGCCGCTGCGCCGCTGCGCCGCTGCGCCGCTGAGCTGCACGGCTACGGGGCCGCGGGACTGCGGGGCCGCCCCGAGCTGGTGGCGTTGGCCACTCGGGCTCTCGTGTGCCGAGGAGCGCCGTCCGAGGCGATCCGGCTGCGCTGCTGACCTGCCGCGCCCGCTGGACCGCTGGGCTGGTTGAACTGCGGCCGCGGAGCTTTCGAGTTGCTGGGCCGCCGCGCCGCTGGGCCGCGGGGCTGCGAGGCTGCGCGGCTGCGCGGCCGCGGGACTGCGGGGCCGCCCCGAGCTGGTGGCGTTGGCCATTCGGGCTCTCGTGCGCCGAGGAGCGCCGTCCGACGCGATCCCGGCTGCGCCGCTGACCTGCCGCGCCGTCGGGCTGCTGGGCTGCTGGGCTGCTGCGCCGTCGGGCTGCTGGGCTGCTGGGCTGCCGCGCCGTCGGGCTGCTGGGCTGCTGCGCCGTCGGGCCGCTGGGCTTTTGAACTGCCTGGCTGCGGAGCCTTCGAGTTGCTGGACCGCCGCGCCGCTGGGCCGCGGGGCTGCGCGGCTGCGGGGCCGCGGGACTGCGGGGCCGCCCCGAGCTGGTGGCGTTGGCCACTCGGGCTCTCGTGCGCCGAGGAGCGCCGTCCGACGCGATCCGGCTGCGCCGCTGGGCCGTCGGGCTGCCGGGCCGTCGGGCTGCTGGGCCGCTGGGCCGTCGGGCTGCTGGGCTGCCGCGTCGTCGGGCCGAGGGCGTCGACCCACTCGCCCTCTCCGCGCCGGAGAACACCGCCCGGCGCGATCCGGCTGCGGAACTCGCGAATCCGCCCGATTTCGGCCTGCATTCCGGCGTGTACACGGGTCCCGGCGCGGTCGATACGGTAAACCTTCGTTCTGGCGCTCGGATCCCGCGAAGATCTCCATATTCAGCGGCTATTGCGAGCCGTCAAGCGTATGTGAATGGATATTCCAGACGAACTTCGCGAATCCGGGGGTTCTTACCGACTGGTAAGTTGTGTATGCTTCCGGACGTTCGACAGTCCGAGAGGTGGATCACGTCCGATGAAGTACGCGCTACGGGCCACAGTCGCGGCGCTCGCCGCCGCCGTGCTCGTTCCATTCCTCACCACCGGTGCGACCGCCGCACCCGTCGCCACGGGTCCCGACGGCGGCGCGGCCGGAGCGGCGTGGGTCGCCACCGAGGACGGCGTCCAGCAGTACCCGAACGTGCACATCGAGTGGGATGTGCCGATCACCATGAGCGACGGCACGGTGCTGAAGGGCAACGTCTACCGGCCCGCCGACGCCTCCGGCCGCCCGATCGACGCGCCGACGCCGACCATCGTCAACATGACGCCCTACACCAAGCTGGTGTCGAACCTCGCCGATCACGCGCAGTCCGTTCCGGTGCTGTCCGAAGCGCTGCTGAACCTGTTCCGGCAGATCGATTTCAGCGGCACCCCGCTCTCCGGCGTCACCGACCTCACCAAGGCCTTCGGCGGCGGCGAGCTGCGCAACTTCACCGTGGACCGGCAGCTGATCAAGAGCGGGTACTCGCAGGTCGTCGTCGACGTGCGCGGCACCGGCTTCTCGCAGGGCGAATGGGACATGCTCCGCTCCCGCGAGCAGCAGGACACCCTCGAGGTGATCGACTGGGCTTCGCGTCAGCCGTGGTCGGACGGCAAGATCGGCATGAACGGCATCTCCTACTCGGGCATCAACCAGGTGCAGGCCGCGTCCAAGCAGCCGCCCGCGCTGAAGGCGATCTTCCCGGTGGTGCCGGGCAGCGACCTGGTCAACGACGTTCTCGCTCCCGGCGGCGGCTTCGGCTTCAACTTCATCCCGCTGTGGCTCACCGCGATCAACACCCTCAAGTGGGTGCCGGACGTGCAGTCCATCGTGAACGGCAAGTTCGACTGGGAGTGGCTCAACGATCGCGCCGCCTCCCCGCTCACCTTCATGGACGTGTTTCTGAACGCCTACACCGCAACGCGTTTCGAGGACGCGGACCCGCGCCTGCTCGACCTGCTCACCCACAGCAGCCCCGAACGCGGCGACTACGTCAGCGATCCCACGCAGATCCGGGTGCCGACCTTCGTCGTCGGCGGCTGGCACGATCTGTTCACCTACTCGGAATCCAAGATCTACAACCAGATTCCGCTGCCCGCCGGCCAGAAGCAGCTGCTGATGGGCAACACCTACCACGTGAACTCCGGCAACGAGTACGGCAAGCCGGGCCTGCCGCCGCGGCTCGACGTGTTGCAGCGTGCGTGGTTCGACAAGTGGCTCAAGGGAATCGACAACGGCGTCGACAGCTACGGTCCGGTCACCCTGCGCCAGCAGGGCGGCGGCTGGGTCACCCAGAACGGCTTCGGCGATTCGGCCGTCGGCGAGGCTGCCGCGCAGCACCGCCGCATGTACTTGTCCGCGGCGCCCAGCGGCACGGCCCAGAGCGTCTACGACGGCTCGCTCACCGCTGAAGCGAACGCCGACACCGCGCGGCTGACCGTCGCGCCCGGCCTGACCACCCTGTGCTCCAACGACGCGGCGCAGGGCAGCGCGGGCGTGCTGTCGATCATCGACGGTTGTGCCAAGGACTCGCGGGTAGCCGAGCTGAACGCGCTCACGTTCACCAGCGCGCCGGTGGCCGAGGCGACCACCATCTCCGGCCCGATCGCGGTGCGGCTCAACACCGTTCAGGACGCGGCCGACGGCTACTGGACGGTGACCGTCAACGACGTCGCGCCCGACGGCCAGTCGACCGTGCTCACCTCCGGTCAGCTGATGGCCTCGCTGCGCGAGATCGACGAGGCGAACAGCAGCCGTTCGGCCAACGGCGACTACACCGACCCGCGCCCCTACACCTCGCTGGAGAAGCGGCAGCCGACGGTGCCCGGCGAGGCCACCACGCTGGACATCACGCTCAGCGCCACCGAGGCGATCCTGCAACCCGGCCACCGCCTGCGGGTGGACGTGTTCGCGAGCAACTTCCCCAAGGGACTACCAGTCCTGCCGATGCTGCTCGACACGGAACTGAAGCCGCAGCACGTCCAGCTGGACCCGGCGCGGCCGAGTTTCGTCAACATCCCGGTCCGCGGCAACCACGGCTGGTGAATCCGGTCCTCTGACACTCGTTCTCGCCCAAGAGGCTCGGCGACCCCCCGCGCATCCGGCACCGGAACCCCTGGCCGGTCAGCCCGAACCACCATTTCTCTCCCGTCGATAGAGAAATGGTGGTTGGGCCGAATCGACGGTGGTCAAATGGTGGCAAGTTGATCTTCAACAGCCACCTTTTGACTACCGTCGATTGCGTAGCCCCCTTGACAGGCTCACGGTCCGTGGCCGCCCACTCCAGAACGCACCAACCGAACCGGCGCACCCGCCCAACCGGACAACCTCCATCAATCCCGCGTAGCAAACGCCCCCGCCAACGGCGGCAACATCGCACGAGCGTCATACCCCCCGAACCAAAGCCCCACCGCCAGAACCGAAGCCGCTTCCAGATACCGAGCCCGATGCAATCCACCCGCGAGGAACGGTCGCAGCTTCAAATCCTCGGCCAACTCCGCGACGAGACGCACAGCAGCCGGATCATCGCCGCACAGAGGCACCGACAACGTCGCGCCCTCGAACTCGCGTATCTCCGCCGCCCACACCTCGGCCGCACACAGGTTGAACCCCTTCACCACCCGGGCGCCAGGAACGGTTCCGGCAATCCGCTCGGCCACCGCGTCTTCCCCGAGCACGAAGTTGTCCGTCTCGTCGGACGCCGCATCGGGCTCGAACGCATTGGTGCAGTCGACGAGTACGCGCCCGTCGAGCCCAGGCGCCCCCCGCAAGATGTCGTCCAACGCCTCGACCGGCACCGCCAGCAACACCACGTCACCGAATCCGGCCGCCTCCTCGATGCTTCCGCCCCGCGCGCCATACCCGACGGCAGCAGCGACTTCGGCCGCCGCCGCACCCCGCCGCGCGCCGAAGCAGACCTCGTGCCCCGCCGCGGCCCAACCACCGCCCAAGGCCCGTGCCATCGCACCCGCCCCGATGATCCCGATCCGCATGTCCAACTCCTCACTGTCGAATGTGCTTCCGACGCTAGGGAATTCGATAGGCACCTCCGGGTGCCCAACGCCGATGCCATGCTGAACCCATGCCCGCGTCCCACGCCTCTTCGGCAAACACCGGCTCGCTGCCTCGCGGCCCTCTGCCACCCCACCCGGACGCGCCCGCGCCGACCTGCCCGTCGCCCGGCTCGCGACAAGCCCCGACCCAGGACTCTCAGCCGGACGCGCTGCCACGCGCGACCTATGGCTCACCACAAGGAGACTCGGCCGCGATGGCCCAGCAGGACGCGCCGCCCCGCCCGCCTCACAGCTCGCCCCGCTATGCCCCCACTCCGGTCTCTCCACCGCACGCACCCGCGCCGACTCGCGTCTCCCACGGCTCGTCGCAGCAAGACCCCCTGGTCGCCCACGCGGACGCGCCTACCCTGACCCAGGCATCCGACAGCTCGCCCCGGCATGCCCCTACTGCGGTCACCCAGCTGCCGGTGCCTACCTTGACTCGCGTATCCGACAGCTCGCCCCGGCACGCCCCTACTCCGGTCACCCAACTGCACGCGCCCGCCCTGACCCAGGCATCCGACGGTTCGCCACGGCAAGTCCCCGATCTCGTCACCTACCCGCCCTACGGCGACTACGAATCCGACTGCCCCGCCCGCATGGGCGTCGACCTGTTCGGTAACTCCTGGCTGCCGGTGATCGTCTACATGCTGCGGGACGGGCCGATGCGTCCCGGCGAGCTGCGCACCGCGATCGGCGGGATCAGCCAGAAGATGCTGACCCAAACGCTGCGCCGCATGGAACAGCTCACCCTCGTGCACCGCCGCCGCTACGCCGAGGCGCCGCCGCGGGTCGAGTACGAACTCACCGCAGCAGGCCGCGATCTGCTCGGGCCGATCTACGCGCTGGGGGAGTGGGTCGACAAGCACGGGCGCGCGGTGAACGCGGCGCTCGCGGGAGATGCGGATTGACCGTGCGGTCCAGTCCTTCCCGACCGATCTCGGCGACCGAGCCGATTTCGACGGGCCCTCAGCGCCGCCGAAAGTCGATCTTCGCGAGGCTGACGGCAACACTTCGAAGTCGATCTTCCCGGCGTCGCCCCTCCTCGGCACCCTCGAGTCCGAACAACGCGTAAACACACGGCTAACGGCCCTGGAAGGCCCCATGACCTGCGTGAAACTTCGTGTACCCGGCGTTGGTCGGTCGGTCGGCGACCGTACGATTCAAGTGTGAGTGTTCCGCAGGCCGTGTTGTTGGCAGTCCTCGCGGCTGTCGTCGGCCTGGCAGTCGGCGGGCTGCTCATTCCGTACGTGAACGCCCGCCAGGCCGCCCGAAGACAGGCCGATTCCGGACTGACCATGTCGCAGGTGCTCGACCTGATCGTGCTCGCCTCCGAGAGCGGCATCGCGGTGGTCGACCAGTACCGCGACGTGGTGCTGGTGAACCCGCGCGCCGAGGAGCTCGGCCTGGTCCGCAACCGCCTGCTCGATGAACGCGCCTGGGCCGCCGTGGAGAAGGTGCTCAACACCAGCGAGTCCGCGGAATTCGACCTGACCGCGAAGAACCCCATGCCCGGCCGCAGCAGGATCGCCGTGCGCGGCGTCGCGCGGCCGCTCTCGCCGGAGGAGACCGGCTTCACGGTGCTGTTCGCCGACGACGATTCCGAGCAGGCCCGCATGGAGGCCACCCGCCGCGACTTCGTCGCGAACGTGAGCCACGAGCTCAAGACCCCCGTCGGCGCGATGAGCCTGCTCGCCGAGGCGCTGCTGGAATCGGCCGACGATCCCGAGGCCGTGCGCCACTTCGGCGAGCGCGTGCTCGGCGAATCCCGCCGCCTCGGCAAGATGGTGACCGAACTGATCGCGCTCTCCCGCCTGCAGGGCGCGGAGAAGCTGCCCGAGCTCGAGGTCGTCGACGTCGACACGGTCGTCATGCAGGCGGTGGACCGCTCCCGCACCGCGGCCGAGGCGGCGGGCATCACCGTCAGCACCGACCGGCCGAGCGGACTCGAGGTCCTCGGCGACGAGACATTGCTCGTCACCGCACTGTCCAACCTGGTGGAGAACGCGATCGCCTACTCGCCGACCGGCTCCCACGTCTCGGTGAGCCGTTCGCTGCGCGGCGATCATGTCGCCATGGCGGTCACCGACCGTGGCATCGGCATCCCGAAAGAAGACCAGGAGCGGGTGTTCGAGCGGTTCTTCCGTTCCGACAAGGCGCGCTCGCGCGCCACCGGTGGTACCGGGCTCGGGCTCGCTATCGTCAAGCACGTGGCGGCCAACCACAACGGTGAGATCACCCTGTGGAGCAAACTGGGCACCGGATCGACGTTCACCTTGCGAATACCCGCCCACCTCGAGACCGACGGCGAGGAAGAAGCCGAGAGTCCCACGGTGAGCACGAAGGAAACCGGCCCGCGTCCCCAGGGGCCGGGCAGACCCAATGGTGTGGAGGCACGCAGATGACGAGTGTTCTTATCGTCGAGGATGAGGAGTCGCTGGCCGATCCGCTCGCGTTCCTGCTGCGCAAGGAGGGCTTCGAGGTCACCGTGGTGGGCGATGGACCCTCCGCGCTCGCCGAATTCGACCGTTCCGGCGCCGACATCGTCCTGCTGGACCTGATGTTGCCCGGCATGAGCGGCACCGATGTGTGCAAGCAGCTGCGCACCCGCAGCGGCGTGCCGGTCATCATGGTGACCGCGCGAGACAGCGAGATCGACAAGGTGGTCGGTCTGGAACTCGGCGCCGACGACTACGTCACCAAGCCGTACTCCTCGCGTGAGCTCATCGCGCGCATCCGCGCGGTGCTGCGCCGCGGCGCGGGTGAGGAGATGGAGGGCGGCAGCGAGAACGGCGTGCTGGAGGCCGGTCCGGTGCGGATGGACGTCGACCGCCACACCGTGATGGTCAACGGCAAGCCGGTGACGTTGCCGCTCAAGGAATTCGATCTGCTCGAGTACCTGCTGCGCAACTCCGGCCGGGTGCTGACCCGCGGCCAGCTGATCGACCGGGTCTGGGGCGCCGACTACGTCGGCGACACCAAAACCCTCGACGTGCACGTCAAGCGGCTGCGCTCCAAGATCGAGGCCGATCCGGCCAAGCCCGAGCACCTGGTGACCGTGCGCGGCCTCGGTTACAAGCTCGAGGCGTAGTCGACCGAACAGACAACGAGCCCCGGTTCCGCCTCCTCACCCCGAGCGCGGAACCGGGGCCCGTTCGTCGTAGGTACGTGAGCGGCCCCCGGCGGACTCCCCTTAGGGGAAATAGACCCAGGTCGGGCCGATGGCGGGAACATCGGTCTTGCGCAACGTGATCCAGCCGAGGTCGTCTTCCTGCATGCAGTCGTAGAGCGGCACGGTGGTGCCGTTGCCGCGGCAGGCGATGGTGCGGCTGACGCCGTAGGGGCTCATGATGACGTTCTTGCCCTCTTTGGCGGCGTTCACCGCGGCCGGATCGGTCGCGGGCACGAAGGTGGCGGTGAAGTCCGCGAACTTGGTCGGATCCGCGTCCGGCTCTGCGTGCGCGCCGCCTGCCATGGAGAGGGTCGCGCCGATGACGAGTGTTGCGAGGGTGAGCGCTTTCTTCATGACCCGACATCAAACCCGAAACTGGTGACGCCCGCATGGCGAGCAGATGACCTGCCGGGTGCGTTCGGCGCACCCGAGCTGGTCGGCCGCTGTGCGGGTCGCCGAGTGACGACCCGCACACCGCGCGCGTCAGCTGCTGCCGAACAGGCCGCCGAGCAGCCCGCCGAGCAAACGTCCCGCACTGCCGGTCCCGCTGCCGGATGCGCTGCCCGAGCTGCCGGTGCCGCCGCTGCTCGCCTTGGACACCTCGACCATGATCGACTTCGTGCTGCCGCCCTGTTCGACGGTGATGATGTGCTCGCCCGGCGTGCTCGGCTTCCATTCGATGGTCGCGGTGCCCGGCGGCCACGGCACCTTGGGGCCGCCGATGAATTCGCCGTTGTCGCTGAAGTAGACGAGCAGACCGCCGGAGGCGCCGCCGACGTCGGCGGTGATCGTGTACGTGCTGCCGACCTTGTGGTTGCTGCCGTCGACCGAGACCGACTGCACGGCCGCGTATGCCGAGGGCGCGGTCAGGACGGCGACGGCGGTGGCGGCCGCGAATGCCGTGAGTCCGACGCCCGCCCCGCGCCGGATGCTGCTTGTTGATGTCATGGTGCTCCTCCTGTGCCGACCATGCGATCGACTGGACCCTACTCTTTGAAGCGGAGATGTTTCAGATTTCGGCTCGAGTTCGCCGAGTCGAAATCGCGTGCGGCGCGGACTTTTCCGACGGCGCCTGCGAGTTGTGCCTGATGGGCATAGCCGGACGCGGGCCGCGCACGGCCGGAGCGAAGGCGGAGGTACGCCTAGCTCCCGTTGCCGAACAGGCTGCCGAGCAGCTTGCCCGCGCTGCCCGTTCCTGCGCTGCCGGTGCCGCCGCCTGGATCGCCGGGATCGCCAGGATCTCCGGGGTCGCCCGGATCTCCGGGATCATTCGGGTCCTTCACCTGGACGACGATCGTCTTGGTGCTACCACCTTGTGACGCGGTGATGAGGTGCTGTCCCGGCGTCGTCGGCGTCCAGCTCACGGAGGACTCGCCGACGGGCCACGGTACCTTCGGCCCCGCGATGTCGTCGCCATTGTCCGACCAGTAGACGAGCAGCCCGATGCCCGCGCCGCTCAGCTTGGCGCGCAGCGTGTAGGTGGTGTTGATGCTGTGGTCGGCGCCCGAGACGGTGATCGAGTCGACGGTGGCGTGGGCCTGGGGCGCCGCGAAGACGGCGACGGCCGTGGCCGCGGCGAAACCCGCGAGCCCGGCGCCGATCCGGCGTCCGACCAGGGCGGAGGTGGTGTAACTCATGGTGTGCTCCCTGTGCTGCCCACTGGATGTGGGCCTCCGCACAGTAAGCGACCGAATGTGTGAAATGTGGACGTTTCGCAAAACTGGACAAGCGTCCGCTAGGGGTTATCTCTCTCGCGCTGCGCTGCGCCGCGCCCAGCCCGGCTCTACTCCGCCGCGCCGTGCGCCGACTGCTCCGCATTGCGCTGCGCGTGCACCGTCGCGGGATGCACCGCGATCAACCCCAGCCCTTCGCGGCGCTTGCAGTGCCTGGTCAGTTCCTCGTAGGCCGGTTCGCCGAGCAGTTCCTTCAGCTCGGGCGCGTAGGACTGCCAGACCGGCCGCGCGCCGACGTGCGCGTCCGGCGAACCCGAGCAGTACCAATCGAGATCGAGTCCGCCGGGACCCCAACCGCGCCGGTCGTACTCGGTGATCACGGTGCGCAGGATCTGCACGCCGTCGGGCCGGTCCACCCACTCCTGGGTGCGCCGAATCGGCAACTGCCAGCACACATCCGGCTTCACCGTGTGCGGCTCCATACCGCGGCGCAGCGCCATCGTGTGCAGCGCGCAGCCGACACCGCCCGCGAAGCCGGGCCGGTTCAGGAAGATGCACGCGCCCTCGAAGCGGCGGGTGCGCAGGGCGGGTTCGTCCTCGAGCTCGTCGAGTTCGAGATAGCCCTTCTTGGTGATCTTGCCCTTGGCGTTCTGGGCCTCGCCCATCAGCTGCCAGTCGGCCGGTGTGAGCATTCTCACAGCGTTGCGCAAGCGCTCCTGGTCGTCCTCGTCGGAGAGGAAAGCGCCGTGTGAACAGCAGCCGTCGTCCGGGCGATCGGCGATGATGCCTTGGCAGGCGGGCGTGCCGAAGACGCAGGTCCACCGGGACAGCAGCCAGGTGAGGTCGGCGACGATCAGGTGCTCGTCATTTGCTGGATCCACGAACTCGATCCATTCGCGCGGAAAGTCCAGATCGACCTCGGGTGCCGGGTCGATCTTCGCCGCTGGTCGGGGCCGGGTTCGGCTGTTCGCCGCTGCGCCTACCGTCACATCTGCAGACGCTAACAGTTCGATCGCCTGGCCTGAAGTGGTGGTCGACCCAGTACCGTGTTCATGTGCGGCTTGGGGTACTCGACGTCGGAAGCAATACCGTTCACCTGCTCGTGGTGGACGCCCACCGGGGTGGCCACCCGATGCCGATGAGCTCGACGAAGGCCACGCTCCGGCTGTCGGAGAACCTGGACGAAGAGGGGCGGATCACCGTCCAGGGCGCCGAGCGCCTCATCAAGACCGTGGCCGAATTCGCCAACATCGCCGAGACTTCCCGCTGCGTCGAGCTGATGCCGTTCGCCACCTCCGCGCTGCGCGAGGCCACCAACTCCGAACAGGTGCTCGCCAGGGTGCGCGCCGAGACCGGCGTCGATCTGCAGGTGCTCACCGGCGTCGACGAGGCCCGGCTGACCTTCCTCGCGGTGCGCCGCTGGTACGGCTGGAGCGCGGGCCGCATCCTCAACCTCGATATCGGCGGCGGCTCGCTGGAGATGAGCAACGGCGGCGACGAGGAGCCCGATGTCGCGCTGTCACTGCAACTCGGGGCGGGCCGGCTCACCAGGGAGTGGCTGCGCGAGGACCCGCCGGGCAAGCGCCGGGTCGCGGTGTTGCGCGACTGGCTCGACGCCGAACTCGTCGCCCCCGCCAAACAGCTGATCGACGTGGGTAAGCCCGACCTCGCCGTCGGTACGTCGAAGACCTTCCGATCGCTCGCGCGGTTGACCGGAGCCGCACCGTCGGCGGCGGGCACGCGGGTGCGCCGTACACTCACCAGCTCGGGCCTGCGCCAGCTGATCGCGTTCATCTCGCGGATGACGGCGTCGGACCGTGCAGAATTGGAAGGCGTAAGTTCCGATCGGTCACAGCAACTGGTGGCTGGCGCATTGGTCGCGGAGGCGAGTATGCGGGCACTATCGCTGGATACGCTCGAGATTTGTCCGTGGGCGCTGCGGGAAGGACTGATCCTGCGCAAACTGGATACCGATATGAACGGTGGACCCAGAGCGTCGTTGCTGACGGGACCGGCGGCCGAACCAGGCAAGCCGGCGTCCGACGGTGGGGCGGGGCTTTCCGGTCCGGTCGAAACGGTGTCGTCATGAACGAACGCAGTGAGCCGAGCGTCAGCGAGGCGCAGGCATGAGCGAACGCAGTGAGCGAATCATGTGCCAGCGTGCATCGCGCATGCCGGAGCCGAGTGTCAGCGAGGCGCGGGCATGAGTGATGAGTCCAAGCAGCTATCCGTTGCCGAGCTGCTGGCCCGCAACGGGCAGCAGGGCGCGTCGTCCTCCGGCGGCGGTCGCCGCAGACGCGGTGGCCGCGGCATTTCCGTCGCCGAGCTGACGGGAGATCTGCCGGTCATCCGGGATGGCGGCAGCCACTCCGCGCACGCCGCGCCCGACGACGAGGTCGCCGAAGCGCCGCCGTCGTACGAGCCCGCTTCCTACGCGCCGACATCGTTCGAGCCACCGTCTTTCGAGCCGTCCTCGTACGAACCGGCAGCTTACGAGCCCGCCGCATTCGAACCGGTTGCGCCCGAGCCGGTTTCGTACACCGCCCCGGACCCCGTCGCGGAGCTGCCGAGCCACTCGCCGATGTCGGGCCCGATCACCCGCTACGACCCGCTGGCGCCGTTCCGGGAATCGACGTCCTATCCCGAGCCGACGCCCTACCCGGCGACGCCGTCGTACTCGGATCCGCCGCCCGGGCGCTCCAACCTGGTGATGCCGGGACGCGACATGTCCTCCGGCTCCCGGCACAGCGCGCCGGACCAGAGGGAATCCGCGGCTTCCTACGCCGATCAGCTGTCGGAGGCGCCGCGCAGCGGTCGCGGTGGCCGCAGGCGCAAGCCGGACCCGGACGACGACGTAACCATGGTGGTCGGCCCGCCGCTGCGCGATCCGGTCGATTTCGACATCCCCCGCAACGGGCATCCGGAAGAGCCGCGCGGCTCGGACCGGCAGGAGCGGGGCCGCGGTGGCCGGGCCGCGCGCCGAAGGGCGGCGGAGGCCGACGAGGCAGGCCCCTCGACCGCGGCGTGGGCGCCGCCGTCGAACGATTTCGCCCCTGATTCCGCGCCCTTGCCGCTCTCTCCGCTGCCGGAACGCGCCAAGCCGTCCGGCCGCGCGTTACGCCAGGAGCCGCAGGAGGAGCAGCGAAGATCCTCCCGGTCCGAGACGCTGCGAGCTCGTGCCGAGGGTGCGGTGCCCGCGTGGTCGGCGAGGAGGCACAAGCCGGAGCCGGAGAAGTCCGTCTCCGAGCCGGAGTCGGGCGGCATCCCGACCGCCGCGTGGTCGCTGGCCAGCCAGGATCAGCAGCTGCTCTCCGGCTCCACGGTGGCGGGCGACCTGCTACGCGACGGTGTCGAGCGCGCCGAGCGCGCGGGCGGTCGCGGTCGGTCGCGCGGCGGCCGCGCCCAGGTCGAGGTCGACGAGGGCTTCACCGATGTGCACGACCCGTTCCTGCTCGAAGACGACGAGGACGAGGACGACGCACCGGAGCCGCAGCGGAAGCCCGCCGCCCGTCCGGCACAGCGCCGCTCCCGCGCCGCGCGCAAGGCGGAGTACGACGCCAACCGCAAGCAGTGGATGATCCTCGGCGGCCAGAGCGCGGGCGCGGCAGTCGCCGGAATGTTGCTGTTCAAGGGTTTCGAGCGAATGTGGGAGATGCTCCCCTGGGTGGCGCTGGCGCTGGCGATGATCGTGATCCTCGGCCTGGTGGCCCTGGTGCGGATTCTGCGCCGGACCGACGACATCCTCAGCACGGTGATCGCCGTCGTAGTGGGCATCTTCGTCACGCTGGGACCGCTAGCCTTTCTTCTCAGTACGAACTGAGTAGGGAGCGGCTGTGGGGAACATCGGGCAGGCGGACGACACTCGGATCGGTAGCGCGGTCGGGGGACCGGCGCCTGATCAGAGCGGACAACCGGACGGGGGGACGCCGGGCGGGGCGGGGAGCCCTCCGGGCCGCGACATTCTGGTCGGGCTGTCCAGCGCGTCGGTCTACCCGCAGAACACCGAGGCGGCCTTCCGGTACGCGGCCGATCTCGGTTACGACGGCGTCGAGTTGATGGTTTGGGCCGAGCCCGCCAGTCAGAGCATCGCGACCGTGCAGAACTACACCCGCAAGTACGGCGTTCCGGTGCTCGCGGTGCACGCGCCGTGCCTGCTGATCTCCCAACGCGTGTGGGGCGCGGATCCGGTGGCCAAGCTGGAACGCAGCGTGCGCACCGCCGAGGCGCTCGGGGCGGACACGGTGGTCGTCCATCCGCCGTTCCGCTGGCAGCGCCGCTACGCGGAGGGCTTCGCCGAGCAGGTCGCCGAGCTCGAGGAGCACAGCCCGGTCGTCGTCGCGGTGGAGAACATGTTCCCGATGCGCGCGGACACGCTGTTCGGCCGCGGCGCGAACGCGGCGAAGCGGCTGGAGCGGCGCGGCGGTCCCGGTTGGGGCTTGACCGCGTTCAGTCCGTCCTACGACCCCACCGACACCGGCTTCCGGCACTACACCCTCGACCTCTCGCACACCGCGACCGCTGGAGCGGATCCGCTCGCCCTCGCCGCCAGGATGGGACAGGGCCTGGCCCACCTGCACCTGGCCGACGGGCGCGGCGCGGCCCACGACGAGCACCTCGTCCCGGGCGACGGCACCCAGCCCTGCGTCGAGCTCTGCGCGCAGCTGGTGCGCAACGGTTTCACGGGGCACGCCGTCGCCGAGATCAACACCCAGAACGCCCGCACCACCGCCCATCGCGCGGCGATGCTGCACCGCACGCTCGCCTTCGCCCGGCTGCATCTCAACGGCGTCGCGCTCAGTCCCGCGCCCGCCTCGGCGCAGGCGAATCGGGCATGACGCGAGCGCTTCGCTCGGTGTGATATCGATCGGCCTCCCCGCGGGGAATGTCCCTGCCGCTTCCGCGGGTTGTACGCTGTACGAACGCTCGCAGGCGGCAGGACAGGAGTGACGATGACGCTGGAGTTGACCACCGACGCGGTCGAGCCGACGGCGGCCGACGCGCCGTTCGGCGAGGTGTGCGCGCTGACCGAACTGCTCTCCGCCGACCCCGAGCTCGGCCGGTACGCGGGCGTCATCGACAAGATCTGGACCATCGGGCCGAAGGTGCACGGCGGCACCATGGTCGCCGCGAGCGCCGCGGCCGCCACCCGCTGGCTGCGCGCCTCCGATCCGGCGCTCGCCGATATGGCCCCGATCGCGGCGAGCTCGGACTTCCTCGGCGCGCCCGAGCCGGGAGAGGTCGAGTACGAGGTGCGCGTCCGCAAGATCGGCCGCCAGATCTGCCTGGCCGACACGACCCTCACCCAGAACGGCCGCGCCATGGTGCGCACCGCGTTCACCTTCGGCCACCTCGACGACATCGAGCCGCTCTACGCGCCCGAGCACGGCGACATGCCCGCCGAACCGCCCGCCGGCGCGATGGGCTACGAGGGTTCGCCGATGGGCAAGATCGTGAACGTCGCCAAGGGCGCCGACCTCTACCTGGACCGGTCGTGGGCGCCGTTCCTCGAGGGCGCGAAGGGCGAGCCGCGGCTGCGGCTGTGGATGCGCCCGTTCGAGGGCGATCAGCGCGACCCCGAGGTGTCGATGTACTTCGCCATGATGGCGGCCGACATGAGCCCGCCGGTGCCGATGAACCTCGGCCACTTCGGCTGGGCCCCCACCGTGCAGATGACCACGTACTTGCGGCGCAGGCCCGCACCGGGCTGGCTGCGCGTCATCGCCACCTCGCACGAGGTGGGCGGCCGCATGTTCGACGAAGATCAGCTCATCCTGGACAGCACCGGCGCGGTGGTCGCGCAGAGCCGTCAACTCGCACTGATTCCCCAGCGCCGCTGACGCGCCCACTAACCTTGACCACCATGACGAGAATTGCGGTGATCGGTGGAGGCCGGATCGGGGAGGCGTTGATCGCCGGTTTGCTGGAGTCCGGCAGGGCGAGCAAGGATTTGGTCGTCGTCGAGACGCACGCCGATCGGGCCGAGCTGATCGCGAGCCGGTTCGGCGTGCGCGTCACGGGCGAGGCGGCCGACGCGGCCGTGGGCGCCGATCTGCTGGTGATCGCGGTCAAGCCGGGTGACGTCGACACGGTGCTGACCGAGCTGGGCAAGGCCGAGCTGAACGCGGGCGACCGCGACCAGGTGCTCGTCTCGCTGGCCGCAGGGGTGCCGACAACGCGGCTGGAGGCCAAGCTGCCCGCGGGCTTCCCCGTGGTGCGGGTGATGCCGAATACCCCGATGCTGGTCGGCCAAGGCATGAGCGTGCTCGCGCCGGGGCGCTACGCCAAGCCCGAGCAGCTGGAGCTGGTCACCGACGTGCTCGGCGCGGTCGGCAAGGTCGTGACCGTCGCCGAGTCGCAGATGGACGCGGTCACCGCCGTGTCCGGATCCGGCCCCGCCTACTTCCTGCTGGTCGTCGAGGCCATGGTCGACGCAGGCGTCGGGCTCGGCCTGACCAGGGACGTCGCCACCCAGCTCGTGGTGCAGACGATGGTCGGTTCGGCCGCGCTGCTCGACGAGTCCGGCCAGAGCGCGGTGGACCTGCGCGCGGCCGTCACCTCGCCCGCTGGCACCACCGCGGCGGCGTTGCGCGAACTCGAGCGCGGCGGCGTTCGCTCGGCGTTTCTCGAGGCTTTGCACGCGGCCAAAGAGCGTTCCGCCGAGCAAGGCGCGTCGGCGGAATAACACACAACGCGTACATCTAGCGTTCGCATTGGGGCAAACCGGGCGTCAGAAGCTGATTTCTCACACACGTCGCAGTAATCCCACTAGCCCCGCTAAGCTTCAAGGAGCACGTGCGTGTCTGTTCCGCCGGTGGGGAAGCCGGCGGCGCGGACGTGCCGGAGGTCAATGGTGCAATGATGTCTTCCAACAAGATGTCTGCAAATAGCTCGGGGACGTCGCCAGGTTCGTCCGGCCCATCAGGTGGCCGTAGCGGTGGCCGAGCGCAAGGCAGTTCGGGATCGTCGGGCCAATCGATACTCGGCGGTGGTACTCAATTCCTCACCGTCGCCGAAGTGGCGAATCTGATGCGAGTGTCCAAGATGACGGTCTACCGGTTGGTGCATTCGGGCGAGCTGCCCGCGGTGCGAGTCGGCCGGTCGTTCCGGGTGCACGCGAAGGCCGTGCACGACTACCTGGAGACGTCTTACTTCGACGCCGGTTGAGGCGGTTTCGACCACCAACGGGCCCCGCGCGGCATGCGGGAGCCCGCGAATGACGGCGCGCGTGCCCGCGAGGGCCGTTGCTCGTGCCGCCATCGGATACCGGTAGGATGAACCCTCGGTTCGTGTTCGCCTGCCTGCGGCGCCAGTTCGTGGTGTCCGGTGGCCGCTGGCGGCGCGGATGCCGAAATCAGCTAGGCGTACGCGACGGCGTGCGCGCCGAGTAGAGAGAACGCGAGGACACCCTATGGGTTCTGTGATCAAGAAGCGCCGCAAGCGCATGTCGAAGAAGAAGCACCGCAAGCTGCTTCGCCGCACGCGTGTTCAGCGGCGCAAACTCGGCAAGTGAGCATGCGCGCCCTTGGCGCGAGATGAGGCCCGTCACCAGACCGGTGGCGGGCCTCTGTTTTTGAAACGGTTCAGTTTGAAATATTTTCATGTAACCGGTGACTGAAGTCATCGTTAGAACCTGATTAATACCCTCGGCGACCCAGACGGCAGCGGCTACTCTGGAACCGCCGAAAAACGTAAATGGGGGCCTGGTAGGTGGGATCGGGTGCTGCGGTGGGATCTGACATAAGAGACGGGCACACGCCCAAAGTCGTGATGGTGACCGGCGCCAGCCGCTTCTTCGGCAGCGCCGTGGTAGCCAAGCTCGCCCAGGATCCGGCCGTCGAGCGTATCCTCGCCGTCGACACCATGACCCCGAGCCGGGAGCTACGGCGCCGCATGGGCCGCGCCGAGTTCGTCCGCGGCGACATTCGAAATCCCCTGATCCGCAAGGTGATCGGCGGCCACGAGGTCGACACCGTCGTACACACCGCGATATTGGCCAAGCCGCCCGCCGGTGGTGGCCGCGCGGTGATGAAAGACCTCAACGTGCTCGGCGCCATGCAGTTGTTCGCCGTCTGTCAGAAGTCGCCTTCGGTGCGGCGCGTCGTGGTCCGCTCGACCTCGGCGATCTACGGGTGCAGCGCCAAGGATCCGGCGAAATTCACCGAGGAAATGAGTGCCCGCACGCCGCCGCGCGGATGGTTCGCGCGCGACATGATCGAAATCGAGGGTTTCGTGCGCGGCCTCGCTCGCCGCCGCCCCGATATCGCGGCATCGATTCTGCGTTTCGCGCCCATTGTCGGCCCGCGACTGGCCGGCCGCGGCGTACAGTATCTCCGTTCACCGGTAACCCCGACCGTCTTCGGCCGGGACCCTCGAATGCAGCTGTTGCACGAAGAAGATGCGGTGGCCGCGCTCGCACACGGGGCGCAAGCGGCCCCCGGTGGTACCTACAACGTCGCGGGTGATGGTGCGTTGGCGCTGTCGCAGGCAGTGCGTCGAGCGGGGCGCATCGAACTGCCGGTGCCGTTCACGGTGTTCCGCACCGCGGGTCGCGCGTTGATGGGGCCGGTGATGCGGGAATTCACCGGCGAACAACTCGATTACTTCCATTTCGGCTGTGGCCTGGACACCACGCGGATGCGAAACGAACTCGGTTTCGAGCCGCGCTGGACAACGGTTCAGGCGTTCGACGACTTCATCGGGGGCGCAGCGTTGCGGCCCGTCTTCGATCCGGCGTGGATCGATGCCGCAGAAAAGAAACTGCTCGGCCTCATCGGGGCCGGTACGGGAGCACACCAATGAACGACGTGGCGAAAGTCATCCAACTTCATGATCTGAATATCGAAACCAGGCAGCGCACCAGCACTCGTCGCTGGCCCGAAGCGCCGAAGGGCGAGACGAAGCCGAGCCGCGTCACGTCACTGACCGATCGGCTCGCCTCGGCCGTGCCGCAGACGCCGCAGTCGCTGTCCGACCTGATCCGCAAGGAGGTCGGCAAGCAGATCGGCCGCACCGCCGACTTCGCGCGCCGCCGCGTCACCGGCGACTACCAGGTCGACGAGTTCGGCTTCGACGAGCACCTGCTCGAGTCGGTCATCCTGCCCGCGCTGCGCCCCCTGTCGGACCTGTGGTTCCGCGTCGAGGTCAGCGGCATGGAGAACATCCCGGAGGTGGGCGGCGCGCTGGTGGTGGCGAACCACGCGGGCACCGTTCCCCTCGACGGCCTGATGCTCCAGCTGGCCATTCACGACCACCACGCCAAGCAGCGTGCGCTGCGCCTGCTCGCCGCCGACCTCATCTTCGAGCTGCCGTTCCTCGGCGTGCTGGCCCGCAAGGCCGGGCACACGCTGGCCTGCCGCGAGGACGCCGAACGCCTGCTGCGCTCCGGCGAGCTGACGGGCGTCTTCCCCGAGGGGTTCAAGGGCGTCGGCAAGCAGTACTCCGACCGCTACAAGCTGCAGCGCTTCGGGCGCGGTGGTTTCGTCGCGGCCGCGGTGCGCACCGGCGTGCCGATCATCCCGTGCTCGATCGTCGGCTCCGAGGAGATCTACCCGAAGCTGGCCGACATCAAGCCGCTCGCCCGCCTGCTCGGACTCCCGTACTTCCCGGTGACGCCGACGTTCCCGCACCTCGGCCCGCT
Organism: Nocardia sp. NPDC050713; assembly: GCF_040654315.1. Lineage (NCBI taxonomy): Bacteria > Bacillati > Actinomycetota > Actinomycetes > Mycobacteriales > Nocardiaceae > Nocardia > Nocardia sp. NPDC050713. The sequence goes on along the minus strand of NZ_JBFAHS010000013.1, from coordinate 296 downwards.
CGGCGCGCTGCCGCTGCCCTCGAAGTGGTACATCGAATTCGGCAAGCCCATCGCCACCACGTCCTACGAGCCGGAGGCCGCCGACGACCCGATGACCATGTTCGAGGTCACCGACCAGGTCCGCGAGACCATCCAGCAGACGCTCTACAAGCTGCTCACCAAGCGCCGCAACCCGTTCACGGGATAGTTGGCTGTGTTTTTGGCGCGCTGGCGCGCGCGTGTTCGCGGCCTTTATGTCTCGCTTCCCAGCGGTCGAGACTCGCGACTTCGTCGCATGCGCTTCGACCGCTGGGAAG
>NZ_JBFAHS010000012.1:39636-266828 GCF_040654315.1 Nocardia sp. NPDC050713 | reverse complement strand
GACCACGAAACCACCGATCACGTTCAGCGTTCCGAAGACCACGGCGACGAACAGAATGATCTGGATGCCGATCGAGGGGTTCTCCACCCGGCCCAACGTCACCAGCGCACCCAGCACCACGATGCCGTGAATGGCGTTGGTGCCCGACATCAGCGGGGTGTGCAAGGTGTTGGGGACCTTGGAGATGACGGCGAAACCGACGAACCCGGACAGCACCAGGATCGCGATGTTCGCCAGCAGTTCGGTATACATCAACTCAACCCGCCATCGATCGGGCTGCGGGTCACACACGCATCGGCCAACACTTGATCGTTGAAGTCCGGTTGCAACGCACCGTCTTTCAGCATCAACTCCAGCAACGCGACCACATTCTTCGAATACAACTCCGAGGCATGCTCGGGCATCGTCGCCGGCAGATTCAACGGCGAAGCAATCGTGACGCCGTGGCGCACAATGGTTTTACCGGGTTCCGTGAGTTCGCAGTTGCCGCCGGTCTCACCGGCCAGGTCCACGATCACGCTGCCCGGCTTCATGCCCTCGACCGCGGCGGCGGTCACCAGCCGCGGCGCGGGACGACCCGGCACCAACGCGGTGGTGATCACCACGTCGAAGCCCTTGATCGCATCCTCGAGCGCCTGCTGCTGGGTGGCCTTCTCCTCGTCGGTCAGCTCACGCGCGTAACCGCCCTCGCCCGCGGCGTCGATGCCAAGGTCCAGCCACTGCGCACCGACCGAACGCACCTGATCGGCGACCTCGGGACGCACGTCGTAACCGGTGGTGCGACCACCGAGACGCTTCGCCGTCGCCAGCGCCTGAAGACCCGCGACACCCACGCCGAGCACCAGCACGGTCGCGGGCTTCACCGTGCCCGCCGCGGTGGTCAGCATCGGGAAGAAGCGGGTCGACTCCGAAGCCGCCAGCAGCACCGCCTTGTAGCCCGCCACATTCGCCTGCGAGGACAACGCGTCCATCACCTGCGCGCGCGAGATACGCGGAATCGCCTCCACCGCGAAGGCCCGCACGCCCGCCGTGTACAACGCCTTGATCTTGTTGTCCACGCTGCGCGGCGCGAGAAAACCGATCAACGTCTGCCCGACCAGCATCCTCCGCACCTCGGCGTCATTGGGTGGCGCCACCTTCACCACCACGTCCGCGGCCCATGGATCACCGATCGCCGCGCCCGCGTCGACGTACGCCGCGTCCGGTATCGAGGCTCCCAGACCCGCACCGGACTCGACGATCACGTCCACACCTTGCTGCGTCAAGCTCGGCACGAGCTTGGGCACCAAGGCCACCCGGCGCTCTCCGACATCGGTCTCACGAACGACCCCGACCCGGGGCCGGTTACGGCGCCCCGCGTCGTCGATCTGCGCTGTCTCCACTGGTCGATGTTTCCTTACTCGTCGTGCGGCCGCAGCTCCGGCAACCCACCGGTACTGCGACGCGTCCGGGTCTACCGGGGAAAGTAATTGTATCGAGCGTACACTACAATAATATCGAGAAGACCTGGCGACTGAGACGAACCTCGAGGCGATGTCCAACGCCTCGGCGGAGCGATCGGCAGCGCGAACAGGTCGAAGCGGTGACGGAGCAGTCCGGACACCGGCGCCACGCTTCGCCGATCGAGAGGATTGATGACGATGACGGCAACGCCACTCGACTATCGGCAACGGGTCGGCAGCGGCGTGATGCGCGGACACGATGCCCGCGCCGGGCGCGACTTCCGCCGGCGGCGTGCCCTTGCCGCGGCAACCGAAGTCTTCGCCGCACGCGGCTATCACGCCGCCACCATGGACCAGATCGCCCAGCATGCCGGCTATAGCAAACCGATGCTCTACGAACACTTCTCGACCAAGCTCGATCTGTACTTGGCGGTGTTGTGCGGCCCCATAGACATCCTGGTCGAGAGTGTGAGGCGAGCGCTGAGCTCGCCCGTGAGCAATCGAGAGCGCGTCCACGGTGCGGGCAAGGCGTACTTCGATTTCGTCGACCAGGACATTCAGCGCTTCCGGTTGGTCTTCGACTCGGATGCCACGTCGGAGCCATCGGTGCAATGGCGAGTGGGGCGTGGAACCGATGCCTGCGTGGAGGCTGTTGCTCAACTGGTCGCGGACGAATCCGCGCTCGGTGCGCAGCGGGCTCGCGTGCTGGCCGCGGGATTGGTCGGCGCCAGCCGGTTGGCGGCGCAGTACTGGCTCGAAACCGGCCGAGTCATCCCCAAGCCGGACGCGGTGGAAGCGGTGGTGACGCTCTGCTGGGGCGGTCTGTCTCGCGTTCCACTCGATCGGAGCCCGCGCGTCACCGCCACTTGACGAAATCAACTCTTTACCGGAAATCCAAGTATCAGTATCGGAGGCACATGAGCAAGATCTGGTTCGTCACTGGTTCGTCCCGCGGTCTCGGCCGTCAGTTCGTCGAGGCGGCGCTCGGCCGCGGAGACAAAGTCGCCGCGACCGCTCGCGACACCCAATCGCTCGCCGACCTGGTCGCGGACCATGGGGACGCGATTCTGCCGCTCCGGTTGGACGTGACCGACAAGGCGGCCGTCAACGAGGCGGTCAAGCGCGCCCACGCGCACTTCGGCGGTCTGGACGTGATCGTGAACAACGCGGGCTACGGTTTGTTCGGTGTCGTCGAAGAACTCGGCGAGACCGATATCCGTGACCAGTTCGAAACAAACGTGTTTGGTGCGCTGTGGGTGACGCAAGCGGTGCTGCCGCTGCTGCGTGAGCAGGGCAGCGGCCATATCGTTCAGATCTCCACCATCGGCGGTGTCACCACGTTCCCGACTCTCGGTGGATACCATGCGTCGAAGTGGGCGTTGGAAGGTTTGACCGAATCGCTGGCCAAGGAGGTCGCGGGATTCGGCATCAAGGTCACTTTGGTCGAGCCGGGCGGGTTCGCGACCGATTGGGCCGGATCTTCGGCGGTGCTGGCCGAACCGATGCCGGTCTACGACGGTGTCCGCGCCGCCGTCGCGAAGCAATTCGAATCGGCTGTTCTGGGTGACCCGGTCGCCGCAGGCCGGGCTCTGCTGAGGATCGTCGACGCCGCCGAACCTCCGCTGCGGGTGTTCTTCGGCTCCATGCCGCTGGAGATCATCCCCGGCATCTACGCCGATCGGCTGAAAACTTGGGCGGACTGGGCCGAGGTGTCTGTCGAAGCTCAGGGCTAGTCAACGGCTCCAGCGGCTCTGATCGTCTGTCCCGATGGTGTTCGACGACGAAAGCCCCCTGTGGCGGGGGCTTTCGTGGGACAGGACGCTCGATGGCGGGCAGTAACCGCCTGCCATACCTACGCCGTCCGACGTTCCCGTCAGAAGGCCGCCTCGTCCATTTCCATGACGGTGGTGTCCAGCGACGCGAGGATCGCGCGAGTCGAAGTGAGTTGCGGCAGAAAGTTCTTGGCGAAGAACGACGCGACGACGATCTTGCCGTGGTAGAAAGCGTCGTTCTCGGCGCCGCTGGCGAGAGCCTCCAGCGCCACCGCTGCTTGTTCGAGCAGTCGCCAGCCGACCAACAGATCCCCTGCCGCGTACAGCAGCGGCACCGAGCCGAGGCCGACCTTGTAAATCTGTTTCGGATCGGAGTCGGTGGCGCTCCGGTACTCGGTGAGCGTTTCCACCATCGCCCGCACATCATCGAGCGCCGTTGCCAGCAGTCGCCTTTCGGCAGTGAGGCGCCCCTGCGGATCGCCGGTGGCCAGGAACGTGGTGATCAAGCCGGAGACATGGCCGAGTGCGCGCCCGCCGTCTCGGACGATCTTGCGGAAGAAGAAGTCCTGTGCCTGGATGGCGGTGGTGCCCTCGTAGAGGGTGTCGATCATCGTGTCGCGTATGTACTGCTCATGGGGGTAATCCTGCAGAAATCCGGAGCCGCCGAGGGTCTGGAGGCTCAGCTTGAGTGTGTCGTAGGCGCGTTCGGAGCCCACGCCTTTCACGATCGGCAGGAGGAAGTCGTTGACCCGGGCCGCCAGCTCCGCGTCCGCACCCGAAACGACCTCTGCCAGACGCGGAACGTTGCCTTGGTGGGCAGCGGTGAACAGATACAGCGACCGGAGCCCCTCGGCATAGGCCTTCTGCGTCAGGAGGGAGCGGCGCACCTCGGGATGACGGGTGATGGTCACCCACGGCGCGGTCTTGTCGGTGAACTGGATGAGGTCCGAGCCCTGGACGCGTTGTTTGGCGTACTCGAGAGCATTCAGATATCCGGTGGAAAGAGTGCCCGCGGCCTTGTTGCCCACCATCATTCGGGCGCCTTCGATCACCTTGAACATCTGCGCGATGCCGTTGTGGACTTCGCCGACCAACCAGCCGACCGCGGGCACGTCGGTGCTGCCGAAGGTGACCTCGCAGGTCGGTGAAGACTTGATGCCCATCTTGTGCTCGACACCGGTGACGAAAACGCCGTTGCGCTCACCCAATTCCAGTGTCCGCGGGTCGAAGTGGAACTTCGGAACATAGAACAGGCTCAGGCCCTTGGTGCCAGGTCCCGCGCCGACCGGACGGGCCAGTACCAGGTGGAAGACGTTCTCCGCGGTGTCACCCACGTCCGCCCCCGAGATGAACCGCTTCACGCCCTCGATATGCCAGGTGCCGTCCTGCTGTGGGATCGCCTTGGTCCGGCCCGCGCCGACGTCGGACCCGGCGTCGGGCTCGGTGAGCACCATGGTGCCCGCCCAGCCGCGCTCCAAGCCCGCTGCGGCCCAGTGCTTTTGCTGCGGTGTGCCGACTTCGAACAGCACCTCCGCCATCTGCGGACCCATCTGGAAGAATTTCGCCGACGGATTCGCCGCGCACAACATCTCCCGCACGGCCCATACCAGGGGCATCGGAGCCGGGACGCCGCCCAGCTCCTCCGGGAGGCCCAGCCGCCACCAACCCGCCTCGTGAAGTGCCAGCACCGACTTACGCAGCGGATCAGGCACTCGGATCTCGTGCACGGCGGCGTCGAAGACCACGGGGTCACGATCGGTCTGGGCGAAAGATTCCGCGACCGGTCCCTCGGCGAGCCGGGATACCTCGGCGAGAATATCGTGCGCGGTCTCCGAGTCCAGATCGCCGTAGTGTCCGGTGTCGAGGAGTTCGCCTATCCGGAGAACTTCGAAAAGATCGAATTCGATGTCTCGGACGTTGCTCTTGTAATGGCTCATCAGTGGTTCTTTCCGTGGCGCGAGGCGTGCGGATCGGCACGCGGCAACATGGGCGACAGTGCCGGTGGGTCATTCCGATCCGGGCGGGCGGCTCAGTCCACCCAGATCCGGTCGATGGTCGTGGCCGCCGGCGGCGGTGGTGCCGGAGCGCAGGCCGGGGTTCGTGAGAACCGCGGCGCGGGCGCGTGTTGCACGACGCCCTCGAGTTCGATCAGGCTGTCGCGCGCGGAGATGTGATCGTTCTGCTCGGCTTCGCTCCAGGTCAACACCGGAGTGCAACAGGCGTCCGTGCCGTCGAACACTTCCGTCCACTCGTCTCGGGTCCTGGTCTTGAACTTGTCCGCGAACAGCTTGCGCAGCTGCTCCTGACCGTCGGGATCGTGCTGTGGCGGCAGGTACTCGGGATCGAATTCGAGTCCCGCGAGCAGTTGCGCGTAGAACTGCGGTTCGATCGCGCCGACGGCCATGTACTTGCCGTCGGAGGTCTCGTAGGTGTCGTAGAAGGCCATGCCGGTGTCGAGCAGGTTGGCGCCGCGCTCGTCGGACCACAGGCCGACACCCTTGAGACTCCAGAAGATGTGCGAAAGGGCAAGCGTCCCATCGATCATCGCGGCGTCGATCACCTGGCCCTTGCCCGAGTTCTGCCGTTCCACCAGCGCGGCGAGGATGCCGAACAGCAGGAACATCGAGCCGCCGCCGAAGTCGCCGACCATGTTCAGCGGCGGCACCGGGCGCTCGCCCTTGCGGCCGATCGCGTTCAGCACGCCGGTCAGCGAGATGTAGTTGATGTCGTGACCCGCGCGGTCGGCCAGCGGGCCGTCCTGACCCCAGCCGGTCATCCGGCCGTAGACCAGCCGCGGATTGCGCGCCAGCGCCTCGTCGGGACCGAGACCCATGCGCTCGGTGACGCCAGGGCGGAAGCCTTCGATCAGCACGTCGGCCTTCTCGATCAGTCCGAGCACCTTCTCGATGTCGGCCGGATCCTTCAGGTTCGCCTCGACGATGGTCCGCCCGCGCCACTGCGGGCGTTCCGTGTGTCCGGGGAACTGGCCGGGGCGCTGTACCCGCACCACGTCCGCGCCGAGGTCGGCGAGGAGCAGTGCGGCGTGCGGACCCGGCCCGATGCCCGCCAGTTCGACAATTCGGATACCCGCGAGCGGGCCCTGCTTGGCAGTGGATGGACTTCTCACGACCTACCTCGGTTCTGGTTCGTAGCCAATCAATGTAGCGATCGCTCAGTATATATATTCAGGGTCGGTCCGGTCGGCGAGGTCTCGGCGGATCACCCGCCGTCGGCATTGGGATGGCATTCAAGCCGATCGAGGCCGTTCTGAACCGGTGGCGCGCGGTCAGCGCGCCGCACCTGGTCGGTGCCGGGCGCGCCGACGCGCCTGTTTCGAACGCGGCGTCATCGTCGAGGGTGAGGAAGTCGTCGCGGCATGAGCGATCGCGTGCATCGCCCACTGCTGTTCCGTGATGCCGATGTGCCGCTACTGCCGTTCGGCGAATATCTAGGTCTGTTGTAGGATGTAATACCGTAGACGGAGTGCTGGAGTCGCAACCGCGGACTGCGGTGTCGCTCTCGTCGAACACACATCGCTAAATGGAGAGAGGTTTTCGGCTGTGACCGAACACAATCCAGGAACCGAGGATCGTCCGACTACCGTCTCTGGTGGCCGCTGTCGTGAATGTGCACATTTCTCACTTCCTCGACCACGGATATGTCCGATCTGCATGAGTGCGGACATCGAGGACGACGCCGTCAGCGGCGTGGGCATCGTCTACTCCTCGACGGTGGTCCGATCCGGTCCGAAGGATCGCAAGCTCCCCTACGGACTCGCGCACGTCGATCTCGAGGTCGGCCTGCGGGTCCTGGCCGCGTACGACGTTGAGGACGACCGTTCTATCCAGCCTGAGTCGGCCGTCGTGGTCGCCGAAGTGGGTAGATCCGATGCGGGCCTCCCGCTCATCAAGATCGTTCGCCGGGTGCGTACGGCCGTCGGCGATACCGAAACCGTTGCGGCGCTCTAGGCCTGCGGATGACTGAGTACTCACGAGAGGAAGTTTCATGACGATTCCCGTCATCGCCGGGGCGCACACCGTGCCTTTTGTCAAGCAATCCGACGACATGGTCGCGCTGGGCACCGGCGCCGTTCACGGGCTACTCGCCTCCACCGGCGTCGACCGCGGCGCGGTCGACGCGGTCGTGTCGGCCAGTGGCGGTGGAGGAACGCTGCTGGGGCAGCGGATCCTGACTCGTCTGTCGATGACCGGCATTCCGGTGTTCAACGTGGAGAACGCGTGCGCCTCGGGTGCTTCGGCCGCGCATCTCGCCATCGGCATGGTGCGGTCGGGACAGGCGCGCGTTGTCGTTGTCGTGGCCACCGAGCGACTTTCCGCGTTCGGGGGCGGGTCGCTCAGGCTCGATCCCACCGACATCGAAGCCGCGCAGGGCAACATCATGCCGGCTTCGTACGCGATGCGCGCCACGCGGTACCTCTGGGAGAACGGTCTGAAGCCCCGGGACATCGCTGGCGTTTCGGTCAAAAACCGCGCCAATGGTGCGCTCAATCCGATCGCGCGGTTCCAAAGCGAGGTAACGCTCGCCGAGGTGCTGGAGTCGAAGCCCATCGCTGATCCGTTGACTCTCTTGCAGTGTTCGCCGAACAGTGACGGCTCCAGCGCGGTGCTCGTCTGCACGGAAGACGCCGCCCGTGAACTGAATCTTGACAGCATCAAGGTGAGAGCGTCGGTGATCACGTCGGGATTGTTCAGCGACGGACCGCGCGATCTGACGCTGCCGGATGTCACGCTTCGAGCGATCAAGGAAGCGTACGCCCAGGCCGATATCGGGCCAGGTGATGTGGATCTGGCCGAGGTGCATGACGCGTTCAGCATCGCCGAAGTGCTGTACTACGAGACGCTCGGCTTCTGTGGGCGAGGCCAAGGAGCGCGCTTCCTTGCGGAGGGGAGGGCGCACATCGGCGGAGATGTCGCAGTCAACCCCAGCGGAGGCCTCATCGCCCGCGGTCATCCGGTCGGCGCCACAGGAGTCGCGCAACTCGGCGAAGCGTACGAACAGCTCACCGGCCGGGCGGGGAAGCGGCAGGTGCCCAATGCCTCCGTAGCCGTCACCCATGTGACCGGGGGCGGCATCTCTGGCGTCGACAACGGTGCTTGCGGAGTGCACGTTCTGACGGTGTGAGACCTCGCGGCGTTGCTGCGGGGCGGAAGCGAAGCGCTATGTGATCTGCCGCAGGACGGCGCCACTGATGCGTCGTCGCGGGAGAGATTCGGTCATTGGCTGACGTTGTGGTGAAACACATTGCCATGCGGCTGCTCTCGGCAAAACCGGCCCTGGCAATCGACTGTGCGGCCATTCCGGTGACGTCGCGCCCGCTGGAACTGTGCGGTGCTTCTCCTGTCGCGGGCGAATCGGATAGGGCCTTGCCGGTATGCCGTAGTATGTAATACGGTAGACATATGGCGGATCTCATACCGCCCGGCGAAGGCCGTGAATATCAACGGGCGGTGGAATGCGAGCTGCGTACATCGACTCGGGGCAACTACGAGATTGGGAGGTTCGGTGGAGTCGATCTCGCTCATCATCGGCGATCATCAAGCGCTGGACGCCGTACAGGTAGAGCTCGACAATCGTGGCGACTCAGTCGTCCGTATCGAGTCGGCCGACCGCGGCGAGCAACTGCGAGCGGTCGCGGAGCTCACTACCGATGGCAAGTGCGCGATCACCGCGCTGATTCTGGGGTTCGAACCACAGGGAGACGCGGGGAGCCTCGCAGCGCACGCATTGCGCATCGTGCGCGACTGCGAAGCCTCCCTGGTGCGCGACGAGGGACGAGTGGTCCTGGTGTCCGGTCGTGACTATCTCGGCTGGCCCGGACGAACCGAGGCGTCGATCGACCTCGCCGGCATCGTGGCCATGGGACGCAGCCTTGCCCTCGAACTGGGGCAGCGGGGACTCACGGTGAACACCGTGTGCCCGCCCTACGAACTCGGGGCAGTCGAGGCCACCGATGATCCATGGGCAGCTCCTCCGCCACCGATCACGGGACCGGTCTATGCCGAGGACGTCGCATTCGCAGTCGAGTTTCTCTCGCATCCGGAATCCGGCTACATCACCGGCCAAGTGCTCCACGTGTCCGGCGGACTCAGTGTCCTCAGCTCTCTCAGTGCCTGAGTCGAGGCAGTGCAAGAAACGTTCGGCAGGAAAGGATTGTCATGAAGCTCGAGCAAGACTCCGAGCGTAGAGCGCCGCGAAAAGGCGGGCTGGCGGGTCGTGTCGCCATCGTGACGGGGTCGGGTAGTGGCATCGGAGAGGGCATAGCGCGACGCCTGTCGTCCGATGGGGCGCACGTCATCGTCAGTGACGTCAGCACCGAGCGTGCGGAAGCAGTGGCCGACTCGCTGCGCGCCAACGACGGAACCGAATCGGTGGCTCTGCACGCCGACGTGCGGGATCCAGACGCCGTTCGAGCCCTCGTCAAAGCAGCGACCGACAACTGGGGCCGCCTGGACTTCTTCGTCAACAACGCCGGGATCGGAGAAGACACCGCACTGCGGAAGATCACGGCCGACTCGTGGGACCGAGTCACCGGTATCAACCTGTCGGGCGTCTTCCACGGTTGCCAGGCCGCCGGGGATGTCATGCGTGAGCAGCGGTCGGGCCGGATCGTCAATATCGCATCGCGAGCATGGCTGGGATGGTGGGGTCAGGCGAACTACTCGGCGACCAAGGGTGGTGTGGTGAGCTTGACCAGGGCGTTGGCCCTCGAACTCGCGCGAAGCGGTATCACGGTCAACGCGGTGGCACCGGGACTCATCCGCACGCCCGCGGTCGAAAAAGGACCGCAGAGCATTCTCGACAACCTGATCCTCGCGCAGCCGACACGGACTCTGGGAAGTGCTGACGACATAGCGCATCTGGTCCGGTTCCTGATTGATGATCGTGCCCATTCCATCACCGGTCAGGTGATCTATTCGTGTGGCGGGAAGAGTATTTTCGCCATGCCCGCGAAGCGGTAGGAGCAGACGTGTCAGAAGCAAACGAGAACACTGGTGACGTGCTGCTGGAGGAGCGTGTCGGCCAGACAGCCGTCTTGACCATCAATCGGCCGAAGTCGCTGAATGCGGTCGACCCCGCGCTCGGTGACGCGTTGCGCAGCGCGTGGGCGCGACTCGCCGCAGATGATGACGTGTGGGTAATCGTACTCACCGCAGTCGGCACCCGTGCGTTCAGCGCTGGTGCCGACCTCAAGACGCCTCCCTCGGAACGTAGTTTCGCCGGTACTTTTCTGGGCGGTGGGGCGGAGCCGTTCACTGTGCCCAGTGGGTATCTCAAACCTGTGATCTGCGCGGTGAACGGATTGGCTTACGGTGCCGGCCTGGAGCTCATGTTGTCGGCCGATCTCCACATCGCGAGTTCATCCGCGCGATTCGCGCTGCCGGAGGTGAAGATCGGTTCGGTGCCGGGTGCGGGTGGTACCCAGCGGATCGGTCGGGCGATCCCGCGAAGCGTGGCTCGTCGTATGGCACTCACCGGGGAGCCGATCGACGCCGAGACGGCATTGCGGCTGGGCCTCGTGTCAGAGCTGGTGCCGGTCGGCACGGTGCGGGAGCGGGCGATCGCGCTCGCCGAACAGATTTGCTCGAATGCGCCGTTGGCCGTGCGCGCCGTGAAGAAGGCGCTCGACGCTGCCGACACGCTGAACTTGGACGACGGATGTTCCTACGAGCAGTTGCTATGGGGCTCGCTCCGGGACAGCGAGGATCGAATCGAAGGGCGGCGTGCATTCGCCGAGAAGCGACCCCCCGTCTACAAGGCAAGGTAGCCGCACGATCGGCGGGTGAAATGCGCCGGCCGAAGATGAGGTGGCTGATGCTTTGGTGCCATGCGCCGAGTGGAGCGGCGAGAGACAAGTGAAGTCAACAGGTAGCCATCGGCCAGACGGGCAGAGTCTGGGCCGTGCCGGACGGATCGGCGGCGCTGCTGTTGCTCGGGATGACGAGGTCTCGTCGAAGACGGGGCCAGGCAAGAGGTGGACAATGACTGTGCCCGTTAATGACAGAGCGCGCTCTGAGCGCTTCTATTTTCCATACGAAGGCGAAGACGCGGCGCAACGATTCTTCTTTCCCAACGGTTGCGACGAAGTTCTCTTCCGCGCGACAGCCGCTCGGGACGTGCCGCGGCTGGTGGAGAAGTTCGGATACCAGCGGCCCTTCGTGTTCACCTCGCGCACGCTCAATCGCACCACCGACGTGGTTGACGAGATCGTCGAGGGCCTCGGCGGCAGCGTGGTGAACGTCAGTGACCGGGTCGGCGAGCACGCGCCGATCACGAATGTACTTGCGGCGATCGATGAGGTCCGCGACGCCGGTGCGGACGTGCTGATCTGTATCGGCGGCGGTTCGGTGATGGACTTCGGAAAGTTCGTGCAGCTCGGCGTCACGCAAGGAGTCCGGACCCGCGAAGGTTTCCGTGCGCTACGGGTGGATCAGTCGCCGGTGCTCGACGACAATCCGCAGCTGCGTCAGATCACGATCCCGACCACGTTCTCCCTGTCGGAGTGGACGCCCGCAGGAACGCCCGTCGATGACGAGACCGACAAGAAGATCACCCTGCGGATACCACGTGGAGTCGGTCGTGCGATCGTGTTCGACCCTGCGATCGTGCGCCACACCCCGAAGGGGCTGGCCCTCAAAACGGCGATCCGCGGATTGGACCACTCGATCAACAATGTGATGACGACCGCACCGAACGACATCGTCACCGTGCTGGCATTGCAGGCGGTCCAGCAGTTCCACAAAGGCATTCGCGCTCTCGCGCGAGACGACCTCGACACCGCGATGCCGACGCTACAGAAGGCTTCCTGGCTGGGCGGGGTGTGCCAGATGTCGGTGCCGCACGGGTTCAGCCACTTCATGGTTCATGTGATCGCTCCGTGGGCGCACATCGGACACAGTGAGACCGCGTGCGTCATGATGCTTGCCCAGGCGCGGTGGTGGCGCGGTCACAGCGATCCGCGGCTCGGGCAGGTGGCAGCGGCGATGGGCCGCCCTGACGACCCCATTGACGAGATCTTGTTCGATCTGCTGCGCGAGTGCGAGATGCCGACCACTCTCGCGGATCTCGGGCTCGATGCGGCGCAGGTCGAGGACGTGATACCGCATACTCTTGCGCATCCTTACGTCACCCTGCACAACGTCGTTCCGATCACGACAGCGGATGACATCAGACGGGCTTTGGCGACTGTGTCGGGCTAGTCCGGTCCAAGACGGTCGACGAGAGCCATAGGAAACTGGAGAAGAGGGGAGAGGCGTGGCCAACGTAGATCTACGCGACGCTGTAACGGTGGTCACCGGCGGGGCATCGGATATCGGGTTCGCGCTGGCGCGGGAAGCTGCGTCACGCGGGGCGCGGCTGATGATCGTCGACGTCAACGACGCGGCTGAAGCCGTTGAGGCCCTGCGGGAGTCGGGCGCCGAGGTCGAGTCGACGCAGGCCGACGTTTCCGAGGTTGCCGATGTGCGCCGAGTGCTCGATGAGACGATCCAGCGCTTCGGCAACGTCGACGTCGTCTGCAGCAACGCCGGCGCGGCGGCCTTCGGGCCACTCGACAGTGTCGAGCCAGAGGACGCCGCACGAGTGATTCGGGTGAACGTCGAGGGGACGTTCAATATGATCCACGTCTTCGCGGATCAATTGCGGAAGTCGGCGGCGGCCGGCCGGCCGGCGTATCTGATGCTGACCGGGTCCGAGCACTCGCTCGGAGTGCCGCCGCACGTCGAGCCGCTCAGCATCTACACGGCCACGAAGTACGCGGTGCTGGGTCTGGCGAGGACTGCTTCACGAGATCTGAGCTCCTCCGGTGTCGGCGCTTCGTTGCTCGCTCCTGGATGGACCCTGACCGACGGGGTCCGGGCGATGATCGCCGCCGATCCGAAGGCACAGACGACAATCGCCCCCTACGCGCAGGAGACCGCCGAGGTGGCCGCGATGGCCTTCGACGGCCTGCTGGCAGGCAGACGGGTCATCGCCACCAATCCCTACTCCCGGGACTTCGCGCTGGAGCAGGCGCGAGATCTCATCGCTGACATCGAGCGGCTACCCGTCGTGGGACGACCCGCAGATCTGTAGCGCCGCGGGGAACGAGGCCGGCTTCGTGAGGAGCGGTCGAGGCGACTGCCGGCTGCTTCGGGCAGCTGGGCAATGCCAGGAATTGTGAAAGTAGTTGTAGCGCAATGCTATCGCGCTCGGCGCGATATCGCCGAGTGCTCAGCGCCCGATGTCCGTACACATGGCGCCCAGCCTGATCGACCGTAGAGAGTATTCGATGATCACCCACACTCCATCCTGGCACGATGACGAGATCGCGGCCGTTTCCGAACTCGCTGCCGACTTCTTTCGGCGCGAGGTCGTGGCGCATGCGGAGCGTTGGGATGCGCAGCGGCACGTGGGGCGAGAGGTATGGCGCAAGGCCGGAGAACTCGGGCTTCTGCTGTGTTCGATTCCGGAGGAGTTCGGCGGCGGCGGCGGCACGATTGCGCACGACCTGGCGGTCTTCGAAGCACAAGGCTATTCAGGTGACTTCGCGCTTGGGCTGAGCATTCACAGCGGGATTGTTCCGCATTACATCAACGAGTACGGGTCAACGGACCAGAAGAGAACCTGGTTGCCGGCGATGGCTGCCGGTGAGGTCGTCGGCGCTTTGGGGATGACCGAGCCGGGGACGGGTTCGGATCTCAAGAACATCACCACCCGCGCGGTGCGCGACGGTGACCACTACGTGATCAATGGCTCCAAGACGTTCATCACGAACGGTTCCTGTGCGGACTTGATCGTGCTGGCGGTCAAGACAGACCCCAAGGCCGGAGCCAAAGGCGTGTCGCTGATTCTCGTCGATGTGCGGGATTGTCCTGGTTTCGCGGTCGGCCGCGTGTTGGACAAGGTGGGACAGCACGGTGCGGACACGTCGGAGCTGTCGTTCACCGATGTGCGTGTGCCTGTCGACAACCTGCTCGGCGGTCAGGAGGGCCGCGGGTTCGGGCAGATGATGGCTCAGCTCGGGCAGGAGCGGTTGATCATCGCTGCGCAATCGGTGGGAGCGATGCGCCGCGCGGTCGAGGAAACAGTGCGATACACCACCGAGCGTCGAGCATTCGGGCAGAGTGTGTTCGAGTTCCAGAACACGGCATTCGAGCTGGCCGAATGCCACACCATGGCGCACACGGGCCGGGTCTTCTTCGACCACTGCGTTGAACAGCACCTGCGTGGTGAACTCGACGCTACGACCGCGGCGATGGCCAAGTACTGGCTCACCGATCGCCATTGTGAGGTAGTCGATCGGTGTGTCCAGCTCCACGGCGGATACGGGTACATGCGCGAGTATCTGATCGGTCGGATGTATGAGGATGCTCGAGTGCAACGCATCTACGGCGGTACCAACGAGATCATGAAGTCGATCATCGCCCGCTCGATGACCGAAGGCACCCGCGGGACCCTTCATTCGACGCCCACCTCGGCCTGAGAGTTAGCGCGCACGTGGTCAGCTGACTGTGCCTCACAGCCGGGGTCGTAGATGCCAGCTGGGAGATCACGTCACGGCAAGCCGTCCCACCGGGTCGATCCTTGCCAGCGGTATCCGGTGGTCGGCGTCGGCTCATTCGCCGACCTGGTCGACGCGCACGCTTCGGCTGGTGGCGAACAGCCCGACCCTGAGCGTGTCGGCTGGTGGCAAGTCGCCGGAACCCTTGCTCGGGGTGTCTCCGCCATCACCCAGGCAACCCGACACTCTGCGGCACAACCAGCTCCGTCGAATCGGCAGTGGTCGGTCGGCAGTCGGTGGGGCATCCACGATCCGGAGTTCGTCCGGATGGTCCGGCCGTTGCATGCGCCAGTCGAAGCGCGCGGCCGAGTACGGACAACCGCCCCGGACATTCCAGGGCGGTTCGGCCGCCGGTGAGCCGCACGATCGCCATGGTCGCACGTTCCGGACTCTCTGGTCCGCCCGAACCCTGCTCAGGTGCCGGTGAAGTTCGGTGTTCGGCGATTGGTGAAGGCTTCGAGAGCCTCTCGCATGTCGTTGGTCGCGGCAGTGAGCGCCTGGTTGCGGTTTTCGAGCTCGATACCCTGTTCCAGGCTGCCTGCTCCGAGGTTCGCTTGGATGACCTGTTTGGTCAACCGGACGCCGAACGGGCTGTTCGCGGCGATCGCGTCCGCGATCTCGTATGCGGCCTCGAGCAGCTGATCGGGTTCGCAGACGCGGTTGACCAGACCGATGCGCAGCGCCTCCTGGGAGTCGACGAAACGTCCAGTGAGTAATAGCTCATTGGCGATTCCGGCCCCGACGATGCGTGGTAGGAGCCAAGAGCTGCCCATGTCGCCACCTGTGAGGCCGACTCGGATGAATGCCGCATTGAACTTGGCTCGGGTCGAGGCTATTCGGATGTCACACGCGAGGGCGAGTGAGAGACCGGCGCCTGCGGCGGCTCCGTTGACCGCGGCGATGACCGGGGTAGTGAGTCGGCGCAGCGCCAATGCCGCCCCTGCCCACTTTTCCTGGCCGCGGAGGAACTCGTAAGGCGACATTTCCAGCAACTGGGCCACCGCCTCGAGGTCCAGCCCGCCGCAGAATCCGCGGCCTGCACCGGTGAGCACGACGGCACGTGTCTCGTTGTCGCCCTCGAGGTCGGCGCACAGATCGCGGATCGAGTCGAACATGTCGAACGTCAGAGCGTTGAACTTCTCAGGCCGATCAAGTGTCACCTGAAGAACGCCGGCATGCTCACGGCTCAGCGTGAGTCCCTGGTAGGACTGGCGGCTCATGAGTCTTGGCCCAGTCGGCGGCCATGGCAGTTCGATCGGACTGTGCTGCGCATCATGCCTCTCCTTCAAGGTTGGTGAGTACGCGGTCGCCAAGTTGGTACTACTGTCATACAGCATACATTGAATGTGGTGCGCTTCACAGTCGACCGTCATACGTGTTATGGTCACACCATTCGAAGTGTTGACCATCGGTACGTCGCGCTTCGAGTGCGCGACCGTGCGCCAGCAGCGGCGCTGTTGCTTCGATCCCAGTCCGCCGGAACGATCCGCGCTATTTCGCGAATTTCCCAGAAGGAGCCATTGTGTCGTTGTTGGACGAAAAAGCAGAGGTACTGCCCGTTCCTGACTTCAGTGATGCCGCCACCTATGCCGATGAGGTGCCGCATTCGGCCTTCGCGGCTGTTCGAGAGCGGCCCGGCCTGCATTGGATACCTACCAAGCTCGCGAACGAGAACGGCGGGATCTGGGCGGTCACCCGATTCTCGGACATCGTCGAGATCGAGAAGGACCCGGACGCTTTCACGTCGACGAAGGGGCCCGCGTTTCCGTTGACGAACATGGGCCCTGACAATCCGGCGGCGGACATGATCATGTGCACGGACCCCCCACGTCACAACTATCTGCGCCGTGCGGCGGCGAAAGGTTTCGCGCCACGGATCGTGAGTAACTTCGAGCCCTGGATCCGCGAGGTCGTCACGGAGGTGATCGACGGAGTCGAGGGCAAGTCCGAGTTCGACTACATCGATGAATTCGCTCGAACGATCCCGGCCTACGTCGTGGCGAGAGTGCTCGGCAGTCCTCGCGAAGACCGTGAGTGGATGATCCGGGTGGTGACCGAACACTTCGAGGCGGAACAAGACGTCGATGGCCTCGATGACGGTGCCTCAGGCTTCGACAGCGCCGTGCCGATCATCGAGCAACTCACCGACTATGCCCGCAAAATGCAGCAGCAGAAGCTGGCCGAACCCGAGGACGACATGTTCACCGAGCTTGCGCGGTGTGTCGAGCGAGGGGAGATCAACCAGGACGAGTACCTGCAGTGGATGTGGGTCATGATGGCTGCGGGTTACGAGACCACACACACCATGATCGCGCAGTCGATGCGGATGTACTTGCAGGATCCCGAAGCTGCCGAAGCGATCGACAGCGCCGTCAAGTCCGGGCAGACGGAGCGGATGGTGGCCGAACTGCTCCGATACATCACTCCCGTATATCAGATGGCTCGCACTGCCACGCGCGATCTGACGTTCGCTGGCGAGCAGATTCGTAAGAACGATGTGATGGTGCTGTATTACGTTGCCGCCAACCGTGATCCGGCGGTGTTCTCGGAGCCCGATCGGTTCAATCCCTCCCGTTCGGAGACAGACTCGCTGGCCTTCGGGTCGGGGGTGCATCGCTGCATCGGCTACCACTTGGCCAAGCTGGAGCTGCAAATCTTGTGGGAAGAGTTGCACAAGCGCGGAGTGAAGCTCGAGCTCGCGGGAGAGCCGAAGCGGGGCTGGTCCAACTACATCAATCTGCTGACCGAGCTCCCGGTGCGGAGGGCCTGAGCGTCAGGCGAAGCGGCCGGTTCGGTGGTCACGATCAACAGGCCACCGGACCGCGCTGGTCTGTTGCCGGCCGGCCCGCGAAACCGGTTCGGGGACATGTCAATACTGCTGTGTCGTAACGATCTGAGGACTCGATGAACCACATCGCGAGCACTGCCACCTTGTCTGGAATCCCTGACGTCGAATCGCTCGATCTCCGGCCCACTGCGCGAGCACTGGAGTTGCGTGACGCGCTGGTCGATTTCATGCACATGCACGTCTTCCCGGCTGAGCAGGTGTACGAGGACTACCGCGCGAAGGCCGGGCCGCACGACAGCACAGTCCCCCCGGTCGTCGAAGAGCTCAAGCGAGAGGCGCGCAAACGGGGACTGTGGAATCTGTTCCTCCCCGCCGAGTCCGGCATCAGCCAGCTGGACTACGCCGGACTTGCCGAGATCACCGGCTGGAGTCTCCATCTGGCGCCCGAAGCGACGAACGGGCAAGCGCCGGACACGGGAAATATGGAGCTGCTGCACCTGTTCGCGACTCAGGAGCAGCGGAAGCAGTGGCTCGAGCCCCTGCTGGACGGAAGAATCCGCTCGGCGTTCTCGATGACCGAGATCGGGGTGGCGAGCTCGGACGCCACGAACATCGAGACTCGCATCGTCCGCGACGGTGACTCGTACGTCATCAATGGCCGGAAGTGGTGGACGAGCGGCGCCGCCGATCCGCGGTGCGCCCTTCTTGTCGTCATGGGCAAGACCGATCCCAACGCGGAGCGTCATCGTCAGCAATCGATGGTTCTCGTGCCGATGGATACGCCTGGCGTGACCGTGGTTCGGGATGTGCCGGTTTTCGGCCGCTACGACCAGCATGGTCACTGCGAGGTGGTCTACGAGGACGTCCGTGTCCCAGTGAGCAACATATTGGGGGAGGAGGGTGCGGGCTTCGCGCTGGCTCAAGCGCGGTTGGGCCCGGGGCGGATTCACCATTGTATGCGCGCGCTTGGCGCGGCGGAGCGGGCTCTGAGCCTGCTCACGGCACGCGCGAAGTCCCGCGTGGCGTTCGGCAAGCCGCTCGCGGATCAGGGTGTGGTTCAGCAACAGATCGCCGAGTCCCGAGTGGCCATCGATCAGGCGCGGCTACTTTGCCAGCTTGCGTCCCGGACCATCGATGTTCATGGCAACAAGGCCGCGGCAACACTGGTGTCGGCCGCGAAGGTCGCGGTTCCCCGCGTGGCACTCGACGTCATCGACCGTGCGATCCAGGTTTACGGCGGCGCCGGAGTCAGTGATGACGTGCCGCTCGCGGCGATGTACGGCTGGCACCGCGCGATGCGGATCTTCGACGGACCCGATGAGGTGCACCTGCGCGCTCTGGCCAAGGCAGAGCTCCGCAAGACCGACGCCTGAGAAACGCTGTGCCACAGTCGAACCGCCCGGATGGCCCCGCCCCGGTGGGGCGCGAGACAGGGCGGTGATGCCGAGTTCGAGCGTGTGCTCGGCAAGCCCTGGTCGGTGGGTGCGGTCGATGCCGCGGCACCCGCCGGATGGGAGACAGCCTCGGATTCGCGAAGGTGCTGATCGGGAGGCTCCCGGAGTGAGCAGGCAAGCGGGTGGCAAACGGACGCCCGTTGCGAAGCGAGGCGTGGTCCGTGAATGAATCGCCAGCGCACGCATCACTCGAACGGCTCCGGCGCCCGTTCTGAGATCGCGTGGCTGATCGATCGGCATGGGGCGAGCGCGGGCAGTCCGCTGGCAATCGATCGGGCGACGGCGCGTGTGATGCGAATCGAGACGGCCCGACGAGGTGCACCGCCGCTCGATCGCGCGGAATCGAGCTGGAACTGGACGGAGAACCGCGGCGCGGCTACTCCAATTTCATCAACCAGTTGACGGAACTTCCGGTTCGTCGCGTTTTGTCGTGACAGCGGCTCAGCCGACCCGGCCGCACTGTCCTCTGGTGAGCCGGGTCGGTCGATCGCACAGCGAGGTCGTGCGCCGACGGGCTCTACCGGCCAAATTTCGCGGCACGTTTCGCGACGAACGCATCCACACCTTCGATCCCGTCCGGTAGGCCGGCGAGCCGCGAGATCGACCGTGCTTCGGCGACCAGGTGGTCACCGAGGCTGGATGTCGCGGAATCCGCGAGGAGGCTTCGGGTCGCCGACAGCGCATCCCGAGGCCCGGCGGCCAGATCGGCTGCGATCGCTCGCGCTACCCCATGAACCTCGTCGTCTTCGACAACTCGTGCGAGAAGTCCTAGAGCCAAGGCTTCGTCGGAATCGATGATCTCGTCGGTGAGGATGATCCGCCGCGCACGCGCGTCACCGACCACCCGCGGCAGTGTCCACGTCATCCCACCGTCGGGAGAGAGTCCAATGCCGCGGTACGCGGGCCGAAAGCGAGTGGACGTGCCCCCGATGGCGATGTCGGCATGCAGCGCGAGGCTCATGCCCGCACCCGCCGCCCAACCGCGAACCGCGGCGACAATTGGCCGGCGGGCTTCGACCAGGGCCGAGATGAAGTCGTGAAAGTCGTCGGCCGCCTTACGTGTTCGGGGCGGACGATCGCCGGCGTCGGCAAACACTTTCACGTTGCCGCCGGCGCAGAAGTTCGGTCCGGACCCGAGGAGCAGGATCGCGCCGGACGTTCGCTCACCACGTGCCAGCTCCTGCAGTGCGACCGTTCCGTCGCGGACTGCCTCGGGCGAGAGGGAACTACCTGCTCGCGACGTGGAGACAGTGATGGAGAGAACCCCGTCTTTGTCTTCGACGAGAGGCGGAAGGTGTTCATTCTGCGTCATTCCGGTTCTTTCTGGTGTGGGGATGGGAGTGCCTGGCGCGGCATCCAGGCGGGGCGCTCAGAGGCGGGTCGCCGCGGAGTGTCCCTCGGCGGCCTCTCGAGGTGCGGGCGTGATGCGATTTGTAGTATGTAATACTAAACCGTGCCGCTTCGGCCCGGGCGGGTGAAGGGAACAACGCTCTCCCACGTGCGAGGCTTCGCGGCAAAACATGCTGGTCAGGCCGAAATGCCTTGTGGGTGAGGTTGTTTCTGGGCTTGCGTCATGCCGAGGGGGTCGCCTGCTCGTCGATGCAGTCGAGAAATGGAGACAGTGAGGTGACTTCACCATTGCCTTGGAGACGAGCGGTCGCCTCTCGGAGTGCTCACCCCTGCAGTGAGCGCGCCTCATGAAGTCGTGGTGGCATACGGGGGCCTACCCGCGTGCGATCGTCTGGCCGCTGGTCGGTGGCGCATCGGTGAATGCGTTGAACACCTCGATGATCGCGACGGCATTGGTGCCTCTTGGTGATGACCTCGCCGTCGCGCCCAGTGCTGCGATAGCCCTCGTGTCGACACTGTATGTGGCCAGTGCCATCGCGCAGCCGATGTTGGGGGCTGTGGCCGATCTGGTCGGTCCGCGGCGCACTTTCGTTGCCGGAATGTGCGTCGTCGCAGTTGCCGGGCTGGTGGGAGGTACTGCCGGATCCCTTGCCGGGCTTCTGGCGGCGCGTGTTCTCGCCGGTATCGGAACCGCTGCTGGATATCCGACCGCGATGGTGCTGCTGCGTCAACGTGAGTCGAGTACGGGTGTCAGGGTGCCGTCGAGCATCCTCGGAGCGATCGCGATCGCGGTCCAAGTGACGAGCGCACTCGGGCTCCCGGTGGGAGGTGTGCTCACCGCCTTGTGGGGCTGGCGCGCCGTTTTCTGGGTCAACGCTCCACTGGGCCTGGCCTTGGCCTTGGCGGGCCTGGCGTGGTTCCCGCGCGACGATCGCCGCGGCCGAAATCTCGAACCGCGATCGGTGTTCGGTCAGCTCGACATCGGGGGAGTGACCCTGTTCGCGGGCGTGGTGACGGCGTTGTCGGTGGCACTGATACCCGACCCTCGCGGAGGTTGGGAAATGTACTCGGTGGCGGGCGCAGCGGCGATCCTGTTCGCATTTCGGGAAAGTCGAGCCCGATCGCCTTTCCTGGACGTGACGATGATCAGGCGTCATCCCTCCCTGGCGATGACACTCATGCGCAACGCGTTGACCTCTGTAGTGATGTACTGCTACCTCTACGGTTTCGTCCAATGGCTGCAGGATATGCGCACTGCGAGCAGCCTTGTGGCAGCCGCGGCCGTCGCGCCGACGACACTGATCTCGATTGCGACCGCGGGACTGGCCGCACGCAGTGCGCGCATCCGCCGTCCTCTAGTAGTCGGCGCCGTTCTCGGTGTGGCCGGAACCGCGGCGCTGGCCGGAATAGGGCTTTCCGGGTCGCTGTGGTGGGCGCTGCCTACTGCGATCGGAGTGGGGCTCATGACCGGGTTGACCACGGTGGCCAACCAGTCGGCCCTGTTGAAGCAGGCGCCACGCGAGCGTATGGGCAATGCGGCGGGAGCGATGAGAGCGGGCGCCAATGTCGCGGCGATCGTTTCGAGCGGCGTGATCGCATTCTGGTATCCAGTCGGCGCCAACGACGCAGGGCTGACCGGAATCGCATGCACCATGGTGATACTCGCCGGTGTCGTGGTCGTCATGGTGGTGGGAGACCGGGGGCTTCCGGCTACCCGATGACCTGTCCGTAGGCCCCCAGTGACTCCTGCCGGAGACTCGGCGACAGGCGCTCGCCGCCGATGCCGACCATGATTTGTGGCGTCTGCTGGTCGATCGCGCGCGCGTTACCGATTCGACGGATGCTCGAACGCTTGCCGGTACAGCGCGACCCCTTCGCCGGTCTCGTCGATCAGCCGATTGAATCGGCGCACGATCTTCCATTCGTCCGCGATCCTGCGTAGTTCGAGGCGCACCGCGGTCAGTCTGGTCAACGTGTAGTGGTCACTGTCGCGGAGGAAGAAAAGGGAAGAGCACGTCGCGACCGCCTCGTCCTGGTCGATCTCGATCATGGGTGGGCTGAGGAAGTGTCCGCCGCCCCGAGCGATCGTAGCCAGTTGCTCGGGTTGCCAGGTTTCACGCGTGGCGAACGCGCGGATCTCGTCGCGGCCCTCGAATCGGCCGATGGTTCCCAGATCGAAGACACCATGTTCGATGAAGTCGCCTGCGACTACCTCGCCTACCTCACCATCGAGCGCGGGCACATACCGCGCGACGATCTGTTGGATACTTAGAATGTCCCACATCCATTGCGATTTTTCTGCGTCGCCTTGGGCGCCGCTGGATGTATCCGTCATGATTCTCCTTCTCGCGCAAAGATTTCGGCGTCTGCGCCGAGAGCGCAGACGCCGAACTCAGTGGTATTGCGTTCCTCGCTTATGGGCGCTCGGTCATTTTCACACCGCGCCGACGAGCGCTTTCGTTTCCAGGAACTCCTCGATGGCCCATATCCCCCAAGCGCGTCCGTTACCTGACCGCTTGTAGCCGCCGAACGGAGCGTTCGGGTTCAGGGCCGACGTGTTGACCGATACCTGCCCGGCTCGTATCCGACGTGCCACCTGCTTCGCCTTTTCCACGTCTGCGCCGTCGACGAAAGCGGCCAGACCGTAGGGGGTGTCATTGGCGATGTCGATTGCCTCCTCGATTGTGTCGTAACCGATTATCGACATCACCGGTCCGAAGATCTCTTCTCTGGCGATGGTCATGTCGTTGCTGACGTCCGCAAACACGGTCGGCCGTACGAACCAGCCCCTGTCCGGAAGGCCCTCGGGGCGGCCCGTTCCGCCGACGACGAGAGTCGCGCCTTCTCGGATGCCGGTCTCGATGTACCGCTGCACCGTTTGCCACTGCTTCTCGGATGCGACCGGACCCATCGCGACGGGCGAGGAAGGGGCACCAACGGTGATGGCGTCGACCGCTTTTCGCACGAGTTCGACGAACCGGTCACGTTCGGCTCGCGGAATGATGGTTCGTGTCGGCGCGTAGCACGTCTGGCCGGAGTTGCGCATGACCCCGTCCACCGACGTCTTCACCGCTGCCTCGAAGTCCGCATCGGGCAAGACGATGTGCGCGGACTTCCCTCCCAGTTCCTGGCTCACCCGCTTCACGGTGTCGGCAGCGTCTCTTTGCACCTGCACTCCCACCGCCGTAGATCCCGTGAACGAGACCACGTCGATGTGGTTGTGCCTGCTCAAGGCCGAACCGACGACGGACCCGAACCCGTTCACCACGTTGACCACGCCGGCGGGCACCCCGGCGCCGTGGAAGATCTCGGCGAAGACGGCCCCGCTGTGCGCGGCGAGTTCGGCCGGTTTGAGGACGGCGGTGCATCCGACCGCGATCGCGGGCGCCACCTTGCCTGCAATCTGCCTGGAGGGGTAGTTCCACGGGGGGATCAGCGCGGCAACACCGATCGGTTCCCGAACAACCAGGTAGTCCCCGTGCCGCTTCTCGAAAGGATACGACGGTAATTCGTCGACGAGCACCTGGAACGACTGGACTGCCGAGCCGATCACCAGCTTGCTGAGCTCGATAGGCATGCCCATATCGGTGGTGACTGCCTCGGCGAGGTCGTCGCCACGCTTCTCGATTTCTGCGATGACCGCGCGTAACAAGTCGACTCGCTCATCGAGCGACGTCGACGAGTACGAGATGAAGGCCCGTTGCGCCGCCTCCACCGCGCGATCGACATCGCTCTGAGTGCCGAGTTGGAGTAGTCCGCTGACTTCGCCGGTCGCCGGATTCGTCAACTCGGCGAAATCGGATCCGTCGGCATCCGACCACTGTCCTTCGATGTAATGCCGGACAGTCGAGGTCTGAGAATGTCTGCTCATCACACTCTTTTCCGCACCCCTGATCACCTGACATCAGGACAGGTCATGCCGACACCCGTGTCGGAGTACATTGGGCGACTGTCTCGTCCAGGGCGCGCTCGAGTTCCGCGGTGAATCGCACCGGATCATCAGATGGCGCGAAGTGTGACAGACCCTTCATCACCCGGTGAGTAGCTCCCGGGATCTTCTGAGCGATCGCCTCACCACCGTGCTCGGGGATGGCGGCACTGAGGTCGTACTCGCCGGTGAGCATCGTCAACGGCGTTCGGCTGGTGTCGATCAGATGTCCGTTCTCACTCAGGTCGTGGCCGAAATAGTAGTAGTCGCAGTCCGATGGGTACGTGTCGCGTTGGTTGGACGCGTAGATCCAGGCCAACTCGTGACGAAACTCCTCGGGTGCGCCGGGGCCACTCGCGTCATACATGATCGCCGGCACCACATTCGGCGATATCGCCGGATTGTGGTACATCGCGTTCATGGCTGCGAGTTCGGTCAGGCCTCGCATGTCGTACAGCCCGTTAACGCCGATCGCGCCGCGAATCGACTCCGGGTGGTGGGCGCACAGATCCGACGCAAGTTGTCCGCCGACCGAGCATCCGACGAAGATGGGCCGGTCCAGCCCAGTCGCCTTGATGAACCCGGTGATCCAATCCATCAGAAGGTCTTTGGTGATCTCCAGCGGCCGTTCCCACCACGCGATGCCGACCGGCGGCAGTGATTTGCCATGGTAGGGAAGGTCTATCGCGACAAGTGTGTACTTCTGCTGCAACCGGGGATGGGCCAGAACGTTGCGGTACTGCCGGCCATCACCGCCCGCCGTGTGCATGAGCAGCACCGGAATCTCGCCATGGCCCGACTGTTCGTAGTAGACGCGGTAATTCTCCGACCCGACCGAGTAGCGGACGTATCGACCCACCGCGTCGTCCGAGTCGACAAAAGGATCGCACGCCACATGTACCTCCTCGCGGCCGGCGGCTGCGTCCGACGCGATTCGCACAATGCGGCTCCACGCCGCCAGGTACGGTGCGATGACGGCCCGCCAGTCACCGGTCAGGGTCGCTCCGTGTGACAGCGCACTCGACAGGCTCTCCGTCCCCGGGGGCGCCTCCAACTGTGTCGCAGCAGCCCACAGTTTCGGCGGGAACTCAACCAGCACGTCTGGATCGGCGACGCTCGAGTCCGCCTCGATGGCACCATCGCGGATTCGCAGGCGGAGGGAATCTCCGCCCAACCGGAAATCGGCGATTCCATCGAAGCCGGCGAGCAGCATGTGCAGGCGCCCGTCCGAGCCGAGCCTCTGTAGGAGGTCGTTCTGTTTGCTTGTCACCATCGCAATTGATCCTGTTCATTACATAGCCCGCCGAATGTGGCCACAGTGGCCTGAATCCGCAGGGCTGGAGACTTCTTCGGCGCGCACAGCCGGGATTGCTATTCACCCGCGCCATGAGTTGTCGCGTCGGCATTCGACGGGCGAACGGCCCACCGTCCACGGAGGGTTGTATCTCCGTATGGCACAGCCAGAGTCGCAGTCATGTGACCCCGCTCACTCACGTTCGTAGTATGGGACTATGTCATACACTTGTCAACGGGCGGCTGGCGACGGTGTCGTCAGTGACGAATTGCTGGGGCGGGTGGCATACGCGGTGGTACACGCGAGCCGGGTGAGTTCATCCGCGCTGGCGGCCGACGTGGCGGTGTCGAGGATTCAGGCGCGACGTGTGGATCGAAGCGGGGGCTGACCACGGCTTGTGATCGTTGACACGTAATGTCGGACGGGATACCGTCGTACAAACGCCTTTCGCCGCCGGGGGTTATGCCTGCGGCGTGTGAACCAGCGGCCGGCGACCCGCAATCGAAGGGACTGATTCAGTGTGACCGCACCAGTGAAATCCACGGCGACCCGATTTCCGGCAGAAACCGATCGCGACTACGCGATGTACATCGGTGGCGAGTGGATCGAGATCGGGGAGCGTGACACATTCACGTGTGTCGATCCATTCGACAACCAACCCTGGGGGCGTGTGCCCGTGGGGACCGTCGAGGATGTCGATCGTGCCGTCGCCGCCGCACGGCACGCCTTCGACGAGGGCGGTTGGCCGCAGACGTCAGCCGCCACCCGCGCCACCATGCTGCGTAAGCTCGCCGACTTGATCGAGGCGAACGCCGACGAGTTGGCTCGCATCCAGATCCACGAGAACGGCAAGCTCATCGGCGAGATGACCGGCGGCTCGCACGGCATGGCCGCAACGGCTCGGTTCGTCGCGGGGCTGGCGGAGACAATGGGTGGGTCGACTGTCCAGGGGGTTCCCGGTCACACTGTCTACAACCTCCGGGAACCCGTCGGAGTCGTCGCGGCGATCACGCCGTGGAACTCTCCGCTCATGCTTCTGTGCTGGAAGCTGTTTCCGGCTCTCGCGGCCGGATGCACCATCGTCATCAAGCCCTCCGAGGTGACGCCTACCTCCACCCTTCGCCTTGCCGAGCTCTGTGAGGAGGCGGGCTTCCCTGCCGGTGTCGTCAACGTCGTCACCGGATTCGGTCAGCCCACTGGTGCGGCGCTCGCCTCGCACCCCGGCGTCGACAAGATCGGCTTCACCGGGTCGACCGCCGCGGGTAAGGCCATGCTGGCCGCGGCGGCGCCGCGCATCGGGCGCGTCACCCTCGAGCTCGGCGGCAAGTCGCCCAACATCATCTTCCGTGACGCCGATCTGGACAACGCGGTCCACGGCGTGATGGCAGGGATCTTCGCGGCCACCGGGCAGACCTGCATGGCGGGATCTCGCGTCCTGGTCGAAGACGAGGTGTACGACGACGTCGTGGCGCGGCTGTCCGAGGCGGCGTCGAACCTCAAGCTCGGCGACCCCTTGGATCCAACAGTCGATGTCGGTCCTGTGGCCAGTCGTAACCAGTTCGATCGTGTGCTCGAGTACATCCAGATCGGTCAGGACGAAGGCGCCGTGGTGGCCGCGGGCGGCGCACGCGAGAACACCCCGGAGACCGAGCGGGGGCTGTTCGTCCGCCCCACTGTCTTCTCTGGTGTCGAGAACCGGTCGCGCCTTGCCCAGGAGGAGATTTTCGGTCCTGTGGCGAGTCTCGTCCGGTTCAGCGGCGAGGACGAGGCTGTGCGCCTGGCCAACGACGTCGACTTCGGCCTCGCGGCCGCTGTGTGGACCTCCGACGTCGCCCGCGCCCATCGCATGGTCAAGCGCCTGCGGGCCGGAACCGTGTGGGTCAACACCTACCGGGTCGTCCACTACGCCACCCCGTTCGGCGGCTTCAAGCAGAGCGGACTCGGGCGCGAGCTCGGGGTGAACGCGCTCGACGCTTACACCGAGGTCAAATCCGTGTACATCGATGAGGGTAACCAGCAAACGTTCGGGCGCCACTGAACTCTTGCAATTGGACCGGCACGGGGACCCAGGGCCTCGTGCCGGGTTCGCTGTTCGCGCTGCCAGAAGGATTCCGGCCGTGCTCCGGTTATCCGAGGCGGTTGACGAAAAATAGTCTACGGGATACCGTCATACAAAGTGATGGCCGTCACGGCCCCAAATAGAAAGACAGCCAGAATGAGTGATCTGAGCAACGCGGTGGTCGTGGTGACCGGTGGTGCCACGGGTATCGGTCTGGCGCTGGCGCGCGAAGCGGTCAACCGCGGTGCGAAGGTCATGATCGCGGACATCGACGACGCGACGGCCGCCGTCGACGAGCTCCGTGAGGTCGGCGGCGACGCTGCTTCCGTGGTGGCCGATATCTCGAATATCGAGGACGTGCGACGCCTGGCAAACGCGACCGTCGAGCGATTCGGTGAAGTGAACGTGGTGTGCAACAACGCGGTCTTCGCCGTACCGGGCACGCTGCAGGAGACAGCCCCCGAGCTCGCGGGCCGCATGGTGCGGGTCAACGTCGAGGGCGCCATCAACATCGTTCACGTCTTTGCGCCGTTCCTGCGCGACGCCGCGACGGCCGGTCGACCGTCGTATCTGCTCAACACCGGCTCCGAGCATTCGCTCGGCGTCCCCCCGCATGTCGAGCCGTTCAGCGTTTACACCACCACCAAGTTCGCGACACTGGGATTGACCCTCACAGCACATCGCGATCTGGCCGACTGGGGTGTCGGCGTCTCGATGCTCGCGCCTGGATGGACGCTGACCGAGAAGGTCCAAGCCGCTGTGGACGCCGATCCGGCGGTAGCGCAAGCGATCCTGCCCTTCGCGCAGGAGTCGTCGATTGTCGCGGCGAAGGCGTACGACGGCCTCCTCGGGGGCACTCGGGTCATCGCGACAAACCCCTTCAGCCGGGCATTCGCAATGGAACACGCCCGTGCGCTCATGATCGACGTGCAGGAGTTGCCTCTCGTCGAAGCGCCTGGCGAGCACGCACATGACGGATCCGGTGACGTCGGGGCGTGCCCGTTCATGGGCGCCCGCTGACAGGCGCCCTCGCAGATTTCGCAGTAAAGGGAAAGTGACGCTATGGGACATGTGGTCTTCATCCGCGCCGACGGCACCAAGACGGACGCCACCGCCGAAGATGGGCAGTCATTGATGCAGGTGGCGCGCGCCAACCTGGTGCCGGGAATCCAGGCCGAATGCGGTGGCGAGTTGTCCTGTGCCACCTGCCATGTGTTCGTGGACGAGCGATGGGTCTCGCTCCTGCCGCCGCGATCGGAGGAGGAGGAGGACATGCTGGAGGTCGCTGCGGCCGAACCGACCGAGTGCAGCCGACTCTCGTGCCAGGTGAAGTTCTCGTCCGACATCGACGGCATCGTGGTGACCGTGCCGGATGTGCAATAGGAGATAAGCATGAAACTCCCGAACATCGAATCCGCACGCGCCGACGATCGAGTGGTGATCGTCGGCGGCGGCCAGGCCGGCGCGGAGTGCGCTGTCACCTTGCGAATGCTCGGTTTCGCCGGACCCATCACGATTCTCGCCGAGGAGTCGACGCACCCCTACAGCAGACCGCCCTTGTCCAAGGGCTATCTGTTGGGCGACGTCGCCTCGGCCGACCTGCACATCCGACCGCCGGCGACGTACGACGACCAGCGGGTCGATGTCAGGCTCGAGACTCGGGTGACAGGAATCGACCGAGCGACGCAGACCGTCCGCACCGAGGGCCCTGACGGTGTCCACGACGTGTCGTACGACTGGCTCGTCCTGGCAACAGGTGGCCGAGCGCGACTGCTGCCGGATGCGACGGTGCACGCCGCCCCCAACGTCCACACGCTCCGCCGACTGGCCGACATCGATGAGATGCGTTCGCAGTTCACCCCTGGAGCGCGGCTCGTCGTTCTCGGCGGGGGCTACGTCGGGCTCGAGGTGGCTGCCGTCGCCCGGAAGTCCGGGCTCGATGTGACCATCATCGAGGCAGCGCCGCGAGTGCTGGCGCGAGTCACCGTACCCGTCGTGAGCGAGTTCTATGAACGGGTTCACAAGCAGCATGGCGTCGACATCCGGACCAGTGCCTCGGTGGATTCGGTGGAGGTCGGGGCGGACGGCAGGGCCGTGGCCGTGAAGCTGACCGATGGTGTGACGCTGCCGGCTGATGTGGTCGTCGTCGGGATCGGCATGGAGGCGAACGATGAGCTGGCCCATGAGGCCGGACTCGCTGTCGACGGAGGTGTCGTGGTCGACGAGTTCTGTCGCACGACCGACCTTCGCATCCTCGCGATCGGCGACTGCACCAAGCATCCCTGTGCGCAGAACGGCGGTTTGCGGCGGGTGGAGTCCGTGCCCAATGCCCTGGAACAGGCGAAGGTCGCCGCTGCCACCCTGACCGGCGACGCGCGGCCCCACGACGCGGTGCCGTGGTTCTGGTCCGATCAGTACGACGTGAAGCTGCAAGCGGTGGGGCTCTGCCCGAGCCATGACGAGATCGTCGTCCGCGGATGTATCGATGAAGGCCGCAGCTTCAGCCTGTTCTATCTGAAGGACGGGACCGTCCGTGCCGCCAATGTCGTCAGCAACCCGCGGGATTTCATGTTCGCGAAGAAGATGGTCGCCACGCAGGTTCGGGTCGACCCGGCACGACTGTCGGATCCGGCGGTTCCGCTGAAGGAACTGCTCGCGGTGTCGGCCAGCGAAAGGAAGTGAGGAAGACCGGGCGGGCCGACGGCTCGTTGCCGCCGGAGCCGAACCCTAACTGGCCAACGGCCGCGGCGTTGGCATCGTCGGCCAGCACCACATACAGCGCGTCGACCGCATCCACCCGCGACGACGGGTCAGCTCGGCGACCATGTCCGACCTGGGGCCGGCTGTCAGGCGGTCCGCGGGAGCTGGGATCGTCCGATGGTCCGCGACGCCGCAGCGCAGATCCGCCGGAGGCCGATCTCGAGTCGGTGGGTGTCGATGCGCCCGAGCGGGGCGGCCACCGACATCGCGGCAATGGCGCGGCCGCGATGGTCGAACACCGGGGCGGCGACACAGGACAGGCCGATGCGGCTTTCCTGGTTGTCGTACGCGATGCCGGTGCGGCGGATCGCGGCCAGCTCGTCGGCCAGCCGCGACGGGTCGGTGATCGAGTGGGGGGTCAGTCCACACAGTGGTCGCGCCAGTGCTTCCGCGGTGGTGTGGGCAAGTAGCGCCTTCCCGACCGCGGTGCAGTGCGCAGGCAGGCGGCCGCCGATCTGGGAGGGTGCGGCGGCGGTGCGGTGACCGTAGAGCTTGGCGAGGTAGACGACGTCGGTGTGGTGCAGCGCGGCCAGGTGCACGGTGTGGTGGGTCGATTCGTAGAGGTCGGTGAGAAACGGCAGCAGCAGATCGCGAACTCGTTCGTGCTCGGGTGCGTACACCGCCTGGCCCAATTGGTGCAGGCGAGCGCCGAGGCGATAGCGGGTGCCCGCACGCTCGACGACGCCGTTGCGCTCGAGCATGCCCAGGACGCGGAACGCGGTCGATTTGCTGAGTTGGGCACGTCGGGCGAGCTCGCTGACGCCCACTCCGGTGCTGGCCTGATCACCGAAGGCGATGAGCAGGCTGATCGCCTTTTCCACAGCGGCGCGGTCGTCACGGACCGGTTCTGCGATCGAGGTGGTCATGCGGGCGTCCTCTTTTTCGTGGGCGGTGTCGATTTCGGTACACCGGTGGCACTTCTATGTGACCATCATCCAAATCGCCCGCTTGTCCGTCAAGAATGACGAACCGTAAATTTAAAGTGACACCTGACATGCGTCGGCGCGTTCGTCAACAATGACGATATGCATATCAAAAGTGACGGTCGTACGAACGAGAACGAGCTCGTCGCGCGCAATGTCCGGCGCTACCGGGTGGAACGGTCCATGTCGTTGGGTGAGCTGGCCCGGCGGTCAGGGCTGTCGAAGCAGACTCTGTCGAAGATCGAGCAGGGAGTTGGCAACCCGACGGTGGAGACGCTGTCGCAATTGGGCGCGGCGCTGGATGTCACCGCGCGGCGACTGCTGACCGAGTGGGGCACGCCGGTGTATCTGCAGCGGGCCGGTGATGGTCAGTGGGTGGAGGGTGATCAATGGTCGGAACGCATGCTCGACGAGACCTACGGTTCCGGGTACGTCCGAACGCTGATTCTGCGGCTCGAGCGCGTGAGTGGCGAGCCGGAGCCGATCGAACCGCATGCGCCGGGAACGCTGCATCACATCTACGTCATCACCGGGAAGCTGCGTACCGGTCCGCTCAACGACACTGTTGATCTCGCGGCCGGGGATTTCGTCCGGTTTCCGGGGGACGTCCCGCATCGCCATGTCTGCCTGAGTGAGCGTGTGGTGGCGCACATGGTCACCACCCTCCCGCAGGTTCGTCAGTTCGGCCCGACCGTCTCCCCGGTACCGAGCAGTCCGATCGGGGAACGATGACCGGTCAGGTACCGGGGACGTGGTCGAGATCGATGTCGTCGGCGCCGACCCAGCTGGGTTCGAATACCAGCAGGCTCAGTTCGGCGTCCGGTAGATCCACATCGATGACGTGACGGAAGCCGACGGCCTCGGCCGCGGCGATGGCGCCGACATCCCCGGCCGGAGCGGCGTACACCAGTCGTCGGCACAGGGGGTCGGCGACGGTGACGGCGGCGCTGAGCGCGGCCAGGACATCGGACAGCACCGGCTCGGGCATGGCGCCGATGACGCGGGCCTCGATGTCGTGCGCGTTGACGGGGTAGGTGTGGCGCAGTCGGCCGATGGCGGCCCGTTCGAGTTCGACGGTCGCGGAAATACCGGTGGGGCGACAGACATCGAGCAGAGCCGTTGTTCGCAAGTGGGAGCGGGCCGCCACAACCCAGGGCGCGGGGAGTGCTGGGATGGGAATCGCTGGAATGGACATGTCAGTTCTCTTCGGCGATCAAGCGGCTCAGGGCGATTTTGTCGATGACGTTGCGTGGCACCGTGTTCACCAGTTTCAGCCGTCTCGGCAGCTTGTAGCGCGCCAGCTCGGGACGCTGGCATGGATGGCCGCCGCCGGGTTGACATCCACTGTGGAACTTGCCAGATGCGCCGTGATCACCAGATCTCCTGGGGCTTGTCGGGTGAGCGTGTCACAGGTGGTCGCCACCGGCCGCGGTGGCGAAGCCGCGTACGCCGATGCCGCCGTCGACGGATATCGCCTGGCCGGTGATGGGTCCGCTCTGTTCGCGGGAGGCGAGGAGCACGTACGAGCCGGTGAAATCGTGCGGGTCGGTGCTGGAGTCGTGCAGCGGGATCGGTGGCGGTGCAGCGTCGGCGCCCTTCTTGGCGAAGGATGTCGCCAGCGAACGACCCTGCAGGGCAAGAGATTCCGGTCCGCGCAGATCGGTGTTCATGCCGCCGCAGGCGACGCCGTTGACACGGACCTTGGGTGCGAGTTCGTAGGCGAGTTCGCGCATCAGCCCCAGACAGGCGTGTTTGCTGGCGGTGTAGACCGGTCCGCCGCCGTTGACGTAGAAGGAGGCGTTGGACAAGGTCATGACGATGCTGCCGCGAGTCTTGACCAACTCCCGCCAAGCCGCTTCCGCGGCAAGGAAATACCCCTTCACATTGACGGAGAACAGTTCGTCGAAGGTGTCGGACAGTTCCTTGGCGGTCAGGCGGGTGAGCTGACGCTGATAGTCCCAGATGCCGGCGTTGGCGACGAGGGTATCGAGCTTGCCGAACCGGTCGACAGTTTCGGCGACCGCGGCATGCAGCTGATCGGAGTCGAGGACATCGGCCTGGATCGCGTGCATGCGCGACGGGTCGGGGGAGTTCCCGACGGACTCGGTCAGCGGATCGAGTTGGCGGCCGAGGACGGTGACGCAGGCGCCTTCGGCGACGAACCGGTGGGCGACGGCACGGCCGATGCCGGTGCCGCCGCCGGTGATGAGGGCGGTGTAGCCGTCGAGCCAGCCAGTCACGCCAGCTCCGCGAGGAAGTCGCCGACGAGGCGTTCGAATTCGCGGGCGCGTTCGAGCTGAACCCAGTGACCGCAGTTGCCGAAGACGTGCATCTGTACGTCGCGGATGTTCTTGAGCATGATCTGGGCGCCGTCGAGGGTGATGGTGCGGTCGTCGCGGCCCCAGAGCAGCAGGGTGGGTGCTGTGATCTTGTGCAGGTCGCGCCAGAGCGGGTCCATGCCATGGCGTTTGGCGAAGGCGGCGTTGTAGCGGTGGTAGAACTCGATGTGGCTGGCATCGAGCGAGGCCTGGTAGCGGGCCTTGACCACGTCCTCGCCGAACTGCTTGTGGTCGAAGACCATCGTGCGAATGAAGTTCGCCATCTTCTTCTCGGTGGGTCCGCCGCCGTTGTAGTAACGGAACATCTCCTTCTGGCCCTCGGTCGGGGTCGGCCCGAAGGGCAGCCAGCCGCCGCCGGGCGCCATGAGCACGAGCCCGGAGATCCGGTCGGGTTGGGTTTGTGCCATGGCGATGGCGGCGGCGCCGCCGAGGCTGTTGCCGAGGAGATGGAAGCGGTCGATGCCCAGTGCGTCCAGCGCCTGGAAGAGGGCGTCGACGGTGATCTCGGTGATCGAGCGGGCGTCGAGGTCGGCTTCGCTTGGGCGGTAGCTGCCGCCGAATCCGGGCTGGTCGGGAAGGATCACCCGAAATCGCTGCGCGAGGGCGGGCAGGTTCTGGTGGTAGTTGCTGACGCCGGAGGCGCCGGGGCCGCCGCCGTGCAGCATCACCAGTGCCGGACCGGAGCCGGCCTCGGCGACGGCGATCTCACCGAGCGTGCTCCGCACGCGATGGCGGGTGAGCTGAGTGTCGTGTTGTTGCAGGGTGAGATCGAGTTCGGTGGTGGACACGGTCGGTTCTCCTCGGTCAGAAGAAGGTGGAGATGTTCTTGGCCCGCAGGATGTTCTGGTCCAGCAGGATCGTGCGGCGGGCGACCCGCAGACCGGCGTCGGCGCGGCGGAGGATGTCGGTGCGTTGGCCGGCGAAGACGTTCTCCTCGCGTTCGAGGCGGTTGCGGTAGACCAGGAACGCCGAGCGGACCAGCAGATCGCGGGTGGTGAATCCGGCATTGTTTTCCGGATCCACCTGGTGGACAACAACGTTGGTGACCAAGTGGCGCGTGCGCGAGGGCGGGTCTTCGGCCCAGGCCATGCCGGAATCGAAGCGGCGGATGCGCCAGGCGAGGCTGGCTTTGGTCTCGTCGTAGTAGCCGGCCTCGCCGCGGGCGGAGATCGACAGCGCCTGCTGGCGTCGCAGCCTGTTGGTGCGGGTGGGCATCCAGTAGTCGAGGTCGTCGGCGAGCAGGTCCAGCCAGTCGGTGAACCGGCCGTCATCGAGAAGTTCTGCCTCGAGGTAGTAGAACTGTTCGACCTCGAAGTGGGTCTCGCGGTCTGCCTTGGCGCCGGCCGTCGGGCCGGACGGTACCTGCGCTGTCGTTGTGCTCACGGTGTCATTCCATCCCTTCTGCGCGAGTGCGCCGAAGTGGTTGCGCTGCGGGGCGGCGGATCAGCCGCGCAACAGCTTTCGGAGGTCGGTGGTCGGGTCGGCGAGCCGGTCTCGTTCGACCGAGATCCCCCGATCGATCATTCGGCGGGCCGCGCGTACGGCGCCCGAGTCGCCGACGGCGACCGCGCCGACCACGCGATCTCGCACGAGACCGAACGCGGAGAACCGGCGGCGTGCCGAGAGTTCCGCGGACGACGGTGTGTCCAGCGGCGGCCATGGCGCCGACGGCTTCCACGTGCAGGTGGTGGCGGTCGGTCCAGAACCAGGGTGCGGTGTCGGCGGGCGGAGCGATGCCCAGAATGGTCGCGGCAGCGCGCTGTCCGTCGTGCTGGGCGGCTTCCCAATGCTCGGCTCGCGGGAGCAGCACGTTGTCGCGGCAGACGCGGACGGGGTCGCCCACCGCGAGCACCGCCGGATTGGAGGTGGTGTGGCCGCGGTCGATGACGATTCCCCGGTCGACATCCAGTCCGGCCGTTTCGGCGAGCGCGGTCTCGGGGACCATACCGACACCGAGCACGACGGCATCGAATTCCCGGCTCTCGTCGACGTTCGACAGCTCAGCCGTGATACCAGACGCGGTGTCGTGCAGCGATTCCACACCCGCCCGGATGGTGACAATGCCGCGCTTGGCGTGCACATTGTGCAGCCAGCCCGCGATCGCCCTACCGAGTGCACCGGCCAAGGGTGGCCGAACGGGGTCGACGAGGACTACTTCGCAGTCGAGATCGACTGCGGTGGAGGCGACTTCGGCGCCGATCAGTCCCGCGCCGACCACAAGCACCCGCGCGCCCGACTGTAGCGCGGCACGCAGCCGCTCGGCCTGGGCCGCACTGCGTAATACATGTACGCGAGAACTTTCGCTGCCCGGGATGGGAGGCCGGGCCGCTCGACCGCCGGTAGCGAGCACGACGCGATCCGCGGAAAGGGTCGTGCCGTCGAACAATTCGACCTCGCCGGTGCCGGGTCGAAGCGCAACGGCTTTGGTACCCACGGCGAGACGAACCTTGTTGTCGTCGTACCACTGTGGAGGTTGCAACGCGATGTCGGCCAACTGTTTGGTGCCTGCCAGGAAGTCCTTGGACAGCGGGGGCCGATCGTACGGAAACTCGCCGGCGTCGACCAGGGTGACATCGCCGACGAACCCGCCGGCGCGCAGGGCGCTCGCGGTGCTGACCCCGGCGATGCCACCGCCGATGATGACGACGCTGCCGATCATGGCGCCTCGTTCGGGAAAACGAACACCTGACCGTCGCGCACTTCGACGCGGTGAGTGCGAGTGTTCTGGGTCGCGGGGAGGCACTGTACCTCACCGCTTTTCAGGCAGAACTTGCTGGAGTGCATCGGGCACTCGACATACCCGTCTTCCACCCAGCCCTCGGCGAGCGAGGCGATCTCGTGCGGGCAGGTGTCGTCGAGAGCGTAGACGCTGCCGTCGTCGTCGCGCAGCAGCGCGATGTCGTCCTCGGTGCCGGTTGTGGACTTGTCGATCGCGATACCTTCGCCGACGGGGATGTCGTCGAGGGTGGCGACACGAATTCCGTTGCTGCTCATCGGCTTTCTTCCTCGTGCCAGGCCGGGGTGTTCATCAGCTCGCGCCACCGGTTGTAGTAGGCGCGCCCGGCAGCGTCGCTGTACAGTTCGCTGGTCGTGCCCGGGTGGCGGCCGTCGTGGCGTTCGGAGCCCATGCCCATCTGATAGTTCAAGGGCACCGAGTTGGTGATGAAGCCGTGCGAGATGGCCTGCACTTCGCTCCAGTTCTCGCCGTCGTCCTGCTCGAAGATGCCGCTGGGACCGAAGGTGCGCAGGTTGTACAGCCGTTGTGCCTCACGCACTTCCGGCGGCATCGACTTGTCGACCACGGTCCACGACCACACCTCCATGCGGTCCGGGCCCTTGGGGTGCCAGACCCGGATGGTGCCGATCACCGGCAAATAGGAGAAGTTCGGGAAGACGGTGGCGTGCCCGTCGGTGAGCGGGCCCTCGACCCTGGCGTCGCCGAGCCGCTCGCGCAGGGCCGCGTAGTCCGTCCATTCGTGCACCGTCTGGGCGTTGAACCGGTTCTTCGGATGTACCGGGAAGCCGTGCCCGTGCCCGTTGGGGTCGAGGTATTGGCGGCCGGTGCGGTGCACGATCTCGGTCTTGGGGTTCCTGCTCGGCGCCAGCAGCATCTGCGCCGACGCGTGGCTCATGTTGACGTGGTACCAGTCGGTGGCGAACTGCTCGGCCGCCAGCTTCCAGTTGCCCTCCAGCACCCATTTGTGCACGCCGCCGACAACCACCGTGCCCTGCTCGTCGTGGTCGAGCATGGCGTCCATGTACCAGGCCATGTCACCCAGGTAGTCCCGCAACGACACCGGCTGTGGGTTCCAGGTGCCGAAGATCAGGCCGTGATAAGTCTGCACGTGCGGGACCTCGACGAGTCCCCAGTCGTCGGTGTCGAACGAGTCGGGGTAGCCATCCTTGTTGGGGATGGAGACGAGCTTGCCGTCGAGGTCGTAGGACCAGCCGTGGTAGGTGCAGGTGAAGTTGCGGGTGGCGCCGAAGTCGGCACGACACACCCGCGCGCCACGGTGCCGGCACGAGTTCAGGTAGGCACGGATGCGACGCTGCTTGTCCATCGTGACGATGATCGGGTCTTCGCCCATGTAGGTGGTGAAGAAGTCGCCGGGCTTGTGGAACTGGTCGGTGTGCGCCAGGAACAGCCAACATGGCGCGAACACGCGCCGCAGCTCCTGCCGATAGAGCTGTTCGTCGGTGAATATCGCGCGGTCCAGCAGGCCGCTGCCGGTGTCGACCAGCCCCGAGACATCGACATTGCGGGCCAGCTCGGCCGGTCGCCGCAGTGAACCACACAGGGTGGCGCAAGTGGCTTCGCGGCCGGTGCCGGGTTCGACGGTGGAGGTCATGCCACCAGGGAAACCGCCGAGCCCAGCCGTACTCCACTCGCTGTTCCGCAGGACGGCACGCGGCCGCTGGTGATGTCGTCGCAGGTGTGCGCGGCCGGAAATAGCGGTCGGGTGTTCCGCTGGGTGGCACGCGGACTAGGGCGCCGGCTCGTCCTCGGGTGACGGTGGCGACATGCTCGCAGCCCAGGCAATCTCCCAGAGCGCTACCGATCCGCTGTCGGGTCTGGTTGTCCGTGATGTTCCCGTCCCCCAGCCCGAGCCGGGCTGGACGCTGGTACGTGTGGTCGCGACCTCGCTGAACATGCACGACCTGTGGACGCTGCGGGGTGTCGGGCATCCGCCCGAGCGCCTACCCATCGTTCTCGGTTGTGATGCCGCGGGGTACGACCTCGATGGCAACGAGGTGATCGTGCACCCGGTGATCGCCGACCCGGACGCGGGCGGTGGTGATGAGACCCTGGACCCGCGCCGGGCGCTGATGTCGGAGCAGTACGACGGCGCCTTCGCGGAGTATCTGGCCGTGCCCGCCCGCAACCTGGTGCCCAAACCCGCTTGGCTGTCGTTCGACGAGGCCGCCTGCCTGCCCGTCGCTTGGACCACCGCGTATCGAATGCTGTTCACCAAGGCGGGGATTCGGGCTGGCGACCGGGTTCTCGTCCAAGGGGCGGGCGGCGGTGTCGCGTCGGCGGCGATCAAACTGGCCGCGGCTGCGGGCGCGGTCGTCTACGCCACAAGCCGCAGCGAGACCAAGCGCGCCGAAGCCCTTGCCTGGGGTGCCCGTGCCGCCGCGCCAACCGGAGGACGGCTGCCGGAGAAAGTCGACGTCGTGATCGAGACCGTCGGCGCCGCGACTTGGGAGCATTCTCTGAAGTCGCTGCGACCCGGAGGCGTCATCGTCGTCGCCGGCGCCACCAGCGGAGGGCAGCCGGGCGCGGAGCTGAACCGCATCTTCTACCTGCAGCAGCGCATTCTCGGCTCCACCGGCTGCACCCGCAGTGAACTGGTCGCGATGCTGCGCATGATGGAATCCACTGGCGCGCGGCCCGTCATCGATCGGACGCTGCCGCTCAGCGAAATTCACAAGGGCTTTCAGCTCATGATCGACGGTGCCCTGACCGGCAAGGTCGTCATCCACCCGCCCGGCGCGGCGCACTGCAATCCACCCATCTCCCACCGTTCTAGGAAACGCTCATGACAGCAGCGGTTGTTGGCATGTCCCACTCGCCTCTGATCGGCAAGAACGATCCCGAACCCGCCGTCCTGGCTCGCGTCGACCGTGCCATCGCGACCGCACGGGATTTCATTCGCGATTTCGACCCGGAATTGGTCGTGCTGTTCGCACCCGATCACTACAACGGCTTCTTCTACAAGGAGATGCCGCCATTCTGCCTGGCCACCGAAGCGAACGCGATCGGTGACTTCGAGACCACGGCCGGTCCGCTCTCGGTCGACACCGGCACCGCGAAGCTGATCGCCCAGGGCGTACTCGACCGGAACATCGATCTCACCATCTCCTCACGTATGACCGTCGATCACGGTTTCGCCCAGCCGCTGGAGATGCTGTTCGGCGGTATCGACAAGGTGCCGGTGGTGCCGGTCTTCGTCAACGGCGTCGCGACGCCACTGGGCCCGGTGAGCCGAATCAGGGCACTGGGCGCCGCCATCGGCCAAGCCGCAGGCGAACTGGATCTGCGTGTGCTGTACCTGGCCTCCGGTGGACTGTCGCACGACCCTCCAGTGCCGGTGCTGCAGGGGGCCCCGCCCCGGGTCGCGGACGCATTGATCGAGGGACGCCCGCCGACGCCGGAACAGCGGGCCAAGGGTGAGGAGCGTGTCGTGCAAGCGGGCCGCGACTATGTCGCCGGCACGTCCGCGATGACTCCCATCAACCCGGATTGGGACAACCAGCTGCTGGACCTGTTGGGCAAAGGCGACCTGGCCGAATTCGACAACTGGACAGTCGAGGCGATGGCGCGGGACGGCGGTGGCTCCGCCCACGAGGTTCGGACCTGGATCGCCGCCTACGCGGCATTGGCGGCGGGCGGCGACTACCGCATGGATTACCGGTTCTACGAGGCGATTCCGGCTTGGATCGCGGGGTTCGCCGTGACGACGGCGCGTCGTCGATGAGGTTTCCGAACTACACCGACCATGGGCAGCCGGGCACCGCGACGGTGGTGTTCATCGGATCGCTGGGTACGACCTTGGCGATGTGGGATCCCCAGCTCCGTGCGACTCGGACTGGCTGCCGAGCCATCGCCGTCGACCTGCCCGGCCGCGGTGGCACTGCGATCAACACATTGATCGCGACCCATCTCGAGGATCGCCGCCGAGAACGACCGGCGCCGTTCCGTCCAGCGGCACGACCATCTGGGCCCTCCGCGGGTACCGGGTCATGATTCTGACGGCAGTCGAGGAGAGGATGGGAATGCAGTGAGCACAGCCGACATCGACGCGACGATTGTGGCGATAGCCGCCGATCGAATCACCGACGCGCTGCGCACCGGGGAACCGGTCGAGCCGGTTCGCACCCTGCTCGGCGGCGGTGGTATCGCACTCGCCTACGCCGTACAGGAGGAACTGACCCGCCGCCGCCTCGCTGCCGGCGCGGTGGTGGTCGGCCGCAAGATCGGCCTCACCTCGCCCGCGGTACAGCGGCAACTCGGTGTCGACCAGCCCGACTTCGGCGTCCTGTTCGCCGACATGGACGTCTCCGGTGTGGCCGAGGTGCCATCGCGGCGGTTGTTGCAACCCAAAGCTGAGGCCGAAATCGCGTTTGTCCTGAAGCACGATCTGGCCGAAGGGGACCTCGATGACGGACAGATCCGTGCCGCGGTCGACTACGCCGTGGCCGCTCTGGAGATCGTCGACTCCCGCATCGCCGACTGGGATATCACCATCACCGACACCGTGGCCGACAACGCCTCCAGCGGGCTGTTCGTCCTGGCAGAACGGCAGCTGACCGTGGCGGAGTTCGAACCCGCCGACGTGACCATGCGGATGTATGCCGACGACGTGCTGGTTTCCGACGGAAAAGGCGCGGCCTGCCTCGGCGACCCGCTCAACGCGCTGGCCTGGCTAGCGCGCACGGCCAGAGAATTCGGAAATCCGCTGCGGGCCGGTCAGATCGTTTTGTCCGGGGCACTGGGCCCGATGGCGCCCACGCCGCCCGGTACCCGCATTCGCGCCGAGATCGGTCCGCTGGGATCGGTTCTCGCCAACTTCTCCCCGAAGGAGGGGAAATGAGCACACCGGCCGCAAGGAAGACGAAAGTCGCCATCATCGGGTCCGGCAATATCGGCACCGACCTGATGTTCAAGGTGCTGCGCCTGTCCGAGAATCTGGAAGTGGGGGCGATGGTCGGCATCGATCCGGCCTCCGACGGGCTGGCGCGTGCCAGACGGTTGGAGATTCCGGCCACCCACGAAGGTGCCGACGGGCTGATCGGGTTGCCGAACTTCGATGAGATCGACATCGTCTTCGATGCCACATCCGCCAAGGCGCACATCGCGAACGCGAAAAAACTCGCACCGCACGGCAAGACGTTGATCGATTTGACCCCGGCCGCGATCGGACCGTTCGTGGTGCCACCGGTCAATCTCGATGAGCATCTGGATGCCGGTATAGACAATGTCAACATGGTGACCTGTGGTGGGCAGGCGACCATCCCGATGGTCGCCGCGGTGTCGGCGGTGACACCGGTGCATTACGCGGAGATCATCGCATCGATCGCGTCCAAGTCCGCAGGTCCGGGAACCCGGGCGAATATCGACGAGTTCACCGAAACCACTTCGCACGCCATCGAATCCGTCGGTGGAGCAGCGCGGGGTAAGGCGATCATCATCCTGAACCCGGCCGAGCCGCCGCTGATCATGCGTGACACCGTGTTCTGCCTGATCGGCGAGGCCGACCACGAGGCCATTCGCGCTTCGATCGCGCAAATGGCCGAGCGCGTCGCCCAGTACGTCCCAGGCTACCGGCTCAAGCAGGATGTCCAGTTCACACCGATCGCAGCTGGAGAGCCGGTCCACACGCTGGTGTCCGAGCGTGCGGGGCCGGTGACCACTCGAGTGTCAGTGTTCCTCGAGGTGGAGGGCGCTGCCCACTACCTGCCCGCTTATGCCGGCAACCTCGACATCATGACCTCGGCGGCATTGCGTGTTGCCGAGTCGATCGCGCACCGGAAAACTTCTGCCGCGGATTCGCGGACCATCGCGAAGGCTGCCCGATGAACTCCCAGCTCTACATCCAGGACGTCACCCTGCGTGACGGCATGCACGCCATCCGCCATCGCATCGATCCGGTCGACGTCGGCCGCATTGCCGCTGCCCTCGACGCGGCAGGTGTCGATGCCATCGAAGTCGCCCACGGTGATGGTCTGGCAGGCAGTTCGGTGAACTACGGTCCTGGCAGCCACACCGACTGGGAATGGATCGAAGCCGCCGCCGCCAACATCAGCTCCGCGGTGCTGACCACGCTGCTGCTGCCAGGGATCGGCACGATCGTGGAACTGAAACGGGCGTACGACCTGGGCGTCCGGTCGGTGCGGATCGCAACGCACTGCACCGAGGCC
The DNA here is from genome assembly GCF_040654315.1 of Nocardia sp. NPDC050713. Classification (NCBI taxonomy): domain Bacteria; kingdom Bacillati; phylum Actinomycetota; class Actinomycetes; order Mycobacteriales; family Nocardiaceae; genus Nocardia; species Nocardia sp. NPDC050713. Next base: position 224,237 of record NZ_JBFAHS010000012.1, on the reverse strand, counting down.
GACATCTCCGCTCAGCACATCGCCACCGCCCGCGAACTCGGCATGGACGTGTCCGGATTCCTGATGATGAGCCACATGGCCGAACCCGGACAACTCGCCGCGCAGGCCAAACTGATGGAATCGTATGGCGCGCACTGCGTGTACATCACCGACTCCGGTGGCAGGCTGACCATGAACGGCGTGCGCGATCGCGTCCGCGCCTACCGGGACGTGCTTGATCCGGCGACGCAGGTCGGCGTCCATGCCCATGAGAATCTTTCCCTGTCGGTTGCCAACAGCGTGGTCGCAGTCGAGGAGGGCGTCACCCGCGTCGACGCTTCGCTGGCCGGGCAGGGTGCCGGCGCAGGCAACTGCCCGATCGAGCCATTCATCGCGGTCGCCAATCTGCTCGGCTGGAAACACAATTGCGACCTGTACGCCCTGGAGGACGCTGCCGAGGACCTGGTGCGCCCGCTGCGTGACCGGCCGGTGCAGGTCGATCGGGAAACCCTGACCCTCGGTTACGGCGGTGTCTACTCCTCATTCCTTCGGCACGCCGAAATCGCCGCCGAGCGGTACGGCGTCGACGCCCGCACGCTCCTGTTGGAGGTCGGCCGCCGCCGCTTGGTCGGCGGCCAGGAGGACATGATCGTCGACATCGCCCTGGACATCGTCGGTGGGAAGACTACCGTGCCCGCGGTCTGACCCCGAACCGGCGATCGCCGATCGGCCTGCCTCCCGGCAACCGACCTTCGAACGCCGTTGCGCGCCTAGTGTGCCGCCCTGCGGCACAGCCGCTTCGGCGATCTCCCGCAGAAGGGATGGAATAGCACCGTGAGCACCGCGACAGCACGGTCGGTCACCGGACAACGGGCCGACCACGTCACTCATTTCGAGAGTGAGCAGTTCGACCTCCTCGAAGCGGACTGCTCGACGACGACCCCATCTGTATGTCAGCGGCGACGAACATGAAGGAGATCTCGATGACCACGGCGCACCCCGCGAATTCCGGTGCCACAGTGTCCGTCAACCCAGCGTCCGCGATCCACGCGAATGCTGAGTTCCAGCCTGGCCGGATTGCGATCCGCTACGCTGGCGGAGATCTCACCTGGGCCGAAATGGACAGTCGAGCGAGTCGATTGGCGTCAGTCCTCAGCGACCGAGGTATCGGAGAATCGGACAGAGTGGCGTATCTCGGGCTGAACAGCCCTTCTTTTCTGATCACGATGTTCGCCGCGTTCCGACTGGGCGCGATCTTCGTTCCGATCAACTTCCGGCTCGCCGGGCCGGAGCTCGGCGCCATTCTACAAAGTAGTGGCGCGACCGCCATCGTTTGTGAGGACGGTCATCGCCTACTCATCGACGACCTCGCCGACGATTCGGAGCTGCGCCACTTCCTGCTTGTCGATGACGATCCCGAAGCCGCCGTAAGACATCCGGTTTCGGGACGATGGGAGCCATGGAGTCAGCTCGATGCCGACTGGACCGTTGCTCCCTCGCCGCGCCAGTTCGACGAACCGGCGGTACTGATGTTCACCTCCGGAACGACTGGCCGGCCGAAGGGTGTGATCCTGACGCACGGCAACCTCTGGTGGAACGGCGTCAATGTCGACGCCCGCCTGGACACGCGCCGCGGGGACGTCACACACGCTGCCGCACCCATGTTCCACATCGGCGGGCTCAACGCGCTCGCGCTACGCACCTTGGTGCGCGGAGGGACCGCGGTTGTGCGGCGTGGCTTCGAACCCGAGGCATTTCTTCGCGACCTCGTCGAGTACCAGGTGAACTCCTTCTTCGCGGTTCCCGCGATGCTCACCGCGCTGGCGCGGGTACCAGATCTGTTCGATAACGCACTCCCACACCTCCGCACGGTCGTTGTAGCCGGCGCACCCGTCCCGCCCACCCTCATCGAACGATATGCGTCCCACGGAATCATGCTTCAGCAGGCCTGGGGCTTGACCGAAACCGCGCCGTTCGCAACACATCTGCCCGCTGAGCTCACCCTCACCAAACTCGGCTCGGCGGGAATTCCGATGCCGCACACCGAGGTCCGCGTCGTCGACCCGGCATCCGACTGTCCGGCGACGGCGGGCGTGAGCGGCGAAATCGTCGTCCGAGGGCCGAATGTCACCCCCGGGTACTGGAACGACCCCAAGATCACAGAGTCTGCGTTCAACGCCGATGGTTGGTTCCACACCGGCGATATCGGTTACTTCGACGCCGACGGCTATCTCTACGTTATAGACCGACTCAAAGACATGATCATCAGCGGCGGCGAGAATGTCTATCCGGCCGAGGTCGAACGCGCACTCGCCGACTTCCCCGGCCTCGCCGATATCGCCGTCGTCGGTCGCCCGGATGACCGATGGGGCGAAACAGTCGTTGCCGTAGTCAGTTTCGTCGCCAATGCCTCTGCCACCCTCGACGATATCCGGGACCACGCGGCGTCGAGGATTGCCCGTTACAAGCTCCCCACACGTTTGCGAGTGGTCGATGTGGTGCCGCGAAACGCCTCCGGGAAACTCGACAAGGCGGCCATCCGGCGCTTGCTCGACGAAGGGTGCTGAAATGTGACGCCGGCCGATCGCCGTCCTCACCCCTCTACCTCCGGTCGCCGAGCTGACCCGCCGCCACGAGTCGGGTACGACGGCGGGATCACGTACATTGAGGTGCCGGAAGTTCTACGGACAGCGACCCAAACGGGTGCTCGGCGTCGAATGCCTGCGCTTCGTGCTCGGGGAGGCCAGCGCGACGGTCTCGTCCCATTAGATGTCGCGGCCCTCGACCATCAGGGTGTCCATACCGGTGCGGCGCACCAGGAGGACGTGCTCGATGGTCGAATCACCCTCGGCCAGCAGATCGCTGTAGGTGAGGGCGCGCGAATTGCCGGGCTCGCCCTCCCAGTGGATGGCGACCTGGTCGCCGCGCCCAGCGAGCACGTGCCGGTCGACGCAGTTGTAGGCGACGTTCAGTTTGCCGTCGGCGAACCACTTGGCGAAGGGTGCATCGTCCAAGTCCAATACTTGGGTGAAGGGCTGCTGCCAGTGCAGGCGCTTCGCCTGTTCTGCCCAGAACCCCTCCCGGACGGCCGCGGCCCGATCGTAGAGAGAGGCATCGCCATTGGCGGCAGCCGCGAACTCAGCGCTGGGCGGGAACGCCTCCGTGGTCGGCAGATGTATCCGTGGTCATCTCTATCGCTTCGCTCAGATGTGATTCGGCAGTGTCGTAGTCGAGTAATGGGGCCGGGCCTCGCTGAACCCACGGCCCGGCCTCCTCCTCGCCGAGTCAGGCAGGCTGTTCCGCGCTGATGGTGGCGAGGAAGCTCGCGATGTCGTCGAGGATTCGTGTGCCGCTCGGGAGGGCACCGAGCGCCCAGAAGAACCCGTGGATGAGCCCGTCGTAACGCTCGGCGTCCGTGCGCACGCCGGCACTGGCGAGGTTGGCGGCGTACGCCTCGCCCTCATCCCGAAGCACATCGCACTCAGCGGTGGCGACGAACGCCGGGGGGAGGTCAGACAGGTCCGCTACCCGGTTCGGCAGGGCGTACGGAAAGTCCGGCAGGTCCGATGCACCGAGATAGTGAGCCCAGAACCATTGCATCGACGCCGGGGTGAGGAGCTTCCCCTCGGCGTTCTCCTGGTACGAAAGGCGGGTGAAGTCGAAATCCGTGACGGGGTAGATAAGTATTTGAGCGGCGATGGCCGGACCGCCGAACTCGCGAGCCGCCAGCGTCACACCTGCGGCGAGGGTCGCCCCGGCGCTGTCCCCGGCCACTGTCAGGCGGGCCGGGTCCGCATTCAACTGTTCGACGTTTCGGCTGACCCACTCGGTCGCCGCGATCGCGTCATCGAGCGCGGCAGGGCAATGATGCTCGGGGGCTCGGCGGTAGGAAACCGAGACGACCACAGCACCGGTCCTGTTGGCCAAGGCGCGCAAAGGCGTGTCGACGATGTCGAGGTCGCCGATTACCCAGCCGCCGCCATGGAAATACGTGATGACGGGGTGTGGTCCGGCTCCCGCGGGGGTGTAGATACGAATCGGAATATCGCCGCCAGGTCCGGGTACCGACTGTTCGCGGATGCTCTCGACCTTTTCTGGTGAGCCCTGCAGCGGGATGAAACCCTGTGCCGCAGAGCGTGCTTGCGGAACTGTCATGTGCTCGAACGGCGGCAGCCCGGCGGCTGCCAAGACGTCCAGCAATGCTACGGCTTCAGGATGAAGAGACATATCGATCGTCCTCCGCGAGTTTGAGATGGCCTCGTTTCCTTTTCGACGGTAGGACAATTCGGCACTTTGCCCGTTGGCTCTTTCGACATCGTCCGCGCTACGACATTGGCGATTTCGCCAACTCCGACGACATGTTCGTGGGGCAGTCTGAATCCATCGAACAACTCGGTTGAGACGCCCCGTGTAGGAACGGGGCTGTCAATCAGGATAGGAGTGATCCCGATGTCGCGATCGACGACCCTCGTAGTGCTCATCAACCCGGCCTCCGCCGACGTGGAAGGCGAGTTCAACCGCTGGTACGACGAGATCCACATCCCCCAGGTCATCGAGCACGTCCCCGGGGTGGTGCGAGCACGTCGCTACCGCTTGTCCAAGGAGCAGTTGCTCCCGGCGGAGGCCCTTCCAGTGCGGCGGTACATGACTGTCTACGACATCGAAACCGACGATCTGCAGGGCTCTGCCGACCGTTTGGGCGAAGCACTCGCCGACGGCACTCTCGACATGTCCGCCGCGGTCGACATGAGCGAGTCCGGCGGCCCATTGCTGCACTACTACGAATCCGCTTTCTGAAAAGCGCAAACCCTCGATTCATCCCGCTCTTCTTCACCCAGGGCCATTCTTGAAGGCTCGATATATCCAAGGAGTCGAATCTCATGTCGGACTCGCTGAAAATGTCTGCCGTCGATCCCGGCGGCAATATTGTCGCCACACCGATCAAGACAGCAGACGAGCGCACTTTCGACGCGGTCGTTATCGGCGCCGGTTTCTCGGGCGTGCGGATGCTTCTTGAACTCCGCAAACTCGGCCTGTCGGGCCGTGTCCTCGACGCCGGCAGCGATGTCGGCGGCACCTGGCATTGGAATCGGTATCCGGGTGCGCGCACCGACAGCGAGAGCTGGGTCTACTGCCTGTCGTTCTCCAAAGAGCTGATGGGCGACTGGGACTGGAAGGAGCGGTATCCGCAGTGGGAGGAGGTCAACGCCTACCTTCGCCATGTCGCCGATCGATTCGACCTGCGACGCGATATCCAGTTCGACACCCGCGTCGTGTCCGCTCGGTTCGACGACGAGACCAACTCCTGGACCGTGACCACAAGCGCGGGTGAGCAATTCACCTGCACGTACCTCATCACCGGGCTGGGAATCCTGTCCCTGCCCGTGGTCCCTGAGATCGCGGGCCGCGACCGGTTCGAAGGCGACATCCTGCTGACGGCCGATTGGCCCGAAGCGGGCGTCGACCTCCGCGGGAAGCGGGTGGCGGTCATCGGCACCGGGGCCACCGGAATCCAGCTCGTCCCGGTGGTCGCCGAGCAGTGTGATCGGGTCACCGTGTTCCAGCGCACCCCGAACTTCGCGGTGCCCGCCCAGAACTATCCGCTCGACGACGCGAAGCGAGCCGAGATCCGGCGAAACTACGACAGCATCTGGAGCAAGGCCCGCGACCACGTCTTCGGCTTCCCACTCGACCCCGCCGGACGAGTCTACGACGACGTCACCGATGAAGAACGTGAACGCATCTTCGAGGAAAACTGGCAGCGGGGCGGCTGGGAGTTTCTGTTCGAAACCTTCGATGACATCGTCCTCGACCAGCGTTCCAATGATGCTGCCGCGGAGTTCATCCGGAACAAGATCCGCTCGATCGTGAACGACCCGGACACAGCGGAACTCTTGTGCCCGAAGGGTTATCCCTACGTCGGCAAACGCCCGCCGCTCGAACACGGGTACTACGAGGCGTTCAACCGCGAGAATGTCCGCCTCGTCGATGTCAGCCAGAACCGGCTGACCGAGATAACCGAGAAGGGGTTGCGGCTCGCCGACGGACAGGAATTCGATGCGGACGTCGTCGTGTTCGCCACCGGGTTCGATGCTGTCACAGGGCCTTTCGAGCGCATAGACATTCGCAATGGCGAGGGTCTCCCACTCGTCGACGCGTGGTCCGAAGGAGCGAACACCTATCTGGGAGTGGGTACTCCGGGCTTTCCGAACCTGCTGATGGTCTCGGGACCGCAGACCCTGTACGCGAACTTTCCGATGGTGTCGGAGATGAACGTCGAATGGTTCGGCGAACTGCTCCGGGGCATGCGTGAACGCGGTCTGAACCGGGTGGAGGTCACCAAGGAGGCCAGCGACGCGTGGTCGGCACACCTCGACGACGTCTTCCGCGCCACCCTGCTCACCGACGGTGCGAAGGTCGGCAGTTGGTACCTCGGGGCCAACATCCCGGGCAAGCCCCGCAAGATCCTGTTCTACTTCGGCGGCGGCGCGGCCTACCGCCAGGCATGGGAAGCGTCCCGCGACAACAACTTCGAGGGCTTCGTTCTGACCACCGTCGCGACCGAAACCCCTGCGGCGGCGGCACTGTGAACCCACAGCGCGCGCGGCACACTTCCCAGGCCGATAACACGTAACCACGTCTCAGAGAATCAGGCAAAAGAGATGACCATCGAAACAACCGGCACCGCACTGCTCCCATCGGTTCGAAGCTTCCTCGAGCGACCCAAACAATTATTCATCGGCGGAGACTGGGTCGACGCCGCCGGGGGAGAACGCTTCGAGACGATGGACCCCGCGACCGGTCAAGTCCTGACCACGGTTGCGCGGGCGCGCGCCGCCGACGTCGACCGCGCGGTTCGGGCCGCCCGCAAGGCATTCGAGGGCGAGTGGTCGCTGTGGACGGCCGCCCAGCGGCAGCGCCTGCTGTTCCGCATCGGAGAGATGATCTACGACCACGCCGACGAGCTCGCACAGCTGGAAGCGCTCGACAACGGAAAGCCGGCCACGGTGGCCCGAGCGGTCGACATGGTCTGGACCGCAGAGCTTTTCGAGTATTACGCGGGGTGGGCCACCAAGATCGAAGGCCGCACGATCCCGGTGTCGGTTCCGTGGGCTCCCGGCGCACAGTGGCATGCGTATACGCTTCGTGAACCCGTAGGCGTGTGCGGCGCCATCATCCCGTGGAATTTCCCGCTGCTCATGGCGGCGTTCAAGGTCCCGGCCGCGCTGGCGTGCGGCAACACCGTCATTCTCAAACCGGCCGAGCAGACGCCGCTGACCGCCCTGCGCTTGGCGGAGTTGATGGCCGAAGCGGGGCTGCCGGCTGGCGTGTTCAACGTGCTGACCGGCTACGGCGATACCGGTGCGGCGCTCGCCGCACACGACGATGTCGACAAGATCGCGTTCACCGGTTCGACCGAGGTCGGCAAGCTGATCGTCGATTCCGCCAAGGGCAATCTGAAGAAGGTCTCGCTCGAACTCGGCGGGAAGAGCCCGCAGGTGGTGTACGCGGACGCCGATCTGGAATCCGCGATCTCGGGCACTGCCAGCGGCTTCCTGTTCAACCACGGCCAAACCTGCACGGCTGGAACGCGACTGCTGATCGAGGATCGCATCTTCGACGAATTCACCCAGGGCGTGGCGGAGATCGCTCGCAACAGCAAGATCGGTCCGGGGCTTGATCCGGCCACCGAAATCGGGCCGTTGGTGTCCGATGAGCAACTGAAAACGGTGACCGGCTATATCGAGCAGGGACTGGCCGACGGCGCGACGGCGCTCGCGGGCGGGAGACGTCACGGTGACCGCGGCTTCTATGTCGAGCCGACCCTGCTCGTCGACGTCCACTCCTCCTTCAGCGTCTATCGGGAGGAGATCTTCGGCCCGGTGGCCGTCGCGACGCCGTTCAACGCCGACCGAGGAGTCGGAGCGGCCGCGAACGACACCCCCTACGGCCTGGCCGCCAGCGTGTGGACCCGCGATATCGGCAAGGCGCACCGGACCGCCCGCCAGATCAAGGCGGGAACGGTATGGGTGAACTGCCACAACGCATTCGATGCCGCCCTGCCGTTCGGCGGCTACAAGCAGTCCGGTTGGGGCCGCGAACTGGGTGCGGGGGCCATCGACCTCTACACCCAGACCAAGTCCATCAACGTCTGCCTGTAGATGTCCGCGCGTGCCCGGCGCCTCGTCGAGGCGCCGGGCACGCGGAACCTTCTCCGGGGATTCTCCCCGCCGACCGAAAGAACACTATGAACGCCACCGTCGCGCTACGCACAGCACGCGATCACCTCATTGCCCTCCGAGACGACTATGAGCGAGCGGCAGCCGAGTTCAGATGGCCCGACGTGGGCGAGACGTTCAACTGGGCCCACGACTGGTTCGAAGCCTTCGCCAGAGGCAACGAGTCCGCCGGCTTGGTGATCGTCGAGTCCGACGGCAGTTCGGCGACCTATACCTTCGATCAGCTCGCCCGGACGTCCGATCAGGTCGCCCGCTGGCTGGCCGATCAGGGGGTCGCCAAGGGCGATGCGGTGATCGTCATGCTGGGCAATCGAGTCGAGTTGTGGCAGACCATGCTCGCGGTCATGAAGCTCGGCGCCGTCATCATGCCGACGACCCGGGCCGTGGGATCGATAGAGCTCGCGGACCGAATCGAGCGAGGGGCGGCACGGTTCGTCGTCTGTGATGCCGCCGATCGCCACAAGCTGGCCGAGGTTCCCGGGGACTGCGTGATCATCTCCACGGACGATTTCGCCGACGCCGATCGGTACGCCCCGAACCCGCTCGACCATCCGCTGACCGGTCCCCGCGACCCTTTGCTTCTGTACTTCACTTCCGGAACGACCAGCAAGCCCAAACTCGTCGAGCACAACCAGGTTTCGTATCCCGTCGGACATCTGTCGACCATGTACTGGCTCGGCCTGCAGCCCGGCGACCTTCACCTCAACATCTCCTCACCGGGGTGGGCGAAGCACGCCTGGTCCTCATTCTTCGCGCCCTGGCTCGCAGAGGCCGCGATCGTCGTCTACAACTACGAACGCTTCGACGCGGCCGAGTTCCTCCGGGTTCTGGCAGACCACCGCGTCACGACCATGTGCGCCCCTCCGACCGTCTGGCGCATGATCATCAACGCCGACCTGTCCCGCGGCTCCGGCACGCTGCGCGAACTCATCGGAGCCGGCGAACCGCTCAATCCGGAAGTCATCGAACACATCCGGCGCGAGTGGGGGCTGACGATTCGCGACGGATTCGGCCAAACGGAAACCAGTGCCCAGGTCGGCAACACCCGAAACGCCAGACTGAAACCCGGATCGATGGGTCGTCCGCTCCCGGGCATGCCGGTCCTCCTGGTCGATCCCATCACCGGCAGTCCTTCCGATCGCGAGGGCGAGATATGCCTGGACCTCACGCGGCGTCCTCTGTCGCTGATGACGGGCTACCGCGGCGACGAAGAGCGCAACGCCGAGGCCATGTCCGGTGCCTACTACCATACCGGTGATATCGCCTCCGTCGACGCGGACGGTTACCTCACCTACATCGGCCGCTCCGATGATGTGTTCAAGTCCAGCGACTACAAAATCAGCCCCTTCGAACTGGAATCGGCGCTGATCGAACATCCCGCCGTCCTCGAGGCGGCCGTCGTCCCCGTCCCTGATCCGATTCGGCTGGCCATCCCGAAGGCGTACGTCGCACTCGCGCCCGGCTACACCGCAAGCGAGGAGACGGCGTTCGAGATTCTCCGGTTCGCGCGCGAACGGCTGGCGCCCTATCAGCGCGTGCGTCGGCTCGAATTCCTTGACCTTCCGAAGACCATCAGCGGCAAGATACGACGGGTCGAGCTCCGGGAGCGAGAGCAGGCCGGCGCCGCTCGCGGCAACGAGTATCGTGACGACCAGTTCCCCGTGCTCCGAAATGCCAAGGCTCCGAAACGCACCGGACACCTCCGACCCGATGTCAGCGGTTCTCGGCCCTGAACTGCCCGGGGGTGACCGCCAAGCGCTTCCTGAACACGCGTGTCATATGACTCTGGTCGCTGAAACCGCAGGCCCCCGCGATCTCCGACAGCGTCATCCATCGACTGCGCGCCAGGAGCCGCTGGGCGCGCTCCACCCGGCGTCGGGTCACGAACTCGTGCGGAGTTTGTCCGGTGGCTTCCCGGAACCGCCGCGCGAAGTGATACCGGCTCAGGTTCACAACACCAGCCAAGTCCTGCAACGAGATCGACTCCCGCAGGTGTGCGTCGACGTATTCCGAGACCAGCCACAGCAGCCTGTCCTGCATGCCGTGCTGAGGATAGACCTCCCGGAACTTCAATTCGGTGTGCCGACGCAGAAGGTGAACCGCGAGTTGACACCCCAGCGATTCGACCACCAGCTCACTGCCCGCCTCGGCGTGAGCGGTCTCCGCCGCCAGCATCATCGCGGCTCGGAACACCACCGGGTCGTCGGCCCTCAACTCGTCCCGGAGGCTGACCTCCTCGATCTCCCGTTCGTACATCTGACGACACACCGAACGCATGAGATCCTGCGTGAGGTGCACATGGACGACGTCGATCTCCTCGCGCCAGGTCCAGCGGGACTCGGCCGCGCGGGTCAGCAAGGTGACGTCTCCGCGACCTAGCGTCTCGTGAGACCACCGACCGTCGAATCGGCGGCGCATGTTCGCAGTGCCCTGCTGGTATGCGACCACCAAATAGTCGCGCACCGGCGGCAGCACGACGTCATGCTCACCGTATCTGAACCCCCGCACAGTCACGCCGTCTCCGGAGTGGACGTTGTCGCCGAGAAACAAGACGCCCGGCACCCAGTCGGGGTAGTCATCCGGCGTTATCAGCTGCGATGCGCGCGACGCTGGGCTGTGCGGGGGTGAACTCGACATCACATCGTCGAGGGTCGCGCGTCGGTTGTCGTATGACATCGGTTCACCAGATCTCAGCAATATCGTCCAAGGGCTGTCCGCACAACGTTCAAGACCGAGTGCCGCCACTGGCGTCATAGTGATGGCAATCACATATTGGCGTTAGTGAGGATCATATGCATTCCGAAGTTGCCCGCCCACGCAGTGACGGGGATGTCGATCGGACGTTCCGGGAACTCGCGAGCGTCCTTTCCGCGCAGGAAGACTATCTCGTCGATCGCCAGGTCACGACCGTATGGGATGAGCTGCGCGTTTACAACACACTCGCGGTGCCGATGCAGTCGATCGAGGGCGCGGCGAGACGCAACCTCCATCGGGCGGTGCACACCTTGTGGACCTCCGCCGTCCCGGTTTCGGACCTGGCCGACGAGACATGGATCGCCCGGGAGCGCATCGAACAGGGAGTCCCGACCGAGGACATGCTCGACGGCTATCGGCGCAAACACCGCACCATTCGAGATCGTTTCCTCGACATCGCGACCTCCCTAAGAACGCCTTCGGACGCCGTCGTCAGGGCTCTGACTCTGCTCTCGGACTCTGCTGACGAGGGGGCGTCGAGGCTGCTGCACACGCGCCGCGAGATCGAACTCCAACGCAAGGGGCGCGATTCTCTCCGTGAGCAGTTCATATGCGATCTCCTGCACGGCCGACTCGACGGCTCGATGATCCCGCGGGAAGCCGCCGCCTACGGCCTGCGCCCCGAAGCCACGTGGTACGCCATCCGGGCACGCACGACAACCGGGGACTCGGACCGCCTGCGTTCAGAGATCCAAAGCCGCACATGGGATAGAGACGGCCGAACCGGTGTTCTGGCCGTGATCGACGACGAAGTCATCGGCCTCGTCCCTCTCGGTTCGGTAGCCGGAATGGACCGCGGCATGGACGGGGTCGTCGGTGTCGGAGACGGTGGGCCTGTCTCGGACGCCGCGTCGAGCTACCGGAACGCAAGCCGCGCTTTGATGACCGCGACTCAGTTCGGACTGACCGGGTTCGTGAATTGCGGCGATCTCGGTCTGCGCTTGGCGATCGCGTCGAATCCTGACGTGAGCGAGCTCCTGATCCGCCGATATCTTACGCCTCTGCGGATCAATGGCAGGTTCGGTGAGGTGCTGGAGATTACCCTCTGCGAATTTCTCCGCTCGCATGGCGAGCTCAAGAGAACGGCCCGAATTCTCGGCGTCCACCTGAACACGCTCAAACATCGCCTGTCGAAGATCGAGCAATTGATAGGTCAGGACCTGACCGATCCTCGGACCGTCGCGGAACTTTGGTGGGCGATCGAAGCGGGAACCGTGTCAGCGTCGGTCTCTGGCACGAAGAGACCGACGTATCTCGAGAACCCGCACGGTGGATCGCCCAACGGAGTGGCCCGGTGAAGTCGAACATCGCGTCAAAGCCTTTCTCTTGATGTTCTCGGCGATTGGCCGGCCGCAGGGGGCGGGGTCGTGGCGGGATGGAGGCGAGGTGATGATGGCGTGGAGTGGCGGCACAGGCACCTGTTCGGTTGGTATTCGACATCTCCACTAATCGGGAAGCATGCGATTCCCAACTTCGATCGGCGCTGCTAATGTGGCCGTATGTCAAGGACCTACGGTGGACGGCCGGCCGAGGATCGCGCCGCCGAACGGCGACAGCGCCTCATCGACGTGGGTATAGACGTGGTCGGGCGCGGCGGGGTCGCCGCGTTGGGGATGCGCTTGGTGTGCCGTGAGGCCGGGCTGAGCCAGAAGTTCTTCTACGAGAGCTTTCCGAATCTCGAGGCTCTCGTGCACGCGGTGTATCAGGCCGCCTTGTCGAAAATGGAAGACGCGGTCGCACCATCGATTTCGGCCGGCGACGTGCGTGGCGGCTTCGACGCCGCCGCGCGCTTGATGCAGTCGGACCCGCGGCTGTGCCGCATTCTGCTGATCGAGCCCTTCGCTGATGCGGATCTGCGGCGCTACGTCAGGGAATCCGCGCCGGGAATCGTTAGAGGCGCACTGGGCGACTTCGTCGGCGGTACGGAGGACGACCCGCTGGTCCGTATGCGGTATTCCGCGCTTCTCGGCGCGCAGATCTCACTGTTCGTCGAATGGACCGAGGGAAACCTCGGCGCCGACCGCGACGCGTTCGTCGACCACGCCACCGAGGTCGCCAAGCAGTTGGTCGGCATCGGAATCGGCGCCGGCCGCTGAAGTCGGCGGTGGCGGGTTCTGATCAGCGGCCGACTATCGGAACCAGATAGCGGTTCGCATAGTCGCGCAGTTGCTTCGGTGGTCGTCTTCTTCACGCCGACCTGCACGAACTGTTCCAGCGCGGCGTCGAGAAGACGTTCTTCCGCCGGAGGTGTGAACGTTCGTGGCGCCGCGGTCATGCGCAAACGAGCGCATTGCCTGCTACCGCCCGGCGCAATCGTGGCGATGTCGCCGCTGGCCGATTGTGACGGTACCCACAGGCTCGCGGCGCCGACGGCCGCGCGTCTTCGAGGGGATCGACGCTATCGCGGCGGTCGTGCGGTGCATCGACGAGATGGCGTCACTCGAACATGCCGTGTCGGGAGTCACATAGGGGCGCAATTCGGAAATCAAGCGCTTCCGGAAGCGCATGCTGTCTGATACTCTTCGGAATCGTGACGGCGATGACGACGCCGTTGACCGACAAGCGCCTGAACCAATTCGCAGAAACGGTAAGCATCAGTGCACTACGTGAGCGCGCGGCCGAGTTCGAAATTCCAACGGAGTCTGTTTACGCCGTGGAGAGCTGGGAGTTCTATCGTCCCGACCTTGGCCAAGGCGTGCGCGAACCGTCATGAATATGCGGAAAGGCTGACACGATAATGTCTTCGGGATCGCGATCGGGCATGACCGCTGGAGGATGGTTCCCGCCCGACGGTGACGTCCATGTGCGAATCTGGCTGGCCGATATGGTTTTCGACTACGCGACCACCGGGGCGGCGACGCGCAACTTGATCCACGATTGGATGCGCAAGCGTTGGTGCACAATCGAATTGGTTCGATACGCCACGGACGAGTGTCGCGCGCTGCGGCGCCTGCCGTGCGAAACATTGTTTCTCGGGCCGTCACCGTGATCAGCGAGCCGCGGTCGCTACCTGTCAGAAGCCGACCGCACCCGAGGGCATGCACGTGGTCCACGAGCCGATCTGCCAACCGCTCGTTTATGGTCGCGGAGAGTTACACCGCGAACTGGCCAAAACTCTGCGCACCGGATGCGCTCACCCGCGAGCCGCTACGCCAGACCCCGGCGCGTCAGAAGCGTTCAGTCACGTCGATGGTCATGATCAGTGACCGCCCGGCCGGGGTTTCCGACCGGGCGGTAGCCGGGCGCAGGGGAGGCGACCTGATCATCGGCGAGCTCGGCGCGACGGCTATCGGCGCCTGATCGAACGAGACACTCGCTAAGCCACTCCGGAACGCCTCGGCGCGGTCGCCGCCGAATTGAACGGCCGGCCACGGCGAACGCTCGGCTGGGCGGCCCCGGCCGAGCGTTCCCCACAAACTGCTCGCGGCCTCAACCAGATCGCGTCGGCACGAGCCCTGGAGTCCGCCGTTGGACGTGCGGTATTCAAGGCATGAGGATTCCGCGCTCATGGGCGGTGGCTTGGTTGAGCCGCGTCGACACCCGAGTCGCGAGAGCTGCGCTGCGCATCAACCACTTGAAGCTCTTGGACGATGGGCCGGGCAGCATTCCGGCCAGTTGAACGCCGTCGATCAGGTCGTAGAGCGTTTCACCCTCGTACATCAGGTGGTCGGAGTTGAAGTGGTACCGGTCGACCGCCGTGCACTGGATGAATGCGCCGTTGCCAGGGATGGCGACGGCGTCGGTGCCGTAGGGGTGAAGTTTCAGTGGGCCGACTAGGTGGCCGCTGCCGTAGTAGCGGACGACCATGCGAACCTCGCCCTCTGGTGTCACGTCGAGGTAGGACTGTCCGGGGATCGGGTCGTAACGCCAGTCGGGGATGGCATCGAAGAAGGCGAAGTTGTACTCCACGAATTGATCCAGGCCAACCATGGTGGCGCCCAGGGTCGTCACGTCCTTGTAGCGCAGATCTTTGGTGTAGAGCTCGTGGTTGTAGCTCATGTCCCGCGTTTGCCAGCTCCACCAGTACTTCTTCGCCCACTCGAGGGTCCAGGCAATGTCCAGGCCGTGCGCGCCGTAGAACTCGATCTTCTTCTCGTACTCGTCGAACCATGCCTGGGTCATGGTGGTGAGGGCCTGTTCATCGAGGACCTCGACGGGTTCGGCCCGGTTGTTCAGGATCCGAGGTATCGGATGCGCGAGCCGCGGCTCGCGAAGCGATTGTTGGAACTTCTCATCGTCGAACATCGACTTCTCCATCAGGAAGCAAGTGGTTTCTAATTAGGATCGTGCTGATAATGTGGCGCTGTGTCAAGGAGCTACGGCGGCCGGGCGGCGGAGGATCGTGTCGCCGAACGGCGAAACCGACTGGTCGACGCCGGAGTCGAAGTGGTCGGCCACGGCGGCGTCGCCGCGCTGGGAATGCGCGCGGTGTGCCGCGAGGCGGGGTTGAGCCAGAAGTTCTTCTATGAGAACTTTCCGAATGCCGAGGCGCTCCTGCATGCCGTGTACGCTGCCGCCTTGTCGCGGATGGAGGAAGCAGTCGCGCCGGCGGTGGCCTCCGGCGACCTGCATGGCGTCTTCGATGCCGCCGCCCGCCTCATGGAAGCCGACCCACGCATCTGCCGCATTCTTCTGGTCGAGCCCCTCGCGGACGTCGGCCTGCGGCGTCACGTGCGAGAGACCGGTCCTGGGGTCGCGGTATCGGCGCTGGGCGACCTCATCGGCGGCTCACCCGATGACCCCGTGGTCAGGATGCGATTCTCCGCACTCTTCGGGGCGCTCATCTCGCTGTTCGTGGAGTGGACCGAGGGGAGCCTCGGCACCGATCGCCGCGCCTTCGTCGATCATGTCACCAAGGTTGCCAAGCAGCTGATCGGTTCGGGAATCGGTGTCGAACGCTGAATCGACAGCTTGATGCTCGAGTCGCCAGATCCTCGCATCGTTCATTCCGGAGGGCGCTGAGGCAAGTCCGGCGATCGTGAAGTCTGTCGACGAAATATGTTCCGCCGAGTGCTGCGTCCCCGGTCTCGTGAGGTCTTCGACTTCGCAATAACCATGAGATTGCGCACGACTGGGCCCGTGATCGTGCTTGGAAGGCGCTAAATCTTGCATCGACCGCTTCCGAAAGCAATTGGTTCCTGATACAGTGGGCCGCTGTGACGCCCATCACGGTGACGGTGCGGCGTCCAAAAGGGTCATGTAGACGCGGGAAAGCTGGAATGGAAGTTGTTGTGACTGTCGGATCTGACCGTGCGATGCGGTTCTCTACCAATCGAATGCGACACGCGTGATGTCGGCCGCGCAGCCGGCCCGAGCATCCGAGCCGTCGGCGATAGAGGTATTGCGCCAGAACTTCGCTGGGACGGTGGGGTCGAGTCTCGCGACGTTCGGCCGGGCGATGAGGACCGGAGTGGAGTCGGCCAAGATCGCCGCGATCGATGCCGCCGGGCTCCGGCTGCAGTGGCGGGAGACGTTGATTCAGGCGTGGTTCCTGATCAAGGTCACCGCGGTGCCAGGCGTTCTGATGGCCGTGCCGTTCGGTGTCATCGTGTCGGCGCAGGTCGGCAATATCATCAGCGAACTCGGTGCGAACGCGCTGATCGGCGCTGCGGGCGGGCTGGGTGTGATCAAGCAGGGGGCGCCGCTGGCCACCGGTCTGTTGCTGGGTGGCGCGGGCGCCGCGGCTATCGCGGCCGATCTCGGCGCGCGGACGATCCGAGAAGAAGTGGACGCGATGAAGGTGATGGGCATCGATCCGGTGCAGCGCCTGGTGGTTCCACGGGTGCTGGCGATGCTGCTTGTCGCGCCGCTGCTGAACATCTTGATCATCGTGATAGGAATCGCGGCCGGATACCTGGTCTCCATCGCGGCTCTCGGGGTGACCCCCGGTAGTTACTGGGAGTCGTTCGGCACGTTCACCACGCAGGCCGATGTGTGGGTGTCGATCGGCAAGTCCGTGCTCTTCGGCTACCTCGTCGTGGTCATCGGCTGCCAGCGTGGGCTCGAGGCAAAGGGTGGGCCGCGCGGAGTCGCCGACGGTGTGAACGCCGCGGTCATCCTGTCGGTTGTTTCCATCGCACTGGTCAACGTACTGATCACCCAGGTGGTCGCCATGTACCTCCCCACGAAACTCGCATGATGGCAACGGGTTACGTTCCGCCGCTGCTGCGACCCCTGCGCTGGCTGCGCGCCAGAGCGAAGCGGTCCATGTCGATTGTCGACACCGTGGGGTTCGTGCTCAGCTTCTCCTTGCAGGTCCTGTCTTCGATTCCATTGACCCTCAAGCACTATCGCGCGCAGACGGTGCTGATGATCACCGACATGACCTGGGGGCGAGGGTCGGTCATCGTCGGTGGCGGCACGGCCGCGGTCATGGTGGTGATGGGCGCTGCCGTGGGGGCCTCGATCGGTATCGAGGCATGGAGCGCGCTGAATCTCGTTGCGCTCGGTCAGCTCAGTGGCTTGGTTTCGGCGTTCGCGAATACCCGCGAGCTGGCCCCGATCGCTGCCGGTGTCGGGTTCGCCGCGCAGGCCGGCTGCCGAATGACGGCCGAGATCGGCTCCATGCGCATCTCCGAGGAGATCGACGCCGTGGAATCCCTCGGGGTCCGTTCGGTGCCGTTCGTTGTCACTACCAGGGTGATCGCTGGAACGGTCGCGGTCGTGCCGACCTTTCTGATCGCGCTCGTCCTGTCCTATCTTGCCACCGCGGCGGTGGTGACCACGGTGCACGGGGCCCCGCCTGGTGTTTACGACCACTACTTCTCTCAGTTCGTGGTCGCGTGGGACATCGTCGCGGCGGTGATCAAAGTGCTGGTCTTCGCCGTCGCGGTGATCTTGATCCATTGCTATCAAGGGTTTTTCGCCACAGGCGGACCCGAAGGAGTCGGTACCGCGTCCGGGCGTGCCATCCGCGCGAGCTTGGTAGCGATCATCGCGCTGGACATGGTCATGACCATCGTTCTCTGGGGCTTCACTTCGCCCATTACTTTCTCGGGATAACACGATGCCTGCTTATGGAATGCCAGGTGTGGCGGTCTCCGCGCGAAGTTCGCGGATCACCGGTGCCGCCGCACTGTTACTCGCCGCTGTTCTGATCGTCGGGTGGCGGTTGGCGCCGACCGGCAGCGACCCCGACCGGCTGTCGGTCACGCTGTTGACTGAACACGTCGGCGAGGGCGTCGGCGCCGGTGTCGATGTACGACTCGCCGGAGTCCGTGTGGGCACCGTCGATTCGGTCGAGCTCGCCGGAGTCGGTCGTCAGCGAATCCAGTTGGCGCTGAACCGTTCCCAGCTACCCGGACTCACGGACACGTTGGGCGTCGCCTATGCGCCTGCCAACCTGTTCGGAATCAGCGAGATCGTGCTGCGGCCGGGCGAGGGGGGTGCCGCCTTGACCGACGATGTCGTGGTGGATCTGACCGGCGACAACGCCGATCGAACCACCGACGCGACGATCTCGTCCCTGCTGCATGCGTTCGGGCAGTTCACCGGTGATGTACTGACGCCCCAGCTCGCCGAGCTGTTATCCGAGATCAACGTCGGCGTCAAGGCATTCACCCCGCTGCTGCAGGCGGTTCTGGTAACGGCGCAGTCCATCGCGGAAACCCAGCGAGTACCGGTGCCGTTCTTGTTCGACCAGTTCGGCAGCGCGATGAAGGGTGCCCCATACACCTTGAACGGCGCCATCGAACTGCTGTACAGCTTCTATTCGAACGAATTCATGGCCGACCCGGCCGCTCAACGCCGTTTCGACGACACGTTCGCCATGCTGAAGAACGACCTTTTGCCAACTCTCGACCACACGTTGGCAATCGGTAAACAACACTTTTCCGGGCACGTCACCATGCTGGCGCCGCTTCTCGAAACCCTCGCCGCATCGGTCGCCGCGCCTGCTCGCACCGGTTCCGAACTCGGCGTGCTGCTCGACCGCCTCGACAGGAGCCTGCACGACACCCCCAGCGGGCCGGTACTCGATGTCGATGTCGACCTGCGCGGTGTTCCGGCGCTGGCGACGCCGCTGTTCGGCACGGCCGGGCCCCCGGCTCCGTCCGCGCCACTCGACGGGGGTGTGCGATGAGGTCCGCGCCCTCGCTGATTCTCCGAGTGGTTGGGTTCGGAGCCGTGATGGTCGTGCTCCTGGTGGCCGTCCTGCAGATCGTCTCCCGTCCTGTCGGGCGCGAGACCGAAAGCTATACCGCCATTTTCACCGATGCGAACGGTCTGAAGGTCGGTGACGACGCCCGTATGTACGGCGTCCGGGTGGGTAAGGTCACTGGACTGAAGCTGGATGGCGCGAACGCTAGAATCCGCTTCACGGTCGCTGACGATTACGAGATCTTCGCCAACACGACACTCGCGATCAGGTACCAGAACCTGTCCGGTCAGCGGTATCTGGATATCCGACAATTACCCGAACCGAGCGTAGAGCATCCTGCCGACGAGGTCATCGGTACCGATCAGACGGTTCCGGCATTCGACATCACCCGCCTGTTCAACGGTCTGCAACCGGTGCTGGCAGAGCTGTCGCCCGCTGATATCGACAAGTTCGCCACCAGCATGCTGGCGGTCATCGAGGGTGATGGCAGCGGACTCGGCCCCGCGCTCGACGCCATGGGCAAGCTGAGCGAGCACGTCAAGGATCGTCAGGCTGTCATCTCGACCTTGGTGCGCAACCTCGGTCTAATCGCCGGAGACCTGGGCGGCAAGTCGACGCACACGATGACACTGGTCCAACAGCTGATCGACCTGTTCACCGCGCTGTACCAGAAGTTGCCCGGCTTGGTCGAATTCGGCGAGATCATCCCGCCGGTGCTCGAACCGGTGAGAAGCCTGCTGAATACGCTCGGCCTGACCGGAGACCCCAATCCGTACCTGGATCAGCTGATCCGCGACGCCATACCCGATCCGCGGCGACTGGTCGAGACGATGGATCGATTGCCCGGTGTGATCCAGTCGCTCGCAGCCGCGGTTCCGAACAGCGTCGCCGACACCTCCTGCGCGCACGGCGCAGCGGAGGCGCCGCAACCCCTGCAGGTACTCATCCGTGGACAAAGGATCGCATTGTGCAAACGCTGACCCGGTGGTATCGGATTCGCTGGAAGCCACAGGCTCCCGAAGGGAAGTCACGGGCGCAGTCCGACCTGCGATGGGGAATAGCGGGATTGGCCGCGGTGCTCGTGGTTGCCGCTGCGTTGGGAATGGCGCGTGTGATCGATTTCGGCACAAGGACCTACACAGCGCTGATGGCCGACGCCGCCGCTGTGCGCGTCGGCGACGAGGTGCGGTTGGCAGGCATCGCCGTCGGGAGCGTCGAAACTCTCACGGCCAAGGATGATCACGTGGAGATGCGATTCACCGTCGAGGACGACGTGTTCCTCGGCAAACAGACGAGCATCGACATTCGAATGCTGACCATCGTCGGCGGGCATTACATCGCATTGGTTCCGGCAGGCATCGACGCACTGGACGAACCGATTCCAGCCGATCGTGTGATCCTTCCGTACAGCTTGACCGAACTCTTCCAGGACGCGATCGAACCGGTGCGGCAGATCGACGGCGGCGTTCTGCGAGACAATCTCGGTGCCCTGCAGAAGGCATTGAAGGACAGCCCGAAATCCTTCGACCAGGTATCGACCGGTGTCAACAGCATCGTCGACGTCCTGGACAAGCAGAACGCCGACGTTTCCCGCGCGGTTGCCGTCGCCGACGAGTACCTGTCGACATTGCGCGATCATCCGGAGATCACGAAGGGGATCATCGACTCGATACGGCTGCTGGAAGACCTGATCCTGGCCAACATCGATCAGACCGAGTCGACCCTGACTTCGCTGGAACAAGTGGTGACGGGCCTCGCGCCGCTCGGTCGAGCCTGGGATACCACGCTGGAACCGATGGCGCGGCCGCTCGCCGACTCGATACCTCCGATCGAGGAGTTGGTCACCAAGCTGAAGACACTGCTCGACTCGGTCCACACACTGGGCGAGAAGATCACTCCCTTGGTTTCTCCGTCGGGCGGCCTGGCGATCGACCACTCGGGATCGGTTCGGCCCGCACCTGCGCTGTGTATCCCGATGCCGGGGAGGGCCTGCTGATGTTCAAGCGAATGCTCGGCTCGCGCGGATTCCTGTCGTTCGGGCTGATCGTCCTCCTCGCGGCGGTGGCGTCCATCGGGTTCCAGGTAGCCAGGCCCATGCCGAAGATGCGGAGCTACTGCGCGTTGATGCCCGACAGCATCGGCTTGTTCGAGGGAAGTCCGGTGTCCATCTTGGGAATTGCGGAAGGAAGAATCACCCGCGTCCTCCCGGAGGGCGATAAAGCGCGAGTGGAATTCGATCTGCCCGCCGACCGGAAGCTCGCACCGGACGCGGGTGCGGCCACGGTGTCGGACACGTTGATCGCGGACCGGCGGCTCGCGATCATCGGAACGGCACCGACGGGACCGAGCTGGGAACCCACCCGGTGCATCACGAAAACGGTAACGCCGAAGAGCCTGACGCAAACATTCGCTGCCATTGGCGATCTGGCAGACCAGCTGAACGGCGCTGACGATCCGTCACATCGAAATCTCATCATCGGCGGACTCCAAGCCCTCGATACCGCGACAGATGGCACCGCGGCGTCCGTGAACGAGCTCATCCACAAGCTCGGCTCAGCCTTGAATTCGCCGGACGCTGCGATCGGGCATCTCGGCGCGACCATCGATGCCCTCGCGACGCTGTTGCGGAGCGCCGAGAACAACTGGGAGGAGATCGAATTGGCGGTGACGCGGATGTCCGAGGCGTTGTTCGACATCGCGGAGCGATCGTTGCCGCAGATCATCGCCTCGGTCGACAAGTTGCAGGATCTGCTGCCCGCGCTCAACGATCTGACCATCATGTTCGGCGGACCGCTGTTGCGCCGCCTCGATGCCGTCGAGAATCTGCCGCAAATGCTGTCCGCGGGCGTTGCCGAACTGCGCGCGGTCGTCCAAATGGCACCCGCGATCGCTGGTGCCTTCACCGGAGCGGTCGACCCCGAAACGCAGCGCATATCGCTGGCCTACGCACCGCCACGGGTCGCGATATCCGAACCGGATGCCGCTCGAGTCTGTGCGGCGATCAATGCGATCACTCCGGGCGGGTGCACCGCTGACCCGAGCAACGGACTGGTGAACATCCAGGCAGCCCAGCTCGTCTTCGGATCGGTTGGTGCGCGGTGAGGCGGAAAACGGCCGTGCGGCGTCGGTGGGCTGCCGCCATCACCACCACGATCGTGCTCTCGGTAACGATCAGCGGTTGCGCCTTCGATCCGGCGGCGATCCCGGTGCCCGGGACGACGGTATCCGGAGACACCTATCCGCTCGAGATCCATTTCGCCAATGTGCTGAACCTGCCGCGAGGTGCGAAGGTCATGGCGGACGGCGTGGAGGTCGGCAACCTCACCGGCGTCGAGATCCGCAGCCCCGGCCGAGCCGATGAGGCAGGCGCAGGGTACGTCGTCGCGCACGTGAACATCATGGAGTCGGTGCGGCTGCCGACGGGCACGACTGCCGAACTGCGCCAGGCGACTCCGCTCGGCGATGTCCACATCGCCCTCGCGACAGCCGTCGGCACGTCGAGTTCGGTGCTGATGCCTGGCGCGACAATCGAATTGGCGCAGACCTCCCAGGCCCCTCAAATAGAGGACACCATGGCGGCCCTCGCATCGGCCATCGGTAGCGGCGTGGTCGACAGCTTCCAGGACATCGTGCGCCAGCTCGATGCCGTATTGCCCGAGGATCCGGCGCGCACCGCGCACACTTTCAATGTCCTCGGACAGAACATCGAGGACATCGCCGCCGATCTCGCATCCGTCGATAATTTGCTCGACGGGATGATCGCCACCACCGATGTATTCGTCGAGAACCGCGAGAAACTGAACGTGATGCTCACCGACGACGGCAGGGACCATGTCGTGAGCGTGTTCGACTCCGTGCTGCAGATCATCGTGATCACGACACTGCTCGGTCCCATCGCGCGCAATGCGGTGTGGCTCGCCCCGCTGGTCTCAGGTCTGGACGGGGTAGCGAAATCGGTTGTCCCGGTGTTGTTCTCCGGCAATCCATTGGATGTTTCCGCTTCGTCCAACATGAAGAAGCTGGTGGATTTGATTCAGAACAAACTCATCCCATTCGCCGCGCTCGGACCGAAGGTCGATGTGACCGCGACGCGAGTGTCGGAAACGGAGCAGACCGACCAGATCGTCGAAGCGCTGCGCATGATCGGAGCCGTACGGTGAGCCTGAGATCTGTGGTGTCGCTCGGCGCGATCGTGGTCGTGCTCGCCCTCGGCATCGCGTATACGACATTCGGCGTCCTGAAGTTCGATCCCTTCGCGAAATTCGTCACGGCCGAGCTCATACTGCCGACCTCGGGTGGGCTCGGACCGCGTTCGCCGGTGCTGCTCACCGGTGTGGAGGTCGGCAAGGTCACCTCGGTCCGCAAGGTCGCGAGCGGTGTCCAGGCGCAGATCCGGATCGACCACGAATACCGGATTCCGGTCGCCAGTACTCTGCGGATCGAGAACTTGTCCGCACTGGGCGAGCCCTACCTGCTGTTCATTCCGCAGCGCGACCAGGGCCCCTTTATCGAGGACGACCAGGTGATCGACACACGCGCACTGCAAGCGCCCGTCTCGATCCAAGATCTGTCGCTGCGGCTCGTCGAGTTGATCGACCAACTGGACCCGACGATCGTGCGTTCGTTGGTGGACGGCTTCTCCACCGCGATCGAGGGCACCGCCTCGGAAGTCCCGCGATTGGAGCGGTCGACGAAGCTGCTCGCGGCGACATTGCTCAGTCGCTCCGACCAGATCCGGCAGTTGCTCGCCGATCTGCAATCCATCTCCACCGACATAGCGTGGGTGGGCCCATCGTTGCAGGCCGCGGGTTCGCAGTGGCTGAAACTCGCCGAAAGGTTGGACGAATCCATCGATCGAGCCGGCCACGGGCTGGTCGCCAAGCGCGCCGCCGAGGACTTCACCACCGGTGATGGTCTCGTGCCGTTCCTGCGGCAGCTCAACGAATTCCTCGACAAGGTCGGGCCCGGCATCGCTGAACTGGCCCCGGTACTGCAACCGTTGGTCGCCGATATGACGAACGCTGCCGGCGGCATCGATATCGGCACGTTGATCACCCAGGCGGTCAACTCCGTCGGCGCGGACGGAGCTGTTCATTTGCGGATCGACCTGAAATGAACCGCGCAGGTCCTGCACAATCCAGCGTGAAGGAGATATTCGGCATGGGCACATCGGCCGCCGACCACGACGTCGATACCGATTCGACACGGACCGGCAATAGCGACACGGACCTTCTTGTCAAGGCTGTATCGGGCGACAGCGTCGATCGCGACGGCGGAGCTCATCAGCCGCGCAGCATCGCGATTCGACTGTCCACGGTGGTTGTCGCATCGGTCATCGCTGCGCTGGTTGCCGGAATCTGCACGCTCGCAGTCCTTTACACGGGGGTGAAGGGCGACCTCGCCGATCGCGACTCCCGTACCGCCGATGCGGGGCGCGCGCAGGAAGTCGCCACCGACTACGCGGTAGGCGCATCGACGATCGACTACCGAGACACCAAAACGTGGTTCGACGAGCTCAAAGCCAACACCACCCCGCAGCTCGCGGCCAAGTTCGACGCGACTTCCCCGCAGCTCGAACAGATTCTCCTGCCACTGCAATGGACCTCGAAGGCGGCCCCGATCACGGCCGTGGTGATCTCCGAGGCCAATGGCGTCTACAAGGTGAACGTCTTCCTCAACGTCACCTCGACCAGCGTGCAGACCCCGGATGGTGTCCAGACGACCGTGACCTACTCGCTGACCGTCGACAGGAACGCCGACTGGAAGATCACCGACGTCGGTGGCCTGGATGGCGCACTGCCAGTGAAGTAGCGCCATCGAATGGCCTGGCCCGGCGCGTTGTCGCGCGATTGGTGTAACCGATGCACCAGTCCCGTCGAGACGCGGGCTTCCGCGTCGCGGGCTCTGCGGCATACTCCGGAATCCAAGCACCTGGGGGCTCTAGTCGTGGTTCGCGGCGTGTTCGGTGGTGGTGGCGAAGGTGGCGCACATGCGGCGCAAGATCGGGACAGCCGCCTCGAAGACCGCCTGCTCATGGTCGGCGAGGTCGTCGAGGAAGTTCTCGATGGTTCGCAGGCTGGTCGCGTCGTAGGTTTCCAGCAGTTCCCGGGCGAGTGACGAAATCGCGACGTCGACTCGCCGCTGATCGTCGGCTCGTCGGGCGCGTTCGATCAACCCTGCGTCGGTCATCGCCTTGAGCAGATTGCTCAGCGTGGAGGGGGCCATCTGCAAGGCGGTCGCTATGCGAGAGGGCGCCACCGGTCCCTCGTCCGACAGCAGGCGTAGTACCTCGATCTGTGGCTCGGAAAGGTCGGGTAGCCCTGCGGCCTGCCGAGTCGTCTTGAGCACCGCACGCCGAAGCGGGCCGAGCAGCTGGGCGAACTCCCGCGCCGACGATATGATCTCCGTCACGCCAAATACTCCTTGCGACAAAATAATTTTGTGACAATACTACTTGTATGAGCGAACTCCCCGCCGCGGTAGTCGATGGCCAGGCGCCTCAACAGTCCACGCTGATCGGGTACCGGTTCATCTACACCTACGACAACGGCTGGACCTACGAGATGTATGTCAAGAACGCCACGACTATCGACTACCGCATCCACTCGGGAATGGTCGGCGGCCGCTGGGTTCGTGACCAGACTGTCGATTTGGTCCAGCTCGCCGACGGCGTCCACAAGATTTCCTGGCATGAGCCCACCGGGACCTCGGTCGTGGTCAATGTCATGCCCGGCCAACGGCGGTTGCACGGAACGATCTTCTTCCCTCGCTGGGTTGCCGACAACCCGGCGAAAACCGTTCTGTTCCAGAATGATCACCTCGACTCGATGCGCGCCTATCGCGATCAGGGGCCCACATACCCGGTCCACGTCGTGCCCGAATTCGCCACCATCGCCTCGCTCGAGTACATCGGCGTGGACGACGAATCGGTGATCGACGCGCCCCCGCCGGTCCCTGTGGGGCGAGGCTGATGCCGCGCGATCACCTTGGCCTGGGAGTCTCGGATGTCGGCTCTGTCCGCACCCTTCATCGCTGACCTCGCGGCGCGGCTCCTTCAACGAGTCAAGCGCCTGGAACCCGCCCACGCGCTTCGCTTCGACGATCTCACGGCGGCCACGACGCAACTGGCCATTCCGACCCGCCACGGCGATGTGCGTGCGACGGTCTATCACCCACCGCGGAGCGCCCCCGCCCGCGGGATATACGTGAACTTCCATGGTGGCGGATTTGTCCTCGGTGACTACGAGCAAGACGATCCATGGTGTCGCTATCTGGCTGTGCACGCTGAAATCGCCGTCCTCAACGTCGATTACGCTTTGGCTCCCGCCCATCGGTTCCCAGTTCCCGTCGAACAGGCCTACGACGTACTGAGCTGGGCCGCCGCGACTGGGCGGGACTGGGATGGAACGCGATTGTGCGTCGGTGGCCAAAGCGCGGGAGGCGCCATCGCCGCGGGCGCGGCGCGGCTCGTGCGTGACCTCGGCACGCCGCCGTTGCGCCTGCAGGTCGTTCACTACGCACCACTGGATCTGGTCACCCCGGGCAAAGACAAGAACGCACAGGCGCCGCGAGCCATGATCACGCCCTGGCTGTGTGAAATCTTCAACGCTGCCTACATTCCCCACCCGCCCACGCGCCGCGACGCATTGGCTTCGCCCGCATGGGGCGAGAACTCCCGTGACATCGCTGGGATCGCCCCCGCCGTCGTGATCACCTGCGCGCTGGACCGGCTACGCGACGAAGGCGTGCGATTCGCGCACGCGTTGCGACAAGCAGGGGCATTGGCGCTGCACTATGACGTCCCTGACGTCGATCACGCCTACAACCTCTATGACCCGAGCAGCCGAACCACCACGGAGAACGTCTACAGACTGCTCGTCGAACAAGTCCGCCGCGCCTTGGCCGACACGGCGCAGCGTCCCTGATCGGCGCACTGTCCGACTCATCGGCGGGTTCCATCCTGCGTCGCTGCGCTCTACGACGGGGTGGTCGCTCCCCGAATGGCGGTGTCGGGTTTCCCGTCTCGAAGTGGCTCCGAGGTGCTCGCGGGACCGACGGTGACGGGTCGGGCTGCAACACCGTTCGCAAACTCCGCGGGACCGGCGGCTTCGGCTCTCGGCTACACCCCTGTTCGCGATCAGCGCGTTTTGCGGGGCTCGCGCTCCGGGTCGGGATGGGCATATGTAATTGTTCAGCGAAAGTCATCCAGTTGGGTGGTTTTCGGGTATGGTTCCCAGAAGGAGCCGGCGCGAAGCCCGGTCGATAGCGACAAGGATGGGACCGACGATGTTCCGGTGGAAGGCGGCAACGGGCGCGGCTGTGATGCGACTGTTCCACGCTGTGACCGTCTCCGACCTCGATGCTCAGCCAGAACGGCGCGACAAGCGACGTGAGCAGGCTTTCGCCGAGGCGGGTGCGTGACCGATGCTCGAGAGCGCACAGCTGCTGACAGCGGATGGCGAGGCTTTCGTCCTCAGTACGATCATCGCTCTCGACTCCGCAGAGCCTCTCGTCGGAGCCGTGCTTCGCGGCACCGCCCACGGCGTCTTCGAGGCGCGGATCGACGGTGAGCCGGTGAGCGCGGGGGTGCTCGCACCCGGGTGGAGCGCGTACGAATGGCGCCTGCCGGTCGAGGAATACGACGTGCTGTCCCTGATCCGCGATGGATCGCGCCTCGATGTGCTGGTCGGGAACGGGTGGTGGCGGGGCAAGCTGGGTTTCGAGGGGCTGGGGCTCGACTACGGAAAGACGATCGGCTTCGTCGGCGAGCTGGAGCTGACCTACGAGGGTGGGCGGATACAGCGCCTCTCGACCGGACCGGGGTGGGAGGCGAGGACTGCGCCGGTCTCGGACAACAGCCTCTACGACGGCGTGCGGATCGATGCGTCTGCCGCGTCGCACTCGCTCGGCGTCACCGTCGAGGAGTTCGACCGGTCCGCGCTCGTGCCGCAGATCAAGCCGCCCATTGAGCGTCAGGAGATTCTCGCACCCTCGAGGATCTGGACATCGCCCTCCGGCAAGACGCTCATCGACTTCGGGCAGAACCTGGTGGGCTGGACGAGACTCCGGGTCACCGGACCCGTGGGCACCGAGGTCACACTGCGACACGCGGAGGTCCTCGAAGACGGGGAGCTCGCGTTGCGCCCGCTGCGCGGTGCTCGCGCGACAGATGTCTACGTGCTCTCCGGTGGCGACGATGTGTTCGAGCCCACCCTGACCTTCCACGGATTCCGATACGTCGAGATCACCGGATTCCCAGGCGAACTCGGCGGGGATGCCATCGAGGCGGTCGTGGTCCATTCCCGGATGACGCGCACGGGCTTCTTCGAATGCTCGGATGCTCGGGTGAACCGCCTGGTCGAGAACTCCGTGTGGGGGCAGAAGGGCAATTTCCTCGACTTGCCGACGGACTGTCCGCAACGCGACGAGCGACTTGGATGGACGGGCGACATCGCCGTGTACGCCGCGAGCGCGTGCTACCAGTTCGATTGCGCGGACCTGCTGCACAGCTGGCTGCTCGACCTGCGCGCCGAGACCGAGCGCGCCGGCTACGTCCCGTTCGTCGTCCCCAACGTGCTGAAGCTCGTGCCGAGGGAAGCGCTGGGCGCGCACGCCGCCATCCTCGGCCCCACGGCGATCTGGGGAGACGCCGCAGCATGGGTGCCCGAAGCGCTCTGGTGGGCGTACGGCGATGCGAATCGCCTGGCCGAGCACTACCCGGCTCTCGTCGTCCATCTCGAATCGATCCTTCCCCGGCTGTCCGAGAACGGACTGTGGGACACGGGATTCCAATTCGGCGACTGGCTCGACCCGACTGCGCCGCCCGACCGCCCGCTGGCCGCGAAAGCCGATTCGGGCGTCGTCGCCACCGCCTGCCTGTATCGCACCGCGCGGTTCGCCGCGTCCGCCGCGGGCGAACTGGGGCTCGATGAGGATCGAGGGAAGTGGGAGGAGCTCGCACGGCGCACCCGCGACGCCTTCCGCCGCCACTACGTCGAGGCCGATGGCCGGATCCACTCCGATGCGCAGGCCGTGTACGCCCTCGCCATCCGCTTCGGGCTGTTGGACGCCGCGGAGACCGCCTTGGCCGGGGCGCGGCTCGCGCGACTGGTCGAGGAGGGCGGTTTCCGTGTCGCGACCGGTTTCGCTGGGACGCCCTACGTCACCTGGGCACTCACCGAGACCGGGCACGTGTCGACGGCGTACCGGCTGCTGCTGGAGGACGGCTTGCCATCCTGGCTCTACGCCGTCGGAATGGGTGCGACCACGATCTGGGAACGGTGGGACTCGCTCCTGCCCGACGGCAGCGTCAATCCGGGCGCGATGACGAGTTTCAACCACTACGCCTTGGGTGCGGTCGTCGACTGGCTCTACCAGTGCGTGGCGGGTATCCGGCCGGCCGCGCCCGGGTACTCGCGCGTGCGTCTGGAGCCGACTCCGGGACCGGGATTGGACTGGGCACGCGGCACACTCCGGACGCCGCACGGTGCTGTCGAGTGCGGTTGGCGCCGCGAAAGCGATTCCGTGATCACCATCGAGTGCGTGGTGCCGGACGGCGTCGAAGCGGATCTGCACCTACCGGACGGAAGCCTGCGCGTGCTGCGGTCCGGCGCCCACGAAGTATCTGTCGAGGAGGAAGCGGGACGATGACCGAGACGCGGAACCGAACGGTAGAGCTTTCCGCATTGACCATGGAGCAGAAGGCGACCCTGCTCTCCGGTCGCGACGTGTGGTCTACGCACTCGATCGAGGACGCCGGAGTGCGGACCGTCCGCC
Organism: Nocardia sp. NPDC050713; assembly: GCF_040654315.1. NCBI lineage: Bacteria > Bacillati > Actinomycetota > Actinomycetes > Mycobacteriales > Nocardiaceae > Nocardia > Nocardia sp. NPDC050713. Next base: position 194,390 of record NZ_JBFAHS010000012.1, on the reverse strand, counting down.
TCTCCGACGGCCCGCACGGGCTGCGGGTGCAGGAGGACGGCGGCGATAACATCGGCATGCAGCCGAGCCTTCCTGCGACGTGCTTCCCGCCCGCGGTCGCGCTCGGTTCGAGCTGGGATCCGGGCCTCGCCGAGAAGATCGGCGAGGCCCTCGGGCGGGAGGCTTGTTCGGCAGGAGTGGATATCGTCCTCGGGCCCGGAGTGAACATCAAGCGCTCGCCGCTGTGCGGACGCAACTTCGAGTACCTCTCCGAGGACCCGCTCCTGTCGGGAGTTCTCGGGACGGCTTACGTGAACGGTCTGCAGAGCACTGGCGTCGGGGCTTCGGTGAAGCACTTCGCCGCCAACAATCAGGAGACCGACCGCATGCGGGTCAGTGCCGAGGTGGATGAGCGCACTCTGCGCGAGATCTACTTCCCCGCCTTCGAACTTGTCATCACCCAGGCGCAGCCTGCCACCGTGATGTGCGCATACAACAAGATCAACGGGGTCTACAGTTCCGAGAACCATTGGCTCCTGACCGATGTGCTTCGCGGCGAGTGGGGCTTCGGCGGTGCCGTCATCTCCGACTGGGGAGCCGTCCACGACCCTGTCGCCGCGGTGCGAGCCGGACTCGACCTGGAAATGCCTGCCACCGGCGGCAGGAGCGTCCGGCAGCTGACGCAGGCCGTGGAGGCCGGTAAACTCGCCGAAGCGGACCTGAACCGGAGCGTCGAGCGGGTGCTTGGCCTTGCGAAGTATGGCGGCGGCGCGCCCGGCTCGGTGGACCACGACGAGCACCACCGCCTCGCGCGGGAGGCGGCGGCGTCGAGCGCCGTCTTGCTGATGAACGAGGGCGCCCTGCCACTCGCGGCGGACACCAGGGTGGCCGTGATCGGTGAGTTCGCGCGGACCCCCCGATTCCAGGGCGGTGGAAGTTCGCATGTCAACGCCACCCGGGTGGATTCCTTCCTCGAGGCGCTCGCGGAGCACGCCGGGCGCGCAGTCGAGTTCGCGCCAGGATTCCCGCTGGACGAGACCGGCGACGAGGACTCCCTTCGCGACGAAGCCGTCGAGCTCGCGCGGGCCAGCGAAGTGACCCTCGTCTTCGCCGGCCTGAGCGAAGCGGAGGAGTCCGAGGGATTCGATCGCGTGACGATCGACCTGCCCGCGGCGCAGATCGAGCTGATCCGCGCCGTGAGCGCCGTCGCGCCGAACGTGGTGGTGGTTTTGTCGCACGGCGGGGTGGTGAGCCTGGAGGGATGGCACGACGAGGTCGACGCGATCGTCGACGGATTCCTCCTCGGCCAGGCCGGGGGAAGTGCGATCGCCGACATCCTCTACGGGGTCGTCAATCCGTCCGGCAAGCTCGCCGAGACCATTCCGCTCCGGATCGAGGACACCCCCGCGTTCGGGAACTTCCCCGGCGAGCAGGGGCACGTCGTCTACGGCGAGCGCCTGCATGTCGGGTACCGGTCCTACTGCACCAGGGGAGTGCCCGTTCGATACCCGTTCGGGCACGGTCTGAGCTACACGAGCTTCCGCGCGCGCGACTTCGTGGTGGTTGCCACCGGAGACGACGAGGCCCGCGTCCGTCTGATCATCGACAACATCGGCGATCGCGATGGCGCCCACGTCGTGCAGATCTATGTCGATCCGACCGGCCGCAGCGAAGTTCAGCGCCCCGCCCGCGAGCTGCGCGCCTTCACGAAGGTTCACGTCCGCGCGGGCGAGTCGGTCGAGGTCGAACTCGTACTGGAGCGCCGTGCGTTCGCCTACTGGGACATCGAGCTCTCCGATTGGGTCGTCACACCGGGCGAGTACCGGGTGATTCTCGGCCGCGACGCCCTGACCGTCGAGGCCGAGGGGACCGTGGTGCTCGTCGGCGATCGGATCATCCGGAAACTCACCTTGCGCTCCACGCTGCAGGAGTGGTTCGACCACCCGATCGTCGGACCGGCGCTGCTGGAGACGCTGCAGTCCGAACTGCTCGCCGCGGTCGTGCAACCGCAGGCGCTGCGCATGCTCGGGTCCCTGCCCATGCAGAAGATCGCCAACATCCTCGGCCTCAGCGTTCCGGGGGGTGCCCTGGATTCGCTGATGGCGATGACCCACACAAATGAGGTGTCCGTCTGACCTGCCCGTACTTCGCGCCCCCTACCGCCGCACTGCGGTTCGGAGTCCCCTTCATCATCTTCCCTCCGGCCAATGGGGCCGGGTGCGCATGGCCGCGAAGCTTTTGCCGCACTGACCATAACTGATACGAGCACGGCAGGGTCGTCCGACTGCGGTGCCGAACACGTCGAACCGGACGACGCCGAGCTCTCTCGGGATCGGCGCACGTCACCCGTTTCGGTGGCGCACACCATTCGCATGAATTCGAGAACAAGCAAATGACTATTTACAAATCGACATTCGTCGCCGCGGCCGCATCGGCTGTTGTCGCGGCCGGTATGACCGTCGCGTCCGCAGACCCCGCCCCGACCGTCGAACCGGTCTCCTATCGCATGACGCTCGCGGAGACCTCGGTTGTGACCAGCCTCGACCACGGCACGTTCGCCTTGGCCGACGACTCGGGCGGCATCGCCGTGCGCAACGACGCCGGTCAGGTCCTCGACATGCTGCCCTCGACCGCCTCCCTGGACGGGCAACGCCTACCGCTACAGCAACAACTCTCCACCGACGGCCGTACCCTCACACTGACGCCTGATCTGGCAGCGCTCGACCGAAACGCATTGAAGCCGGTCGCGTCCGCACTGGAAAACCAGCTCGCCATGAACGATCTGATCAACGCCGTCAGCATTGGAACCTCCCTGGGCAGCCTGGTCGGCACCGCGATCGGCTCCGTCCTCGGACTCGGCATCGGATTCGCCCTCGCCAGCGCCAGCTGCGTTGCCATCAGCCTCGGATGCGTCGTGGCCGTCCTGCCGACCATGGCGCTGACCGCCGGTGTCGGCAGCATCGTCGGCCTCGTCCTCGGCGGCGGTCCCGTTGCCCTCGGCGCGGCCTACGAGTACTTCACCACGCTCACCGCGCCCGAGGGAGGCAGTAAGTACGCAGACCGCACCCGCGGCAAGGTCGGTGGCGCCCCCGCCGCCGACACACCGCAGTAGCGCAGGAGTAGTCGCATGAGTTATCCCACAACGGTTTTCGCCGCGCTGACCGCCGCGGCGGCGATCACCGTCGCCAGCGCCTCGGCGCAGGCCCAACCTCACGAACCGGGACGGTTCCGGGCCGCACTCGCCGGAGATTCGGTGATCGTCACCCTCGACAACGCCGTGTTCGACCACACCGAGGACCAGTCGGTCGCCGTAGTCGACCAGCGCGGCGACACGGTGACACTGATTCCCACGGCCATCGAGATGAACCAGCAGCGCTTCGTGGTGCGTCACGCGATCTCCGATGACGCACGGACCCTGACTCTCACCCCGGATCTGCAAGCAGTCAGGGCCGCCGCTGTCGGGCCGGTCGCCTCGCCGATGGAAGAACAGCTCGCCCTCACCCAGCTCGCCAGCGACCTGGGCACTTACATGGGCACCGGCTCGGCCATCGGAACGCTCGTCGGCGCGGTCATCGGTCTCGGGCTGGGACTGAGTTCCTGCCTGATCACCGGCCCCGCGTGCCTGACCATCACACCGGCCGCGGTCGCCGCCTTCGCCAGCGCCGGCGGCATCGCAGGCACGTTGGTCGGCGGCGGCGCGGCGCTGGCCGGATCCGGCTGGAACTATATCCTCACCGTTCAATCGCCACCTGGGCAAAGCCCCTACGCCGGTCAGGACGAAGCGTTGAATTCCGACGGCACCGGAGTGCCAGAACCTGCTCTTCGGCTGCCCTCGGGCTCCAGCGACGGCTTCGAGACCGGCTCGTCATCGTAACGGGAGAAAGATCTTGAAAGATGCTCTACCCCAACGTATCCGAGGTCCGCAAGGTCATCGTCCCGAATCATGTGAGGCGCCGCCGCGCGCGATACTGGACCGGTTTCTCGCCGCACTCCAACAGCAGGATGACATGGCGCGCGATGATTCCGTACCACCGCGATGAAGTACTCGGGGCGGCTCGGGGTGGGGCAGCCGTCTCATGCGGAGCTCGTGCGGTGATCGCGATGAAGTTGTTCGCGGCGGCGTTTCACCTCGGGGCCGCGGTGGGACTGCATCGCCAGTTGTGCTGGATCGCGGTCGGTGCGCCGACCGCCGATCTGGTGCGCTGCTGGTCGACGGTCATGTTGCTGGCCTTGGCCGGAGCCGCCGGTGCGGTGCTCGCCAGTATCTGCTTAGGCCGAATTGGCGAACATTCTGGCGCGCAACGGTCTTGGAATTTGTCGCTGCTGCTGCAGATCGCGGGTTCGGTGGCACTGTGGGTCGCGTTGACGACCGCGGCGTGACGCGCGCGGCAATCGGCGGCACTGGCTGACTCCGGCGGCACCTGAATCATCCCCTCAATAGTCAAGGAGCACAGCTGATGCGTCTGGAACGTCTCAGAACTCTGCACCGCATCGACCCGCTCGGTATCGACCAGACGCCGGAGTTCTCCTGGAATATCGCCGGGACCGTGCCCGACACGATGCAGAGGTCCTATCGGCTCACCGTCGACGACGGCGAGCGCATCGTCTGGGACTCAGGGATCGTGCACAGCGAACAGCAGTCCTTCGTCGAGTACGGTGGACCGCCTCTGCGCAGCAGGACGCCCTACCGCTGGTCGGTTCGCGTCGAAGACAATCACAGCGGTATCGCCACGGCGTCCGCTGAATTCGAGACGGCGTTCCTCGACGACGACTGGGTGGGCAGGTGGGTGGAAAGTACCATTCCGCGTCAGCAGGCCGACGTCGACTGGGGGCACGGGACCCAGCCGCCCGCGGTGGAGTTCCTCCGCCGGTTCGACGTCCGGGGTGGCTTCCGGCGCGCGCGGCTCTATGCCACAGCGCTGGGGGCCTATCGACCCAGCCTCAACGGCGCACGGATCGACGACCGGGAACTCGCTCCCGAGTTCTCGGTCTACCGAAGCAGGCTGTACTACCAGACTTACGACGTCACCACCCAGCTACGTGCGGGAGGCAACGAACTCTCCCTGTACGTCGGCGACGGGTGGTACTTCTGTCCGGCGACCCGCCCGCTCAGCCATGAGCTGCGCACCATGCCAGCGATCCTCTTCCAGCTCGAAGTCCACTACGAGGACGGCAGTGTCGAGACCATCGCATCGGATGGCACCGAGACTTGCCGGACCGGGCCGGTGCGATCATCCGACCTGTACTGGGGCGAGCGATACGACGCGACCGCGGCGTTCGGGGACCCGCGGCCCGTCGAGGTGATCGACCTCGGACGCGGCAACCTCGTGGCGCAACCGATTGATCCGATCCGACCGATGGAGCTCCTGCCCGCCCGCACGGTCGACACCTCACCTGACGGGGACGTCATCGTCGACTTCGGACAGATCATCGCCGGGCGGATCCGTGTCCGCATCGACGCGCCTGCGGGCACCGAGGTGACCCTCGAGCACTTCGAGGTGCCGACCGTCGACGGCGGCTACTTCAATTCGACTTATGCCGGCCAGAAGGACGTCTACGTCTCGGATGGAACCCCTCGTGAGTACGAGCCGCTGTTCACCTTCCACGGCTTCCGATATGTCCGGGTGTCCGGTCTCCCGGTCGTGCGCGCGGAGGACTTCACCGCCGTCCTCCTGACCACGCCGAAGGAGCGCACCGGCTTCTTCGAGTGCTCGGACGCCGGGCTCAACCGGCTGCACGAGAACGTGCTCTGGTCGCAGCGAAACAACATGATGTCGATCCCCACCGACTGCCCGACCAGGGAGAAGGCGGGGTTCACCGGCGATATCCAGATCTACACGCCCGCGGCCTTCGTCAACGAGGACGTGACCTCCTTTCTCACGGCCTGGCTGCGAAACCTCGCCGCCGAGCAGCACGACCACGGAGTCGTCCCGATGACGGTGCCCTTCACCACGCCCTACGAGCGGTTGTCGCTCTCCATGAGCGAGCAGTACGGCACCGAAGGCGTCACGGGCATCGCGGGATGGAGTGACGCCGCCGTCATCGTGCCGTGGGAGATGTACCGGGCCACCGGGAACACCATGGTGCTGCGGGAGTCTTTCTCCTCGATGTCGTCGTGGTGCGACACGATCATCGCCACCGCGCGTGCCGAGCGCGGGCCCTGTGACCTACCCGAGGAGCTCGACCGCTATCTCTGGAACACCGGCTTCCACTTCGGAGAGTGGCTCATCCCCAGCCGGGAGCAGAAGGGTGGCGACTTCGAGACGACCAAGGAATCCGCGGCCTACGTCGCGCCTTTCTTCGGATATCGATCCGTCCGGCTTCTCGCCGACATCGCGGGAATCCTCGGCCTCGGCGACGAACGGGACCGGTACGCCGCCCACGCAGAGGCGATGAAGGATGCGATCCAGCGCGTGTTCATGACGGGCGACGAGCTGCCGACGAAACTCATGGGCGGATACGTGCTCGCCTTCGCGTTCGACCTCGTCCCCGCCGAGCGGTGGCAGGCGTACGCTGCCAGGCTCGTCGAGCTCATCGAGGCCAACGACGGGCTGCTGGATACCGGCTTTCTCGCCACACCGTATCTCCTCGATGTACTCGTCCGGATCGGCCGGGCGGACATCGCGATCGATTTGCTCTGGGAGCGCAGGCAGCCGTCTTGGTTGTATCAGGTCGACATGGGAGCGACCGCGATCTGGGAGAACTGGAAGGCCATCGCGCCGGACGGGACGCCGGGTGTGTCGAGCTTTGATCACTACGCCTTCGGATGCGTCGACGACTGGATCTGCCGAGAGGTCGCGGGCATCAAGATGGGGGCGCCGGGATACAAGCACGCCGTCATCGCGCCGCGCGCGGACACCCGGCTGACGTGGTGCTCGCGGAGTCTGCTGACCGAGTTCGGCGAACTGGCCGTGCGCTGGACGCAGGACGAGCTCGAGGTGGTCGTTCCGTGCAACACGACCGCCACCGTTCACTGGCGCGGCGAGCGGCACGAGGTCGGAAGCGGTTCGCATCGCTTCTGAACCGGACTCGGCCTCGCGCCTTCGGCCACGCCGCTGATTCCGCGTCGCGCCGATCGCGTCGCGAACGATGGCGTTCGAGAAGAAGCTGAAGGACGCTCCCGTGCTGGGATCCGCGAAGGCGATCTGCCCGCTTCCGCCCCATGGGCATGGGCTTGGCTTTTCGAGTCGGTCGACGTCGGCGGTCGGGAAAGGCGATATGGAGCCTGAAAAACATCCACTAGGGTGGTTTTAAGTTAGCATTGCGGCTACGTTCGGGCGAGGTCCGATACGCACCGGGCATGGAGGGATCGATGGTGATTCGGCAATCGTTCAACGAGGGGTGGAAGGTCGCTCCCAAGCAGTACCTGTTCGCGGCGATCGTCGCGCCGGCGCCGCAGGCGGACATGGTGCTTCCGCACGACGCGATGGGTGATCTGCCGCGTGACCCGTGCAGCCCCAACGGCAGTCACTCCGGCTACTACCCGAGTGCGCATGTCGTCTACGAGAAGTCCATCGACGTTCCGCTGGAGTGGGCACAGCGCGCGGTCCTGCTCGAGTTCGAGGGGGTGTACCGCGACGCGATGGTCTACCTCAACGGCAACCTCGTAGGGCAGCATCCCTCCGGGTACAGCCGGTTCACGGCGACGCTGGATCCGTACCTGAAGCACGGTGAGGTCAACCGGATCCGCGTCGAGGCCAGGGCGCACCAGGACAGCCGGTGGTACACGGGCGTGGGCATCTATCGCAACGTGTGGCTGGTCGTGAGCGAACCCGTGCACATCCCCCTCGACGGCGTGGTGATCACGACGCCGGAGATCGACGAGAGCGTGGCGACGCTCGCCGTCGCGGTCACCGTGCGCAACGACACGCGCGGCACACGCGTCGTCCGGGCGCGGACGCGGGTGGTAGCGCCGGACGGGTCGGCGGTCGCGGAGCGGACGGCGCCGGTCACCGTCCTGCCGGGCGACTCCGCGGTGGTGCGACTGCGCCACTGGATCCGCGAGCCGCGGATATGGGACATCGAGAGCCCGTCGCTGTATCGCCTGGAGACCACGCTCACAGACCCGGACGGCACCGTCGTGGACACCGACGAGACCTCCTTCGGCATCCGCACGATCCAGGTGGATCCGATCCGGGGCTTCCGGCTGAACGGCCGAACCGTGAAGCTGCGCGGCGGGTGCGTCCATCACGACAACGGCCCCCTCGGCGCCGCGGCGATCGACCGGGCTGAGCAGCGCAGGGCGGAGCTACTGAAAGCCGCAGGCTTCAATGCCGTGCGCAGCGCCCACAACGGGATCAGCCGCGCGTTCCTGGACGCCTGCGACCGGATAGGGCTGTTGGTGATGGACGAGCTCACGGACGTCTGGACCACGGGCAAGAGTTCCTATGACACGTCCCTCACCTTCCAGGACTGGTGGGAGCGTGACCTGGAGGCATTGGTAGCTTCCGGTCGGAATCACCCCAGCTTGATCATGTACTCGATCGGCAACGAGATCCTCGAGATCGGGCGCCCGAGCGCCGCGGTATGGGGTCGGCGTCTCGCGGAGAAGGTGCGCGCACTCGACCCCACACGACCGGTGACGAACGCCGTCAACGGACTCGTGTCCGTGATCGACGCCGTCGTCACCGCCCACGATGACAGCGTTCCCTTCGACTTCAACGCGGTGCTGTCCGCGGACAGCACCAGTGCCGTCGGATCGTCGGAGCGGGTGACGCGACTCACCGAGGAGGCGCACGCGCAGGTGGACGTCGCCGGGATCAACTACGCCGAGGCGCGATACGACCTCGATGCCGAGTTGTTCCCCGATCGGATCATCGTCGGTACCGAGACATTCCCGGGCCGGCTCGATCGGCTCTGGACGCTGGTGGAGAAGCATCCGCAGGTCATCGGTGACTTCGCGTGGACGGCATGGGACCACCTCGGCGAGGTGGGGACCGGGCGGGCCTACTACGAGGGGGACCCCCTGCCGCCTACGGGCATGGCTTCTCCGTACCCGTGGCTGACGTCGCAGGCCGGGACCATCGACATCAACGGCGTGCGCCGCCCGATCTCCTACTGGCGCGAGGTGGTCTGGGGGCTGCGGACGGAGCCCTACATCGCCGTGCACCGGCCGCAGGGGCACGGCCGGACGCTCGTGCGGAGCCGCTGGGCCTGGGACGACGTCCTCAGCAGCTGGGCGTGGGACGTACCGCTGGGCTCGCCCGTCATCATCGACGTGTACGCCGATGCGGACGAGGTCGAGCTCGTACTGAATGGCGAGAGCCTGGGCATCACACCAGTGGGCGTGACCGCCGGCGACAGCTCGCGGGCGTTCATTGCCCGCTTCGAGGCGCGCTACGCGCCGGGGGAACTCGTCGCCGTTGCCCGCCGCGGCGGCGAGGAGATCGCGCGGAGCTCGCTCCATAGTCTGCGGGGCGTCCCTTCGCTTCGCGCTCGTGCAGAGAAGGAGCGGATCACGGCGACGTCATCCGACCTCGCCTACGTGCACCTCGAACTGCGCGACGTCGCGGGAACCCTGTCCGTCGAGGGGTCGGAGCGGGTGCAGGTGGCGGTGGACGGTCCGGGCGTCCTCGCCGGGCTCTCCAGCGCGAAGCCGGATGACGAAGAGGGCTTCGGCAGCGACGTGCATCAGACCTTCGAAGGGCGACTGCTCGCGATCATCCGTCCGACGGGCGTCGGGAAGATCCGTGTGCGGGCGGTGAGCGAGGCGGCCGGCAGCGTGGAGGTCACAGTTGATGCGGAAGCGCCGCACGTCGACGGTTCGTCGGAGGGGATGAGATGAGCGCATCGCTACGTAGCGCCCAGTGGTACGCGGGCGCCGATCGCAACGCCTACATCCATCGCGCCTGGATGCGTAGAGGCGTCCCGGGCGACTTCGCCGATCGTCCGCAGATCGCGATCGCGAACACGGCCTCGGATCTGACTCCGTGCAACGCGCATCTCACCGAGGTCGCCCAGTCGGTGAAGAACGGTGTATACGAAGCCGGCGGGATCCCGCTCGAGCTTCCCGTCGTTTCCCTCGGCGAGACCCAGGTGCGACCGACGGCGATGTTGTGGCGGAACATGGCCGCGTTGGCGACGGAGGAGATGCTTCGGGCGAACCCGATCGATGGCGTCGTCCTGCTCGGCGGCTGTGACAAGACGATCCCCGCGCTGCTGATGGCGGCAGCGTCCGTCGACCTTCCCGCGGTCGTCGTGCCCGGGGGACCCATGCTGACCGGTCACTTCCGCGGGGTGCCGTTGGGCTGCGGCACCGATGTCTGGCGATCGAGCGAAGAGGTGCGCGCGGGCCGACTCGACGAGGAGGAATTCCGGCGCTCGGAGTCCGCCATGATCCGCGGCAAGGGCCACTGCAACACAATGGGCACGGCCTCGACCATGGCTCTCGTCGCCGAGGCGCTCGGCATGGTGCTGCCCGGCCTCGCCGGGACCCCGGCGCCGGATGCCCGGCTCCTGGCGGCTGCGCACGAGTCCGGGCGATTCGCCGTGGAGCTCGTGGCCGAGGGGCGTGCGCCGACCAGCTTCCTGACGACGGGGAGTTTCCACAACGCGATCGTCGCGCTGGCCGCCATCGGCGGCTCCACGAACGCCGTCGTGCACCTGCTGGCCATCGCGGGCAGGCTCGGTATCGACCTCACCCTGGACGACTTCGATCGCATCGGCGCCGGCGTCCCGCTCCTGGTGAACCTGCTTCCGGCCGGCGCGTTCCTCATGGACGACTTCCACCGCGCCGGCGGCTTCCTCGCGGTGCTGCGGGAGGTGCGCGACCTGCTCGATCCGACCGCGCTCACCATCACCGGCCGCCCGCTCGTGGCGTACCTGGGCGACGCGCGGATCTGGGATTCCGAGGTGATCACTCCCCGGGCGACCCCGCTGCGGCCTGACGCCGGGATCGCGGTGCTGCGCGGATCACTGGCACCACGCGGCGCCATTGTCAAACCCGCAGCCGCGTCACCGCACCTGCTGAAGCATCGCGGCCGCGCGGTCGTCTTCTCGAGCATCGAGGATCTGCGCGCGCGGATCGATGATCCTGACCTGGACGTCGACGAGGACTCCGTCCTGGTTCTGCGTGGGTGTGGTCCTAAGGGATACCCCGGAATGCCGGAGGTCTCGAACATGCCGTTGCCGCGCAAGCTCCTCGAGCGCGGCGTGCGCGACATGGTGCGGGTCTGTGATGGGCGGATGAGCGGGACGGCGTACGGAACGGTCGTGCTGCACGTGACCCCGGAGGCGGCCGCGGGCGGACCACTGGCGTTGGTCAGGGACGGCGACTGGATCGAGCTCGACGTCCCGGCGCGCAGATTGGATCTGGACGTCCCGGCGGACGAACTCGCCGGCCGCACCGTCGACGAGGCAACGGTGCGCGGCTATGCGAACCCCCGGCGAGGGTGGGAGCGGCTGTATGTCGATCACGTTCTCCAGGCGGATGCGGGCGCGGATCTGGATTTCCTCGTCGGATCGAGCGGCGCCGACATCAGCCGGGAATCGCACTGAACCGCGGGCGGTTACGCGGGTTCGGGGGCGCGCAGCAGCACGGCGACCTGCGCGCGAAGCACATCGGCGATGTCGATTCGCCGGTCGCGCAACCAGAGGGTCTGGACGCCTTGAGCGGCCGCGAGGAGCGACCGGGCGGCGAGAGCCGGATCGACGCCGTCGCGCAGCTGATCTCTTTCCTGCATGAGCGTAAACGCGCGGCGAAGGATCTCCTCGCCCTTGGAGTACGTCCTGACGAAGTGGCCGTGCGCCGGGTGATCGGGTGAGGCGGCCTCGCCGGCCAGTACGAACTCGAGCTCGATGAGGGTCGGATTGGTGACATTCTCGGCGACTGCCTCGATCCACGCGTCGACGGCGTCGCTCCCGTCGACCTGGGTGCGGTTGCCCTTGGCGAGTGATTCGCGCTCCCGCCAGCGAAGCACCGCCTGTAGCAGGTCGACCTTGGTGGGGAAGTGGTGGCGTATCCCGGCGTGGGTGATCCCGGCTCGCTCCGCGACATCCCGGAGCGAGCCGTCCCGGAATCCGTACTTGGAGAAGATCTCTACCGCCGCGGTGACGATCTCGCGCCGCCGCGCCGACGATTTCGCGTATGTGCCGCGACTTCCCGGCCCCGTGGGTCGCGCGGAAGAGCTGGTATCGCGGTGCTGGTCGGTCGCCGTCATCTCACCATTCTCCCAGGAGGACTACGCGGGCCGCCGTCTTGCGTCGAATCCGCACCGAAGCGAGCGACAAGCGCACGCCGGAGGATCTTGCCGCTGAAGCCGAGCGGCAGCGCTCCCTCCGCTCGGTCGAGTGCATGGCGCGGCCCGCAGGAAGGCGATAGGCTAAATGCAATCCACTTGGGTGGTTTTAGAATGCGGAGCGATCGCTTCGCGCCCGCCCACTTCACCCAGGAGCCCTTCGTGATCGAGTTCCCGGCGTTCAGAGCGACGCGGATGTGCGGCGTGCTGTCGGAAGGCCCGACCTGGGACACTGTCCGCGCTCGACTCCTCTGGGTCGACATCCATGGCGGCCTCGTTCACGAGGGTGTGCTCGAGTGTGACGGGTCGATCACCGCCGTACAGGATCTCGAGTTCTCGAGCACCGTGGGATCGGTGGCTGTGTCGAAGACGGGGGCGCTGGCGGTCGCCGCGGCGGAAACCGTGCTGATCATCGATCCTGAAGGCAACCGGCGAGTGTTCAGTCGAATCCTGCCGCCACGCTCTGGTCGGCGGATCAACGATGCGAGCACCGATCCGGCAGGCCGCCTGTACCTCGGGACCCTCTCTCTGGAACAGCCATCGGAGTCCGAAGTGCTCGTGCGGATCGAGGACGACGGTGAGATGACGGTTATCGACGACGATCTCACCCTGTCGAACGGAATCGCTTGGTCGCCGAGCGGTGACCGCATGTACAGCGTCGATTCGCTCCGCCGCACGATTTATGTCCGCGACTACGACCCCGCGACCGGGCGCACGGGTCGGCGAGAGGTCTTCATCGATGGCCTGACCGGGATTCCCGACGGCATCTGCGCCGACCGGGACGGCGGCCTGTGGGTCGCCGTGTGGGGTACAGGGCAAGTGCGGCGGTACGACCGGGACGGTGTCCACGATGCCGTCATCCGGGTGCCAGCCCCTCATGTCTCCAGCGTCGGGTTCGCCGGGACCGACCTCGGCACGCTGGTCATCACCACCGCGCGGCAGGATCTCGGCGCCGCCCAGCTCGAACGATATCCCGCCTCCGGCGCGCTCTTCACGGCTTCGGTGGCCGTGCCCGGAGTTCCGGTCGCGCCGTGGCGAGGACCCATCTCCCAGGAAGGTACTGAATGAGACTCGTCCGCATCGGCGAACCGGGGCGCGAGCGCCCCGCCGCCTTGGTCTCCGACAGCGCGTACATCGACCTCTCCGACGTCACGTCCGATCTCGACGAGGCGTTCTTCGGGGCGGGGCGTCTCGACGAGGCCAGCCGGATCGTCGCCGAACGCCATGCGAGGGGACAGGCACGGGAGCTCGGATCGCAGCGTCTGGGTGCGCCGATCGCCCGTCCGCATCAGATCATCTGTGTGGGGCTGAACTACCGCGATCACGCCGCTGAGACCGGACAGGCGGTCCCCGAGGAGCCGATCCTCTTCACCAAATCCCCGAACACTCTCATCGGACCGAATGACGATGTGCGGATCCCGCGCGGCGCGACCAAGGTCGACTGGGAGGTCGAGCTCGGCATTGTCATCGGCAAGCGAGCGAGCTATCTAGCTGGCCCCGAGCAGGCCAGGGAGCACATCGCTGGTTGGATCCTGGTCAACGACGTCAGCGAACGCGCCTTTCAGATGGAACGCGGCGGGCAGTGGCTCAAGGGCAAGTCGGCGGAGACATTCAACCCGGCGGGTCCCTGGCTCGCCACCCAGGACGAGGTTGCCGACGTCTTGGACCTGGGCATGCGGCTCGATGTGAACGGGGTCCGTCGGCAGGACGGCTCCACGTCGACGATGATTTTCGATCCATTCACGATCGTGCAGTACATCAGCCAGTTCATGGTGCTGGAACCCGGCGACCTCATCAACACCGGGACACCCCCCGGAGTGGGCATGGGGTTCTCCCCTCCGATCTGGTTGCAGGAGGGCGATGTCATGGACGTGAGTATCGACCGTCTCGGACGGCAGCGTCAACGGGTCGTCGCACCGCGATGAGGGCATACGTGATCACAGAGCCGGGCATCGGCGGCGTCGCGGACGTCGAGCCGCCCAGTCCTGCGCCCGATGGGGTCGTCGTCGGGGTCTCGAAGGTCGGCATCTGTGGCACCGATATGGAATTCTTCGACGGCTCGATGGCATACCTGCACGATGGCAACGCCCGGTACCCGCTGCGCATCGGCCACGAATGGGTTGGCCGCGTCCTAGAGGTCGGCGTCGACGTCGATCCGGCGTATATCGGTCGGCGGGTCACTGGTGACACGATGCTCGGCTGCGGTCGGTGCCAGCGCTGTACTGCGGGTCGCGCGCACGTCTGTGCGGCGCGGTACGAGATCGGCGTCCGAGGCGGGTGGCCGGGCGCCCTGGCAGAGCGGCTCGCCGTTCCCGTCTCAGCGCTGCATGCCATCCCTGACTCGATCGACGACATCGCCGCCGCGATGATCGAGCCCGCCGGCAACGCATGGCGCGCCCTCGACGGCGCCGGAGTCGTAGCGGGCGAGCGGCTGCTGATTCTCGGGCCGGGAACGATTGGACTGCTGTGCGCGATGTTCGCGCATGCCGTGGGGGTCGAGGTGCACCTGCTCGGCCTCGAAGGCCGTTCGCTGGACTTCGCCCGCACGCTGGGTTTCGACGGCGTGTGGACAAGCGATACTCTCCCGAGCCTCGCATGGCACGGTGTCGTCGACGCCTCCAACGCCTCGCACCTTCCAGGGCTCGCGATCGACTTGGTCGAACCGGGAAGGCGAGTCGCGTTGGTGGGGCTCGCCGGTTCGCCGAGTCGCGTCGACAGCCGGGGTATCGCTCTGAAGGATGTGACGCTCGTCGGAGTCCTCGGCGCGTCGGCCGGACTTCGGCCGGCCATCGACGCGTTCGCGAGTGGGACTGTTGATCCCGGCCCTCTTGTATCGGCGATCGTCTCGTTGGAGGAGGCGACGGACGTCCTTTCCGGCGGCCGGCTTCCCGGCGCGGGCCCGGGACCCAAGACGCTGATCGACCTGAAACGAAGGAGTCGATGTTGAGGACAGCGATCGTCACCGGGGGAGCGAGCGGGCTCGGTGCGGCCGCCGCGAATCGTCTGCGTTGTGCGGGTATCCGAGTGGTCACCGTCGACCGGGCGGGCGAGGCGGACGAGGTGGTCGACATCGTGGAGGAGGCCGCCGTGACCGCGCTCGCGGATCGCGTCGGCCCGGTGGACATTCTGGTGAACTCGGCTGGCGTCGTCGGGCCGAATGCCCCGCTGGTGGCGACCACGGGCGACCAATGGCGGAGCACACTCGAGGTGAACGTCGTGGGCACGGTCGCGATGATGCGCGCGTTCATCCCTGGCATGGTCGCTCGCGGTTGGGGGCGGGTGGTCAATCTCGCCAGCATCGCCGGCAAAGACGGCAACCCGAATTTGTCCGTGTACTCGGCCTCGAAGGCAGCGGTCATCGCGTTGACGAAGTCCGCGGGCAAGGAACTCGCGAAGACGGGGGTCCTGGTCAATGCGATCGCTCCGGCGGTCATCGCTACGCCGATGAACGACAAGACTGCCGCCGACGTGCTGGCTCACATCACCAGCCTCATTCCGATGCAGCGCGTCGGGCGTGCCGAGGAGGTCGCCGAACTGATCGCCTGGCTCGCCTCGGATGCGGTCAGCTTCTCCACCGGCGCGGTGTACGACATCTCGGGAGGCCGCGCCACCTACTGATCGTTCGCTCGCATGTGCTCCGCCATCGTCAACTACGGTGAGGGCATGGGAGAGATCGCTCGTGCGCGCGGGCCGCGGGGTGAGTACGCCAAGTCGGCGCGCCGCCGCGAGGAGATCGTCGACGCGGCGATGCAGGTGTTTTCCGAGTCAGGGTTCCGCGATGGTTCGCTGCGGGATATCGCCGAGCGTGTCGGCATGACCCATGCGGGGATGCGGCATCATTTCCCGACGAAAGCGGCGCTGCTGGCAGCGGTGCTGCGCAGGCGCGACGAGACCGCGCTGGAGAAGGGGGCCTCGGCTAGGCCCCGGGGCGTGGGAGTGCTGCGGGAGTGGGTCGCGGCGACGCGGCGCAACATCGACCGGCCGGCCTTGATCGACCTCGAAGTGACGCTCGCGGCCGAGGCGATTGTGACCGAGCACCCCGCCCATCCGTATTTCGTCGAGACGTACGCCCGCGCCGAGCAGCTTCTCGTGCGCGCGTTCCGTGAGATCCAGGCCGACGGCGTGCTCGCACCCCAGATCACGGTGACTCAGGCGGCGCGCGTTGTGCTCGCGGCCACTGTCGGCCTGCAGCAGCTCTGGATGTGGGATCGGGACAGGGACCTCGTCGGAGAGCTCGAATTCGCTGTCGGATCGCTGATCACCGTGCCGCTCGGGCAAGCCTGAGCGCGAGCTGACTCCTGCCGTCCGTGGGGTAGCTGCGCGCATCGCAGCGCCGCGGTGCGCGGGCCTCAGCTCGCCCGTGAGGTGGGGGCTTGCGCTGACGAAGGCGGGGCGCCCGCGAATCTAAAAACGCACACTTGGATGCTTTTGTGTTAGCGTTGCCGATGGCGATTCGACCGCGGAGTCGGCATGGCTTCGAAGCTGTGCTCGGGCGCATCGCGCAAGCTGGATTCGGAGGCGGAAGATGACTGAGACCTCTAGTTCTCGGAGTGCGGATGTCGCTGTGGCGGCGATGGTCGCGGAACTTTCGGCAGCGAAGATCATCGAGCGACGCGAGGACGGGCTATCGATCCCGATCCGACCGGCACCCATCGGTATGGATGACCGCGAGACGGTCTTCGAAGACCCGTCCGGTGGCCACCGCGTCCGCAACGTGACGGCGCCGACCATCACGCCGTATCTGCCCGACCCGGCTGTCGCGACAGGGGCGGCCATGATCGTGGCGCCCGGCGGCGGCTTCTACATGCTGTCGATGGACAGTGAAGGGGCAGAAGCCGCCGAGTGGCTGCGTGATCGCGGGGTCGCCGCGTTCGTGCTGAAGTACCGGTTGCGCGACGCCGGCAGCACGCAGGCGGAGTTCGCCGAGCGATTCGTGTCGGAACTCGTCGCCGCCCATCGCAGCGGCAGTGTCGCGACCGGTGTCGCGGATATGGCTGGGATCGGTCAGCGGCAGGCGGTGGATGACGTGGCCCGGGCGGTAGAGGTCGTTCGAGAGAGAGCGGGCGAGTGGGGTATCGACCCCCGTCGGGTCGGTGTGATCGGGTTCTCGGCCGGCGCCTACGCCGCGGCGGCCGTGCTCGGGTACGCGGACGCGGACCAGTACCCGGATGCACTCGCGTGTATCTATGGTGGTCGGCTCTCCGCCGCGTGGGCGCTGCCCGACGTCCCGCCACCGTTGTTCACGGCGGTGGGGGCGCGTGACGCCTTCTGTGCCGGCGATGTGCTCGCGCTCGTCGACGCGTGGCGAACGCGGCAGGCGTCGGTCGACGCGCACGTTTACGACAGCGCCGACCACGGCTTCGGCATGAGGCCGACCGGAGGCGTGATCGACACCTGGATCGACCGCTTCGAGGACTGGCTCGCCGGCCTCGGATTCATCGCTGCCGATGGTGCGGCTCAGCCCTGACTTTCCTGGGCTCGCGATCGCCGAGACGATTTCCAGCGCCGCCAGGTTCCGGAGCGTGAGCTCTGTGCCGGGCGAGGCATCCGACTGCGCATCCAGGCGGCGAGGTCGTGGTGCGACTGTCGCGATGTCGGTGGCCGGGTGGAGTCGGTCTCCCTTGTGCGGAACGGGTGCCGGAATGTCCATCGACTGCCGCGACCGACTCCGCATCGATCCGGGGAAGCTGAACGTCAACGCAGTGCGATCGGGCAGGCCGAGGCGTGTCCAGATCGCGCGTGGTCGGCCATGTGCTCCTCGAAGGTCGACGCAGCGTTGTTATGACGACGTACATCGGCGGCGGAATGGGGGCCGCGGGGCTGTTTCGAGACCGTTCGGGTGGTGCTGGAGGCTTCGCAGACAATCAATCGCTCAAAAAGCATCCAATTGTGCGGTTTTAGCGGTAGCATTGCGCCTCACCGGGATGCTGCGCATCCTCGTGAATCACCATCTCTGGAGCCACAATGCAACGTCGCTACGCTCGCTTCTTCGCCGCCGCCCTTCCGCTGGCCGCGGCATCCGCCCTCCTTGTTGTTCCCGCTCACGCCGCAGATCCCTCGTACGGCGCGGGCACTGCCTACGTGGCGCTCGGGGACTCCTTCTCCGCCGGACTAGGTGCGGCGGGTTCGATCGATTCCTGTGGCCGAAGCGCCAACGGCTACCCCACGCTGTGGGCACAGGCGCACGGCATCAAGTCGTTCGTCAACGCCGCCTGCGGCGGAGCGGTAGGTGACGACGTGCTCGAATCGCAGTTGTCCGGTCTGAACGCGCAGACCGACGTCGTGACGATCACCATCGGCGGCAACGATGTCGCGCTGGGGGATCAGGTCTCGTCATGCCTGCTCGGCAGCGACCAAACGTGCTTGCGTCTGATCGATGAGTTCAAGGCGGGCCTGCCCGGCCATATGGTCAAGATCGACGCGGTTTACGCCGCGATCCGTGCGGCGGCGCCCAGCGCCGATGTCTACGTCCTCGGGTATCCGCATTTGTACGAGTCGAACGCCTCCTGTTCCGGCCCGCTCACACCGAGTCAGGCGCAACGCCGGGCACTCAACGATGGCGTCGATGCTCTCAACGCCGCTCTCGCGGCGCGCTCGTCGTACGCGCGATTCCACTTCGTCGACGCGCGCTCCACGTTCGCCGGGCACGGCGTCTGCTCCTCCGCTGCGTGGATCCACCCCGCGGCGAGCTTTCCCGCACCGCTTCACCCCAACTCGGACGGATACCGCTACGGCTACTTCGCCGCCCTCCAAGCGGTCACGGGTTGATCGAGTACCGGAGTACCTCTTCTACGAAGGAAACAATGAACGAGATCTTCTTCGACCGGCCGCAGGCCCGCGCCGCAGGGTGGGAGTCGACCAACCCGCTCGGGCATCTGGGCCGCGGCGGCGCACCGTTCCTCGACTCGGCCGCGATGGCCGGATTGATTCGCGACAGGGCCGGCTCCCTCACTCCGGTTGGGGCCGGGCGATGAGTCCGTGGTCGGCGTCGAAGCCGGTCCTGCCGCTCTCGAGCCGGTTCCACGCGCTCCGGGCGCGGCTGCCGAAACCCACTCCCTGGCGGATGCAGACGGTGCGGATCCCGACGAGAGCCGGCATCCTGCTGGGTGCCGACCTCTACACACCTGTCGTGCCCTCCAAGGGCGTCCTGCTTGTCGCCGGTCCGTACGGGCGCGGGCTAGCGATGGCGGTCGGCTTCGCGCGCGCCTTCGCCGGGCAGGGTTACACCACCCTTTTCGCTTCCAGCAGGGGAACGGCGGATTCGGAAGGCGAGCTCGACCCCATGCGTAGTGAGGCGGGCGACATGTGGGACATCGTGAGGTGGATGCGGGAGCGACCGTGGTATCCGGGGCGATTCGGCATGATCGGCGGCTCCTATCACGGATACGCCCAATGGGCCCTGATGTCCGACCCGCCCGATGATCTCGCGGCCGCCGTCGTGACGATGGCGCCGCACGACTTCATTCGTCATTCGTGGGGCACCGGGTCGTTCCGGTTCGATCTGGTCGGCTGGAGCGCGGATGTCGGATCGCCGGAGGACCCGAATCCGTTCCGGAGCATGCGCACGCGGGCGGCGATGCGGAAGCGGGTGGACGCCATGATCGAGGCCGTGCCGTTCCTCCCCGGCGCCCATGACTTCTTCACCGATGCGGGGCGGCGATGGGCGCTGGACCGGCTGGAGCGCGATGATCTGGACGATCCGTACTGGGCGTCCGAACGGCACGCCGATGCGCTGGAGAACAGCCGCGTTCCGACGCTGATCTTCGCCGGCTGGCAAGACATTTTCCTGCCCCAATCGATGCAGCAGTACGCGCGGCTCCGCGAGCGTGGCGTCGACGTCGCCCTCACAGTCGGCGCGTGGACCCATATCGACATCATCTTCCGTGGACAGCCGGTCATCGGACCGGAGACGCTGGACTGGCTTGACGCATATCTCGCGGGCGTGGGCGACCTTCGCCGGCGTGCGCCGGTGCGGGTCCAGCTCGGGGGGAGAAAGCGCTGGATAGAGCTGCGCGAATGGCCACCGGCCGACGTCACGACCACGACTCTGCACCTGCATCCCGGCGGGCGGCTCGATGAGGACGTACCAGGCCCCGGCGCGGCGGAGAGCTCCTTCGTGTTCGACCCGGCGCGGCCGACGCCGACGATCGGCGGCAACCTCATCAGCGCAGGCGGATACCAGGACGATACCGCGTACGCCGAGCGAGAAGACGTGCTCGTGTACGACTCCGCCCCCCTTGGCGCGGATCTGCGGCTGCTGGGCGCGCCGTCCGTGCTGCTCGAGCACATAACCGAACGGTGCGATGCGGACGTCTTCATCCGCGTCAGCGACGTCGATCCGAAGGGGCGCTCGCGGAACGTCACCGAGACCTATCAGCGGCGAAGCGGTGTCGGCGCACTCGCTCTGACACTCAACGACACCGCCTATGTGTTCCAGGCGGGGCACCGGGTGCGCCTCATCATCGCGGGCGGCTCGTTCCCGCAGTTCTCCCGGAATCCGGGCACCGGCGAGAACCCGCTCGCCGCGGCGACCCTGCACCAGAACCGACATGAGATCCACCACGCGAACGGCGCTTCGAAGCTGCATCTGCCCGTCGCCACGACGGCGGTGCGAAGCGCTCGATGCGCAGACCAGAGATCCAAGAGGAGCAACCACGCATGACGACGCAATCCGGTCGATCGGAACCCGTCGCCGACTCCACCGTCATCACCACCGCTAGCGGGAACGATGAGCCGCCGCCCCTCGTGCGCGGCTCGGTGAACGGCCTGATCGTCTCGTTCTTTCCTACCTTCATGGTGGTGTCGATGATCGGGGGTGCGATCCCTGGTCTTCTCCTTCCTCATCAGCTCGAATTGTTCGACGCTGCCAACAAGGAGGCCAACCTCGCCGTCGTGCTCACTATCAGCGCCTTCTGCACGATGGTCGCCGCTCCGATCGCAGGTCATATCTCGGACCGCACTCGCAGCAGATTCGGGCGACGTGCGCCTTGGATGGTGATCGGCGCGCTCGCCGGAGGGTTGGCGCTCGTCGGCCTCGCCTGCGCGGACAGCCTGGTAGCCATCTGCATCGCGTGGTCACTCGTCCAGGTCGCCTACAGCTTCGTCCAGGGGCCGCTGTCCGCGATCCTCCCCGATCGCGTTCCACGCCGCCGACGGGGCACCTTTGCCGCAGCAGGCGGCATCGCGCTGATGGCAGGCCTCCTGCTCGGATCGGTGGTCGGGTCGCTGTTTTTCGGCAATGCCGCTGTCGGCTATCTCTTCTTCGCCGTCACCACCCTTGTCGCACTGGTCCTTTTCGTTCTGTTCAATCCCGACCACTCCAGCCGGGATATACACGTGGACCGATTTCGGTGGACCGACTTCGTCCGGATGTTCTGGGTCAACCCGATCGAGCATCCGGACTTCTTCTGGGCGTTCAGCGCGAGGTTGCTGCTGTTCACCGGGTACTTCATGGTGAGTGGATATCAGCTGTACCTCCTCTCGGGCTACCTTGGCGTCGACCGGCCGCAGGAGGTGATTCCGGTGATCGGCGTGATCGGGCTGGCCGGCGTCGTCCTCAGCAACTTGGTGGCCGGACCGCTTTCGGACAAGGTTGGTCGCCGCAAGCCGTTCGTGTTCGGAGCCTCTGTGGTAATGGCGCTCGCACTGGCCCTGCCGTGGGTGTGGCCAACGCTCACGTCGTGGTTCATCATGGTCGCCGTCCTGAGTCTCGGCTTCGGAATGTACGGGGCGATCGATACGGCGCTGATGAGCGAGGTGCTGCCGTCCGAACAGTCGTTCGGCAAGGACTTGGGCGTGATCAACATCGCGGCGACGCTTCCGCAGACGATCAGTCCGGCGTGCGCCGGCGCGATCATCACGGTGTTCGGCTATGCGGGGCTGTTCCCGGTGGGCATCGTGCTGTCGCTGCTCGGTGCGTTCGCGATCTGGCCGATCAAGTCCGTGCGTTGATCTGGACCGATGCCGAAGCCGGTCAGGCTCCTTCGCCGAGTAGAGGTAGGGCCACGTTGAAAACCATCCAATTGGATGCTTTAGTGATTGCCTGTCGGCGAGGTGCTCACGCGCTCGAATTGCAGCGTGACGTCGATTCGACGCTCCCTGGGACGATCATCCTGGAAGCAAGAGAGGCAAAGAGATGATCCGCAAGGAGAATGGCGCCGCCGTCATGGCGATCGTTGGGTTGATGTTCACCGTCATGATTCCAGCGTCAGCGGACGCGCCGATTCCACCTGTGTCGGGATCTGCGGGCTCGACAGTTCCTCCGGTGTCCAAGGACGTGCCTGGCTACACCCCCAAGGGGCCGATCGAGGCGAAGAACCAGGTTCAGGGTCCGTGGGCGGTGAGCCAGACGGTGTCGACCGAGGCATGCGATCGCGAGCAACGACTGTGCGACATCTGGTATCCCTCGGACCTCGGCGCGAATCCGCTCCCCGGGCAACAGGACGGGTTCAAGCATCCGGTGATCGCCTGGGCGAACGGGTCGGGGCAGACGCCTGCCGTCTACGCGTACTACTTGCAGCACCTGGCCTCTTGGGGTTTCATCGTCGTCGCCTCTCGCGATGATCAGACAGGTGACGGCGGAACCACAGCCGACGCCGCCACCTACATATTCGAGCAGGACAAGCTGCCGTCGAGTGTTTTCCACGACAAGGTGGACACGACGAACGTCGGTGCAGCTGGACATTCGCAAGGCGGTGCGGCAATCGCGAATCTCCACGCACACGCGAGCCCCATTTTCACGACATACGTCGGTTTCCGCACCGCACCAGGGTTTTTCGCGGGCTGGTGCTGCGGCGTCACTCCCGACACCTATGCCGGTTCAGCGGTGAGTGCGTCGATCTTCCAGTGGAGCAGTACCTCGGACTCCGGTACGCCCGATTGGTACGACGCCGTGCCGGAGACCGCGCAGAAGGCGTACGCGCGATTGGAGCACACCCACCATGGCGACATCGGAGGCAATCCCGGTTGCCTGGACGCGGGTTGCGGGCAAGGGGCATACGGTTACCTCGGGTACTCGACGGCCTGGCTGATGTGGCAGTTGCAGGGCGCCGCAGACGGCAAAGCACCGTTCGAGCAGGAGGGCGAGTTCTTTCGTCCCGAGCCAAACTGGTCGCAAAGCCTGTCCAACGTATGGTGATTCGTGGCCAAACCTCTGGAAACAGCCTCTATATTTTCATTCAGACCCGTCTGGCGAAAGATAGCGGCTCGGCGGCCCGGCGCATCGGAATTTGGTGTGGAGTTGCAACGTTCTTTCGGGGTATTCGATGGCGGATTTAGGCGCGGTGTTTGACGTCGCCACAGCGAAATACGCTGCCCTGCAACGACAGTCGCCGCCATCTTGTCGAATCTTCGGGAGCTGTTCGCCGCCGATTTTCTGCCGGACTGTCAACTGGCCGGGTAAACTTCCCGCCGTGACAAAGAATATTTTCAATATCCAGATGAGATTCCGGGGCGGATCCGTTCTTCTCGCAACGTATTTGGGAGCGAGCGCAATGTTGGGCGGCCCTGCATACGCCAGCGGCTTACCGTCAGCGGCAGACGCTCACGGCGCCGTCTACGTCGCCATGGGCGACTCGTACGCATCGGGGGCGGGAATCGAGCCGATGGTCTCTTCCAGATTGTGCGGCCGCTCCGCGGTCAACTACGCGCACTTGGTCGCACGGGACCTCGGGACCGCCGAGTTTCGGGATGTGACGTGCGCCGGCGCCAAGGTCGCTGATTTCGGCGCACCGCGGATCGGCGAGAACGATGAGACTGAAGCGCCCCAGTATGACGCGCTCAGTGCGGACACCACTTTGGTGACGGTGGGTATCGGTGGCAACGACATCGGGTTGGTCGGTCTTGCGATCAGTTGCTTCAGAGCGGTGTATCGACTCGGCGACTCCTGTGCTGCCCAGAACAAATCGAACCGCGGCGACGTGTACGCCGACAAGATCGCGGAGTTCGCGGGCGCCTATGGCGAGATGGTCGAAGAGATCCGCCGCCGTGCCCCTCGCGCCGAAGTCGTCATGGTCGGGTACCCCACATTCTTCCGGACCGGTGGATGCCCACTCGTGCAACCGATGTGGCCCGCCGACGCAAACTACCTCCAGGCACGCATCGAACAACTCAACGCGGTCATGAAGGAGCAAGCCGCCGCGCACGACGCTCGATTCGTCGACCTGATCGAGTCGACTCGGGGACACGATGCGTGTGCATCCCCGGACCAGCGGTGGTTGGAAGGACCGGTTCCCGTCGATCCCAGCGCAGCTCCATTGCATCCGAACTCGGCAGGCTACGTGAACATGGCGAACGAGGTGTTGGCGACTGTTCAACGTAGTAATTGAAACGTTTCAACCCATTCATCGCGGTGATCGGCTATGCGGGGCTGTTCCCGGCGGGGATCGTGCTGTCGCTGCTCGGCGCGTTCGCGATCCGGCCGATCAAGTCCGTGCGACCCGATGACGTCGTCGCCTACGGTCCCGTCCGCGGACGGTTCCCACCCATGGCCGTATGTAGGCCACGCTCTTCTGAATCCCCGGCGCCGGTGGTCGTGTACGTCCACGGTGGCGGCTGGATGTCCGGAGACGAGGTCGGCGGCACGGCGCATAGGTGTGCCGGGCCTCCACCCTTGCCGCGCTCTCCATGCGGCCTTGTCGCGCTCCGTCCCCGGGCGACTGCAGATGGCACTGAAAACCTCCCAACTGGATGAATTTAAGGTAGAGTGCCGATCAGGTGCTCACGCACTCGAAACGCAGCGTCGCATCCGTTCGGCGCTCTGGGAGGATCATCATGAGCGACGTCTTGTTCGACTGGCTCCAGGCCCGCGCCGCGGACTGGAAGTCCACCGACCCGCTCAAAGGCGGCGACGCCGAGCTCATTCAATGGCTGCTAGGTCCTCGTCCCGGTGAGGCCGATTACGTCGCTCCGGAGACCGTGGTGCGCGACGAGATCCTGAAGACCGACGGCGGCGACCTGCGAGTGCGCGCCTACCTGCCGAAGCTCTCGGTAAAGGAGAAGCGCCCGCTGCTGGTCTGGTGTCATGGTGGTTCGTTCTTCAGTGGTGACCTCGACATGCCCGAATCCGATGCGGTCGCGCGGGAGATCTGCGTGCGGGCGGATGCGGTGGTCGTGACCGTCGACTACCGGCTCGCGCTCGGTCTGCACTATCCGGCGCCGAGCGACGACGTCGTCGCGGCCTTCGATTGGGTGGTGGCCACCGCAGCCGCTCTGGGCGCCGACGAGCAACGCATCACGATAGGCGGGGCGAGCGCAGGCGGCAATCTCGCCGCGGGCGCTGCTCTACGGCTCCGCGATCGCGGCACGGCAGCGCCCGCGTCGGTGCTGCTGCTCTATCCGATCCTCCACCCGGTGCTCCCGGAACCGAGCGAGGAGCTCGCGGGCAAGATCGCCGGCCTCTCTCCGATGCTGCGCCCTTCACCGGACCTCGTCGAGATCGTCGTCGAGAACTACCTCGGAGTGCCCGCCTCGCAGGCCTTCTCCTACGGCATGCCGGGTGTCGAGGCGGACCTGCGCGGTTTCCCGCCGACGATGATCATCAACAGCGAGTACGACGGGGTTCGGGCCTCGGGTGAGCTGTTCGCCGATCAGCTGCGCCAAGCAGGGGTTCCGGTGACGGAGCGGGTGGAAGCGGGTGTCTACCACGGCCACCTGGGGCGGGGTGGCGGGGCCGCGTTCCTCCGCTCCGTCGCCGAGATGGCCGGCTGGGTTCGCGGTCGGACGGATTCGTGAAGGCGGCCGCGCCTGAGCCCGGTGGGGCTGGCCTGATGTTCGGCTACGCCGAACACTCCCTGCTGGGCATCGCTCTGTCGCCTTTGGGCGCATTCGTGGTCCGGCCAATGAAGTCGGTTCGCCGAGGTGCCAAATGACGTGCAAGGAGATGCTGTGCTGCACATGATCGCGACGGCTGTCGTAGGGGTCCCCGCTGTGCTGCTCTTTCTCTGTGTCGGCGGGCAGTACTTCCCTCTCGTGGGGTTCTCGATCGCCGGGGCGATGGCCTCGACAAGGATCTTCGCGGTCGCTCTCATCGCGCTGAGCGTGACCGCCGCCGCGGGCGTTCTCCTGGCCTGGTCCCCGTCGGCAGGTGGATGGCTGGTGCTGGCGGCCGCTGTGCTGGCTTTCCTCGGCGCGGCGCTGAACGGCGTCCGCCAGCTGAGGCTCGCTCGGCGTGAGAACGTGTTCGTGAGTCTCGCATCGGCGATCCGACGTCCGCAGGTGGATCTGACCCCGGACGCCGATGAGGTCTACACGACAGAGGGAGATCAAGACCTGTCGCTGTCGGTATGGAGAGCCGTCGCGCCCGAGGGACTCGCGCCGGTGATCCTGATGGTGCACGGCGGAGGCTGGGTGGCCGGCGACCGCAACAGTGGCAGCACCCCACGTCATGCGCGCTGGTTCGCCGACCGCGGATACCTGGTGATGGGAGTCGACTACAGCCTGTCCAGCGAAGAACGGCATCTATGGGACGTCCAGGAAGGCCAGATCGCCGAGGCGATCCGTTGGGCGGTGCGGAACGCGCACCGCTTCGGCGGTGATCCGCGGCGTATCGCTCTGGTCGGCGAATCCGCCGGCGGCAACCTCGTGATCAACGTCGGATCCCGCATCGCGGCAGGGGAGTGGGTGCTCGAAAGCTCAGGGACGCCAGTAGTTGTCAGCGCGATCAGCGCGCTTTACCCAGCGACCGATCTGCGCGCTATCAGCGACAGCCCCGATCTGGTGCTTCGGAAGTGGTTGCGCTCGCTCGTCGAGCGCTACACCGGCGGATCTCCTGACATGTACCCCGAACGTTACGACGCCGTCGACTCGTCGACGCACATCCGCTCCGACACGCCCCCGACGCTCCTGGCTTTCGGTACCCGCGATCACCTTGTCCCGCCTTGGACAATCCGCGCCTATGCGCGACGTCTCCGCGGCGCCGGGGTGAAGGTGAAGACGCTCGAGGTGCCGTACTCCGGTCACGGCTTCGATGAGGAAGGCTCCATCGGCTGCCAGGTGTATCGCGAAGTGACGCTCAACTGGTTCGCGTCGCACGTGGAAGCGTTCTGCGGCATTCGGTCCGAGAGTGGAAGGTAGGCGGAGTGTTTGACGGCAACTGGCCTCGATGTTCCATCAGGCCGTTTGACAAGATGACCTGGGCGGCATGGAATTCGGCATGGAGTTGCGAATTTTCTTCTTGGGAGTTCTTGTCGGGTTCGGCTGCCGAGTCGTCATTGTGTGAATACTGTTGCCGGCGCGAGGAATACGTGCGCATGTCGGCGCGGTGTTCCCGGCTGCGCGTAAGGCCGAGGAATTCGCATAGCAGTGTCGGGAGCAACTATCGCCGTCCGCAGCTCGTCGACCGTAGCTCACGGCGAAGCATGTTGTCCTGCAACGAGATCGATCGCTGTCCAAGCAGATCCTTCAGGGAATCTGAGCTGCCGATTTCGCTATCGGACAATCACCTGACGGGTATTATTTCCGTTCATGGCAAAAAACACTCTCAATATCCAGACGAGATTCCGAGGTCGATCTGCGCTCCTTGCAACATGCTTGGGGGCGGCCGCGGCGTTCACCGGCCACGCGTATGTCGGCGGCTTGTCGTCGGCGGAGGCCGCTCACGACACTGTCTACGTCGCCATGGGCGACTCGTACGCGGCGGGGGTGGGGATCGAGCCGATGGTCTCTTCTAGATTGTGCAGCCGCTCCGCGTTCGACTACGCGAGCTTGGTCGCGCGGGAACTCGGAGCCGCCGAATTCCGGGATGTGACGTGTGGCGGCGCCGACGTCGCTGATTTCGCCGCACCACAGGTCAGTATGACCGGGTATACCGAAGCGCCCCAGTACGACGCGCTCAGTGCGGACACCACTTTGGTGACGGTGGGTATCGGCGGCAACGACATCGGGTTGGCCCGTCTCGCGGTCATATGCCTCAACCCGACGCACCTGAGCGGCTATTCCTGTGCCGCCTCGAACAACTCGAACGGCACTGACGTCTACGCCGATAAGGTCGAGGAGTTCAGGGGCACCTATGGCGAGGTGATCGAAGAGATCCGACGCCGTGCTCCTCGCGCCGAGATCGTCATGGTCGGCTACCCCACCGCTTTTCGGCCCGGTGGATGCCCCGACGTGCAACCGATCCTGCCCGCCGACGCGGACTACGTGCAGTCACGCCTCGAACAACTCAACGCGGTCATGGAGGAGGAGGCCGCCGCGCATGGCGCTCGGTACGTCGACTTGATCGAATCGACGCGGGGACACGATGCGTGCGCGGCTCCGGAGGAGCGGTGGCTGGAAGGAATGATTCCGCTCAAGCCTGGCGGAACGCCCCTGCATCCGAACGCGGCGGGCCACGCGAACGCGGCGAAGGAGATACTGGCGACTGTTCGCGAAGCTGATTGAAACGTTTCAAACGGTCTGGCCAGCCTTTATCAAGCCGGTCTGACCACGGTGGGTCTGCCGCAGGCAGTCCTGTTCATCATCAGGCCCCTCATCAACCCCTGTTCGCATCCGGAAGCTAGGAAAGTCATTGCGAGAGATCGAGATCGAATGCTTCGGCCGTGTCGTCGGCGACCACGACGCGATCGTGCCCGCCGGCGAAGTGGGGGCGCGCTGCTGATGAGACTGATGAAAGAACTGCTGGACAACCTGTCGATCGAGTTGCCGTCCTGGGCGTTCGGCAACTCCG
Source organism: Nocardia sp. NPDC050713 (assembly GCF_040654315.1). NCBI lineage: Bacteria > Bacillati > Actinomycetota > Actinomycetes > Mycobacteriales > Nocardiaceae > Nocardia > Nocardia sp. NPDC050713. The sequence continues at coordinate 165,512 of NZ_JBFAHS010000012.1, read as the reverse complement.
GCACCCGATTCAAGGTGTTCCAGGCGTCGGGCACACCGCGCACCGTCGAGGAGAAGATCGCCGATGCGGCCACCGTCCACCGGCTGACCGGCCTGGCGCCGACTGTGGCACTGCACATTCCGTGGGACACGGTCGCCGACTATCGCGCGCTGGGAACCTACGCCGAAGATCTCGGCATCGGGCTGGGCACCATCAACTCGAACACTTTTCAGGACGAGGACTACAAGTTCGGCAGTCTCACCCATGTCGAGAAGAAGGTGCGACAGAAGGCCATCGACCATCATCTCGAGTGCATCGAGGTGATGAACGCGACCGGGTCGCGGGATCTGAAGATCTGGCTCGCCGACGGCACGAATTATCCCGGCCAAGGCGACATCCGGTGGCGTCAGGACCGACTCAGCGAATCGCTCGCCGCCATCTATCAGCACATCGGCGCCGATCAGCGGCTCGTGCTGGAATACAAGTTCTTCGAACCCGCCATGTACATGACCGACGTCCCCGACTGGGGCAGCGCGTATGTTCACGTTGCCGCACTCGGCGAGCGGGCGGTGGTCTGCCTGGACACCGGCCATCACGCGCCGGGGACCAATATCGAATTCATCGTCGCCCAGTTGCTGCGGCTGCGGAAACTCGGCTCGTTCGACTTCAATTCCCGCTTCTACGCCGACGACGATCTCATCGTCGGCGCGGCCGACCCGTTCCAGCTGTTCCGGATCCTGTTCGAAGTGATCCGCGGCGGCGGCCTCGCTCCCGATTCCGGGGTAGCGCTGATGCTCGACCAATGCCACAACATCGAAGCGAAGATCCCCGGCCAGATCCGATCGGTACTCAACGTGCAGGAGATGACCGCCCGCGCGGCGCTGGTCGACACCGAGGCGCTGACCGCAGCGCAGGAATCCGGCGATGTCTTGGGGGCCAGCGCTGTGTTCATGGATGCCTTCTACACCGATGTCCGCCCCCGGCTGGCCCGCTGGCGCGCCGAGCGTGGTCTGCCCGAGGACCCCATGGCCGCCTTCGCGCGGTCCGGCTATCAGCGGCAGATCGACACCGAACGAATCGGCGGCAATCAATCAGGCTGGGGCGCTTGATATCCAGAACCGACCGCTGAACCTACCGTTAGCTGAATCGAGGAAACGTCATCATGTCGCACACCACGATCGCGGAGTTGATCGCCCGGTCGAACCGGCTCGGATCGGATCCGAAGAACACCAACTACGCCGGCGGAAACACTTCCGCCAAGGGCACCGGAAACGACCCGGCCACCGGCAAACCCGTGGACCTGATGTGGGTCAAGGGTTCCGGCGGTGACCTCGGCACATTGACCGAGCAGGGATTGGCCGTGTTGCGGCTGGACCGGCTGCGCGGCTTGACCGAGGTCTATCCGGGGCTCGACCGCGAAGACGAGATGGTCGCCGCACTCGACTACACCCTGCACGGCCGCGGTGGTGCCGCACCGTCCATCGACACCGCCATGCACGGTCTGGTCGACGCCGCGCACGTCGATCATCTGCACCCCGACTCCGGGATCGCGCTGGCGACCGCTGCCGACGGGCCCGAACTCGCCCGCAAGATCTTCGGCGATCGAGTGATCTGGGTCCCTTGGCGACGGCCGGGGTTTCAGCTCGGACTCGACATCGCCGAGATCAGGAAATCCAACCCGCAGGCTATCGGCGTGATCCTCGGCGGTCACGGCATCACCGCCTGGGGTGAGACCTCCGACGAAGCCGAAGCGCACTCGCTCGAGATCATCGAGTCCGCGCGACGATTCATCGAAGACAACGGCCGCGCAGCCCCTTTCGGGCCTGATCTCCCCGGATACGCGTCGCTGCCGGTGGACCAGCGCCGTGCCAAGGCCGCCGCGCTCGCCCCTTTCCTGCGGGGTCTGGTCTCCACCGACCGACCACAGGTCGGGCATTTCACCGACGCTGAACCCGTCCTGGAATTCCTCGCCGCCGTCGAACATCCGCGTCTCGCTGCTCTAGGCACCAGTTGCCCCGACCACTTCTTGCGCACCAAGGTAAAACCGCTGGTGCTCGATCTTCCCGCCGCGGCGAGCATCACCGAATGCCAGGCCCGGCTCACCGAGTTGCATGAGGCCTATCGCGAGGACTATCGCGCCTACTATGAACGCCACGCCACCGCCGATTCACCGGCGATGCGCGGCGCGGACCCGGCCATCGTACTGATCCCCGGTGTCGGGATGTTCAGCTACGGCAAGGACAAGCAGACCGCACGGGTAGCAGGTGAGTTCTACCTCAATGCGATCAACGTCATGCGCGGCGCGGAATCCATCTCCCGCTACGCACCGATCGACGAGGCCGAGAAGTTCCGGATCGAGTACTGGGCGCTCGAGGAAGCGAAGCTGGCCCGGATGCCCGCACCCAAACCTCTGGCCACCCGGATCGCGCTGGTGACCGGTGCGGCCTCTGGCATCGGAAAGGCGATCGCGCGGCGCCTGGCGTCGGAAGGCGCCTGCGTGGTGATCGCTGACCTCGACGGCGACAAGGCCGCGGCGGTCGCCGCCGAGATCGGGACCGCTGATATCGCGATCGGCATCAGCGCCGACGTCACCGACGAAGCGCAGGTGCAGGCTGCCGTCGACGCCTGTGTGCTGGCCTTTGGAGGCATCGATATCGTGGTCAACAATGCCGGCCTTTCGCTGTCGAAGCCGTTGCTGGAGACCACCGCGGCCGACTGGGATCTCCAGCACAACGTGATGGCGCGCGGCTCGTTCCTGATGTCGAAGGCCGCGGCGAAGGCGCTGATCGATCAGCGCCTCGGCGGCGACATCATCTACATCTCCTCGAAGAATTCCGTGTTCGCCGGACCGAACAACATCGCCTACTCTGCCACGAAAGCCGATCAAGCACACCAGGTTCGCTTGCTGGCCGCCGAGCTCGGCGAGCACGGTATCAAGGTCAACGGGATCAATCCCGATGGCGTGGTGCGCGGTTCGGGAATCTTCGCCGGAGGGTGGGGCGCACAGCGTGCGGCCGTCTACGGCGTCGAGGAGTCCGCCCTCGGCCGGTACTACGCCCAGCGCACCCTGCTCAAACGCGAAGTGCTGCCCGAGCATGTCGCCAACGCGGTCTTCGCGCTGTGCGGTGCGGATTTCACCCATACCACCGGCCTGCATGTCCCGGTCGACGCGGGCGTGGCCGCGGCCTTTCTCCGATGAGGAGCCAGCGCACCGGGCAGCTCGCGGCGGTCGATCTCGGAGCCACCAGCGGACGCGTCATCCTCGCCACCGTCGGTCCCGACCGTCTCGATATCCAGCAGGTGGCCAGGTTTCCCAATGATCCTGTCGAGGTGTGGAACGGTCGACGCACAGCGTTGCACTGGGATATCGCGGGCCTGTACGGGCACTTGCGCAGGGGTCTCGCCGAGGCCGGCCGCCAGGCGCCGGAATTGCTCGGGGTCGGTATCGACTCCTGGGCCGTCGACTACGGCTTGCTGCGTGGCGGCCGATTGCTCGGCCTGCCGCACCACTATCGCGACACCCGCAGCGGTAGTGGTGTCGACGCGGTGCACGCGGCGATACCGGCGTCAGAGCTGTTCGAGCGTAACGGTCTCCAGTTCCTGCCGTTCACCACGATCTATCAGCTGGCGGCAGAACAGCTCGACGGAAACCTCGACATCGCCGAGCAAGCCCTGCTGATACCCGATCTGATCGGGTACTGGCTCACCGGCACTCTGGTCACCGAACGAACCAACGCCTCCACCACGGGACTGCTCGGGATCGATGGCGACTGGGACCGGGCGCTACACGCGCGAGTCGGCCTGCCCGCGAGATTGTTTCCCGATCTGGTCGACCCGGGCACACCTCTCGGCCCTGTCCTGCCATCGGTGACAACACAACTCGGGCTGGACCGTTCCCTACAGGTCGCGGCCGTCGCCTCACACGACACGGCCTCGGCGGTGGTGGCAATACCGATGGCGCCCGAGACCGCTGCCTATATCTCGTGCGGCACCTGGGGCCTGGTCGGTGTCGAGCTGAACGCCCCAGTGCTCACCGCGGCGAGCCGGGCAGCGAACTTCACCAACGAGACCGGCGCCGACAACCGAATCCGATTCCTGCACAACGTGATGGGGTTGTGGCTGCTCAGTGAGACGGCACGGCAGTGGGAGCGCGACGGCACCCGCGTCGAGTTGACCCGACTGCTCGACCACGCCGCTGCCTGCCCCGCTCCGGCCGCGGTCTTCGATGTCGGCGATCCACGATTCCTGACACCGGGCGACATCCCCGCCCTGATCGCGAGCTGGTACACCGAGCACGAGCTGCCGATCCCGGCGAGCCGGGTGGAGATGGTGCGCGCGATCATCGAAAGCCTCGCCGCAGCTTTCGCCCACGGCGTCCACACCGCGGCGAGATTGTCGGGAACCGACGTGCGCACGGTTCATATGGTCGGTGGCGGCGCGCAGAACCGGTTGCTGTGCCAGCTCACCGCCGACCACGCCGGTCTGCCGGTGCTGGCGGGTCCGGTGGAGGCCACCTCGATCGGGAACATACTGATCCAAGCGCGAGCGCACGGATTGCTCAGCGGCGATCTGGAGGCATTGCGGGCGGCAACCGCGGCAGCGTTCGCCCCCGAGCGGTACACACCGCGCCACACCACAGCGACCGAGAAGGCAGGCTGATGAAACGGCAGATTCCGAAACCACGCGACCTCGCCCCGCTACTGCGATTCAAGAAGCCCGAGTGGAACAGGAACAAGCGCCGCCTGGATGCGGCGCTCACCATCGAGGACCTGCGCGCGATCGCCAAACGGCGCACCCCGAAAGCGGCCTTCGACTACACCGATGGCTCCGCCGAAGCCGAACTGTCGATCGCACGCGCCCGGCAGGCCTTCCGCGACATCGAATTCCACCCGGCGATCCTGCGCGACGTCTCCAAGGTCAGTACCGGATGGCAGGTGCTCGGCGCGCCGGTGTCGCTGCCGTTCGGGATCGCACCGACCGGTTTCACGCGGATGATGCAGACCGAAGGCGAATACGCCGGCGCTCGTGCGGCGGGCCGGGTCGGTATCCCGTTCTCGTTGTCCACCATGGGAACCGCGTCCATCGAGGATGTCGCGCGAGCGAATCCACACGGCCGCAATTGGTTCCAGCTATACATGTGGAAGGACCGCGACCGGTCGATGGCCCTGGTGGAACGCGCCGCGCGCGCCGGGTTCGACACCCTGCTCGTCACCGTGGATGTCCCGGTCGCCGGAGCGCGCCTGCGCGACAAGCGAAACGGCATGACCATTCCGCCGACGCTGACTCCGGCGACCGTTCTGGACGCCCTGCCGCGCCCGCGGTGGTGGATCGACTTCCTCACCACCGAACCGCTGGCCTTCGCATCCCTGGACCGCTGGTCGGGCACGGTCGCCGAACTGCTCGACACCATGTTCGACCCCACCGTGGACTTCGACGACCTCGCCTGGATTCGCGACAAGTGGCCGGGCAAGCTGGTGGTCAAGGGCGTGCAGACCCTGGCCGACGCCCGCGCGGTCGTCGATGTCGGAGTAGACGGCATCGTGCTGTCCAACCACGGTGGGCGGCAACTCGACCGTGCGCCGGTCCCGTTCCACCTGCTGCCCTCGGTCGCCGCAGAGCTGGGCCGCGACACCGAGATCATGCTCGACACAGGCATCACCTCCGGCGCCGACATCGTCGCCGCGATCGCGCTGGGCGCCCGCTTCACCCTCATCGGACGCGCCTACCTCTACGGACTCATGGCCGGTGGCGAAGCAGGGGTCGACCGCGCCATCGCCATCTTGTCCGAACAAGTCGAACGCACCATGCGCCTGCTCGGGGTCACCAGCCTGGAGGAGCTGACGCCGCAGCACGTCACCCAGCTGACCGCACTCGCCCCCAGACCATTGCCCGGGGGGCAGCGGTGGTGAGCATGAAGGAGGTCGCCGTGACCGCGGGAGTCTCGGTCGGCACCGTTTCCAATGTCCTGAACGCACCGGAGAAAGTCGCCCCCGCCACCGTCGCACGCGTGCACACCGCTATCGAACAACTCGGCTTCGTCCGCAACGACGCCGCACGACAACTCAAAGCCGGTAGTTCCCGCTGCGTCGGGCTCGTGGTCCTGGACATCGGCAACCCGTTCTTCTCCGACATCGCCCGCGCCGCCGAACAACGTGCCGCCCAGCACGACCTCGTCGTGCTGCTCGGCTCCACTGACGACGAGATCGACCGTGAACGCCTCTACCTCGAAACATTCGACGAGCAACGCGTTTTCGGCTTGATGATCTCGCCCTCCGGCGACGACCTCGACCGGCTCCGCGCACTGAGCAAGCGCGGCATCCCGGTGGTCTTGGTCGACCGCGACGGCACAGGCACCCCGTTCTCCTCCGTCGCTGTCGACAACATCGGCGGCGGCCGAATGGCCGTGGACCACCTGTGTTCGACCGGGCGACGCCGGATCGCCTTCGTCGGAGGCCCACGCTCGCTACGGCAGGTCGCCGACCGACTCACCGGGGCCCGCAGCGCGATTCAAGACCACGCCGGGGCGGTACTGGAGCTGATCGAGACCCCCGCGCCCACGGTCGTGGCAGGCCGCGATGCGGGCGAGCGGATCCTGGCTGGGACAACAGGCAGGCCCGACGCGGTCTTCTGCGCCAACGACCTGCTCGCGATCGGTGTCCTGCAAGCGCTGACCCGGCACGGCGTGCGCGTCCCCGACGACATCGCGCTCATCGGCTACGACGACATCGACTTCGCCGAATCCACCATGGTGCCTTTGTCATCGATACGCCAGCCCAGCGGCCTCATCGGCGCCTCCGCCATAGACCTGCTCGTCGCCGCGGCGGACAGCGGTGCCGCCACCGAGCACATCTGCTTCACCCCGACCCTCGTACCTCGAGCGTCGAGCGCACGCCCATGAGACCTCTCCATCGGCAACGCCCCGTGCAGCTCGTCCCACGTATTCGTCGCCAGCCGTCACCAACTCCGCCAGCGGGCCCGGCCGGTCGCTCGCACCGGCGTCGCGATCGAGGCGGTGCGCGGGCGGGTCCGCGGTCCATCGAAGGCGAGTGGTGAGGGCCCTGCCGATGGCTTCGCCTGTTACGAATAGTCGTCGGTCGGATTGATCGGGTCGCGCGCACTCGACCCGGAATCACGAAACGATATCGCGGGTGGTGGCGGGCGCCGTCTTGCGTTCGCGCTGGGTGCACTAGATGGACTTGTCGCGCAGATCGAATGAGTTTCCCGACCAATTGGATTCGTCGTGTCTTCGATCAGACGATCGATTCGGGAGATCGGCGAGAAGATGGACGTCATTGAAATCCCTCGGCGAGTGAGGTCTATATCACATTTGGGTAACGCGACCAGTGGATTCGCCGACAGTTGTGAACGAGTAGCGCAGCACCACAGCGGATCTCGTCGCTCTCGCTTCCCGCAGATGATCTAGACGATCTCTGTTTCTAGGGCTTGCAGTCCATCTTCCTGGAAAGGTCAATGATGCAGTTTCGGAACTCCGAAACCCCATCCCGGCGGCGCCTACCCCGCCAGCGCAGGGCAGCACGCGAATTGCTGGCTTCGCTGCTGTCACTCGCGGTCGTGGCGGGCATTGCGATCGTCGGCGCCCCGCGCTCATCCGCGGCGTTCAACCCTGATGGATTCGATTTCTGGGTGGACTCCAGTATGGGCCCGATCAATTCGCGGGTGTTTCGCGCCGTCGACGGCAACACGGATCGCGTCGTCTATGCCCTCGATGGCATGCGAGCGCGCGAAGATCTCAACGGTTGGGAAATCGAGACGGAGGCTGCCCGGGAACTGACACGGTGGAACATCAACGTCGTCATGCCGATCGGCGGGCAATCCAGTTTCTACACCGACTGGAACGCCCCGTCGAGCTTCCTGGGGATTCAGCCCGGCGCGGGTTCGTCCTCGGGGTCTTCCAGCGGTTCGTCCTCGGGGTCTTCCAGTGGCTCGTCCTCGGGATCCGGTGGCTTGCAGATTTTTTCAGCTGGCCCCGGCAAGTCCTACGCCTATCGGTGGGAGACCTTCCTGACTCATGAGCTGCGTTACGCGCTGCGGGACCGGCTCGGATTCAACCCGAACCGCAACGGTGTGTTCGGCCTCTCGATGGGTGGCAGCGCCGCACTGACCCTCGCCGCCTACTATCCCGACCAGTTCAGCTTCGCCGGGTCCTTCTCCGGCTATCTCAATATCTCCGCGCCGGGCATGCGCGAGGCTATCCGAATCGCCATGATCGACGCCGGAGGCTACAACGTCGATTCCATGGCCGCGCCATGGGATCCCAAGTGGCTTCGGATGGACCCGTTCGTGTTCGCGCCCCGGCTGATCGAGAACAACACCCGGGTCTGGGTCTCCGCGGCCAGTGGCCGCCCCACCGCCACCGACAAGCCCAGTATCGGCACCCTCAACGGAATAGCGCTGGAAGCGCTCGCTCTGGTCAACACCCGCGCGTTTCAGGTCCGCATGGCAGCCTTGCGCGCGGCCAACGTCACCTACGACTTCCCCGCCTTCGGCATTCACGCCTGGAATAACTGGCAGGATCAAGTATTTCGCATGCTCCCGGATTTGTCCGCATCCATCGGATAGAACCCTCGGAACGATGTCGCGACCGTTGTGACGCAATTGATCTGGTTCAGCGTGCCGACCGGTACATCGTCGAGAGGGAGCTCGGCGGCGATCTTCGCTGGTCTTGCCAGCGGTAGTCAGCTCGTCGGCACGCTGCACTTCCGCACGATGTCCTCTGCCGAGTTCCGCCTGTGTTCGGCCGCGGCCCGTCTCGGCCTCGACGGGTCGAGCAAGACTCTGAGACCGGGTGGTCCCATTCGCTGAGAGCGGTGCCCGTAACCACGCTGCTGGGCAGGTCGGAAGCGGCGGACGCTCGGTGGCGTCGATGCAGAATGAACCTATGGACGCTCCCGCAGGTCGAACCGAAACGACCCCAAGGCTATCTGTCGAGGCTGAGTTCAGCGCACTACTGGGCCCGCTCCGCCGTGCGGTATTGCGTCGCACAAGGGCGTCGGAGGGTTTGCCTGATCTGCCGGACGCGCAGATCGAACTGCTTCGGCTTCTGGTGGCGACGGGTGGGTCGACCCCCAGTCTTGCGGCGACCGAACTCAAGGTGGCGCAGTCGACGATAAGCAATTTGATACGGACCATGTCCGCTGATGGCCTGGTTCAGCGTGTTTCGTCGCCGACCGATGGGCGCGTGGTCGTTCTGGTGGCATCGGCCGAGGCTCGCGACCTGCTGGCCAGATACGACCGCGCCAGTGCCGCTATGTTACGTGACTCGCTGGCGAAGCTACCGCCTGTCGATAGGCGGGCGCTGGAGGGTGCATTGCCGGCGCTGCGGAGGTTGTTGGGGGTGCTGAGTGATTAGGTGAAGCATTCACTGGGGGCGATAGCTCGGCGAGGGGGTTCCCCTTGGAGTGGTGACCCTCTAATGTACTTTTGCATCAAAAGTAATTGGTCAGGAGTTTCAAGTTGTGGGTCCGCGTTCTTCATTGTCGACACAAGATCACTAGATGGGGCGCCGCGGTCGTCGTCCTGACGGCGTTGGTCGTCGTGTCGGCAGTTGTGCAGCCGGCAGTTGGTGCGCAACCCTTCGGCGCGGCTCAGGACCCGGTAGTGACAGTCACAGGTGGTGCGATTCTCGGAACCCGTGCGGACGGTGTGGTGAAGTATCTCGGAGTGCCGTTCGCGGCCGCGACCGCGGGTGAGAATCGTTTCGCGCCGCCGCGGCCCGCGGTCCCGTGGACAGGGCTGCGTCCGGCGGTTCGGCACAGCCCGCAATGTCCGCAGACCTCCCTGCTGCCGAACGGTTTGGCGCTGCAGGAGTCCAGCGAGGATTGCTTGAGTATGGATGTCTACGCCCCGCAGCACGCTTCCAGCGCCAAGCTGCCCGTGATGGTGTGGCTCTACGGTGGTGCTTTCGTGTTCGGATCCAACGCTCAATACGACTCCCCGGCCAGGCTTGTGCGCGACGGCCAGGTGATTGTGGCGATCCCCAATTACCGGATGGGGCCTCTCGGTTTTCTCGCCTTGCCCGAGCTGTCCGAAGAGACCGGCGGTATCGTCGGAACATACGGTGCGCTCGATCAACAAGCCGCTCTGCGTTGGATTCGCGCCAACGCGGACGCATTCGGCGGGGATCCGGACAACGTAACGATCTTTGGCGAATCCGCCGGAGGGATGAGCGTTTGCACCCAGATCGCCTCCCCGCTGGCGAGCGATCTCTTCGATCGAGCCATCATCGAGAGCGGCTCGTGCGCCCGAAGCCCTCTTTCTCCTCCCAGTAGAGAGGTCGCCTACGAGCGTTCGACCAACTACGCCGCCAGCCTGGGCTGCGGGGAGCCGGAAACGCGTCTGCACTGTCTGCGCACGCTGCCAGCCGATCGGCTGGCCAACTCCCCGGGGGCGGCGTTGACGTCACTGGCGGTCACATGGGCCCCGGTCCGAGATGGGGTTGTCGTGAACTCCGGTCCAGAGGAGGCGTTGGCGGCCGGTGCGGCACGAGGGATGCCCATGGTCGTCGGAAGCAACGCGGACGAGGGCGCCACCTTCATCGCTCTGTTGGACTACGCTCGCGGAACCATTCCTACGGGCGATGACTACCTCTCGTGGGTGCGAGAGATGTTCGGCGACAACAGTTCTCTGGTGATCGATCGCTATCCTCTGGCGGGGTTCGCTGCTCCGGCCAAAGCCAAAGAGAAGGTGATCACCGATGGATTCTTCGCCTGCCCTGCGCTATTCACAACCGAGGCCGCCCGGCGCGGCGGTGCTCAGGTGTGGCAATACCGGTTCAACGACGCTCCGTTGGGGCAGAATCCCGTGCTGCCTGGCGCTTTTCATACAGCCGAAATCCCGTACGTCTTTTCCGGATTGATGGGAGTGGACGTGCCGCTGCCGCCTGCCGCAGACGTGCTCTCTCGGCATGTCCAGCGCAGCTGGGCTCAGTTCGCCCACACCGGCGATCCAGTCACGGCCGAGTTCTCACCTTGGCCGACAGAACCGGGTACCACCCTCGAGATGGGGAGCGACCGCGTCGCAACCGCAGCGTCGTTCGCGCAGGACCATCATTGCGACCTGTGGTCGAGCATCGACCAGATCGAGTAGCTGCGCAGCGCGCAACTGGCCGCCCAATTCCGGCAGCGATGCTGACCGGCTCGACCCCCCTCGGGGCGTGGCTGATCGGCAGTTTCAAAGTGCGTCTCCTAAGCGACAGCTTCGGAAACGGCGCCTCCACGGTTGGCGATCTGCCATCCGGCGGGCGAGCAGCGCCGAGCCTCCGAGCTCGGCGAGAATCTCAACATCGTTCGAGCCCGCTACGCGCAGAAGTACCTGCCGGCAGCGCCGAGCCTCCGGGCTCGGTGAGAATCTCAACCGGGCGCGTGTGCAGGTGGCGTTTCCGTGGTCCCTGTGGCTTTCGTTGGTGTGATTGGCGGTTGTTGGTCGGTGCTGGAGAGTGGGTGGGGATCGCCGGTAAGTGTGACGAGTGCTTCGATGACTTCCGGCAGTCCGGCCTTGACGTAGATGAGGGTGGATCGGGATCCGGAGCTGGTGCCGGGTCCGGTGTGGCCGGCGTAGGCTCGCGCGACTGCGATGCCGAACTCGCGTTCTACGAAGGTCAGGGTGGTGTGGCGGAACCAGTGCGCGGTGATTTGGAGTGCGGCGGCCCAGGGGAGGTGGGCGCGAAGACGCTGGTTGAGGGTGTCGTAGCGGCGGCGGCCCATCGGGCGGCCGTTGCGGTAGCGGAACACGTGATCGGTTCGGGTTGTGCCGCCTCGATCGTGGACGTGCTGGACGAGATGCCGCATCAAGGTTGGCGATATCGGTTGCCATCGGAGGGTGCCTCCCTTTTCTCGAAGCCTGACGAGGCAGTGCTCGATGTTCAGGTCCGCTACAAGTAGGCGCAGTGCGCCACCGCGGCGGCATGCGGTCTCGATGTGGAATCGGACCAGCAGCGCATCGAGTTGCGGGTCGTTGCCTGTGGTGGATGCGACTTGGGCGAGTTGGTTGATCTGCTGGGGGGTGAGGGCGTGGCGGGCACTGGCCAGTTGTGGGGGTTTGCGCACGGCTGCGGCTGGGTTGGTGGAGGGGTGAACGAAGCCGTCGCGTTCGGCGTGTCGGTAGAGATGCCGGAGGGCGGAAACGAACATGCGGGCGGCGCTTCGTCCATCGCGGGTGTTGGCGCGAATCGCAGCGTGTTTTCGGTATGTTTCGACCAGTGCCTCTATCTCGGCAGGGTTTGGTTCATCGAGATGTCGGTCGCCCCAGTGCTTTTCGAGGTGCCGCCAGTATGTTCTGTAGTTGCGGAGTGTGCTGTCGTTGATTCTTCCTGAAACGATGTGGATGTAGGACCGGAACGTCGGCACTGGATCTGTCGCGTGCGGACTTGTTTGCAGGTCTTTGACGGTCAACCCGAGACGCGATAGCAGGTGTAGTGCGGTGCTGATGTCGTCATTTGTGGTCACGGCTTGTGCTCCCAGATTCGACGACGGTGTGCCCACAGAGCCCCGGCGACAACTTGCTGTGGATATACAGCGATGACCTCCCCTGCGGGTGCTGCCGCAAGGAGGACTCGTTCACCGGCAGCGAGCGCGCAGTCGCGTCGGACCGCGGCGGGCAGGTAAAGGTAGCCATTGGTGTGGATGCAAAACCGTCCCGATCGCGAGCGTCGAAGAACCGGAATCTGCCCATCAACGGTGATGGCGAGAGGGTCACCGGGCGTCCACGACATCACGCGGAGCAGTGATTTGGTGCCGAGACGGCCACGGTTGTCCAAGGTTGTTGTAGTGCAGAAGAAATTGGGTATCGGAGATGGGGGCAGTGCTTCCGGAAATTGGAATGGGATGGTGTCGGGCGTCTTCGCTCTTCTTGTCCGGTGACGGAGCAAGCCGTCGAACTCGAGGAGCGGCTCTGGGTGACGGCCGCGACCGCGCTGGTCGTCGTGACCGGCAAGTCGGCCAGCCGCATTTCGTTTGGACTCGGGGGCCGGTCGACGTTGGCTGTCGAGGTGCTGTAGGGCGCTCATCAGGGTGGGCGAGACGGGCTGCCAGCGTTCTGTGGCGCCCTTCTCGCGCAGGCGAATCGAGCACTCGGTGGGGTCGAGGTCCTGTGGCCGCAGGGCCAGCACGCCGCCGCGTCGGCATGCGGTTTCGATGTGCAAGCGGATCAGTACTTGGTGAAGCTCGGGGTCGGGACCGTCGGCTGTGACGCGATAGATGTCGGTGAGAACGGTGTCGGGCAGGGCTCGGCGGTGGGGATGTGGTGGTGCGCTGCGGTCGAGTTCGGTGGTGGGGTTGCTTGCAGCGTCGATGAGCCGGTCGCGGACCGCGTGCCGGTATAGGCAACGCAGTGCGTCGACCGCCGCGCGGGCAACCCCTTTTCCTCCGCGGTCGCTACGTCGGATGACTCGCTGCTGACGAATCTGATTGACCAGTGCGGCGAGTTCGCTGGTGGTGGGTTCGTCGAGACGCCGGTCCGGCCAGAGGGCGGCGATCTTGTTCCAGTAGGAGCGGTAGTTGTCGCGGGTGCGGGTCGGTGGCATCGCCGCATACACGCGCGGTACATACTCGGCGAAGGTCGGCACGACGACGGTGGGCCTGGATGCGGTGGCCATCAAATCGTCGGTGGTGACGTTCAGGCGTTCGAGAATCGCTGCAGCGGCGGCGATGTCGGCTTCTGATGCGCGCATTCGTGCACTCGTCATTCAGCGGTCCTTTCCGCCCTCGAGTGCGATCGCAACAGGTCTTCCAGAACGACGGCGGGGTAGATAGCCAATTGCTGGGCGTCGACATCGGCGAACAGCGCTGCTCGGTCCCTCGCGACAAGTCCAAGACGACAGCGCGCCTGGGCTGGCAGCCACAGCCGTCTGTCTGCCAGTCGGATCCGGGAAGTTGCCGACGGAACGATCGCGATCCAGCCTGACTCGAACCGCCAATCTAGTGCTGTCTCGGCGTCCCAACCCAGCACCGCCAGAACGTGTTGTGCCACTAACCGGCCCCGGACATCGATCGGTCGAACCTCCAGCGCGACAGTCCGAGGACGCGTCGGCGTGGAATGGGACTTGACGAGTGGAAGCGGTAGGGGCGAGCGCGCGGTCGAGACACTCTGCCGAGGGTTTGCCGAAGGTGGCACAAGCGGTTGGAAAGTCCCCTTACGCATGCTGTTCCGCCTCTCCGAACAGCGCCGTCGAGGTCACGAAGGCGCAGGACTGGTCAGCAGCACGCCGTAAGAACACAACAGATGCAGCAAAGAGAACGCAATATTGTGTTCTTGCATCTGTAAGAGCATGATCCAGCTAGCCTGGGTACGAACAACCGATCCGATGAGCGGGAATTACCGAATCGAGAGCCAATGATGTTGGTATATAGAGCTTTGGTGTCGGGTGAGTCAGGGGTGTGGCGATGAGCGAACGCAGTGAGCGAATCATGTGCCAGCGCGCATCGCGCAGGCCGGAGCCGAGCGTCAGCGAGGCGAAGGCATGAGCGCGCCGACGGTGGGGGTGCTGCCGACGGCTCCGCAGATTTTGTGTGCGTTTCAGGGACGGCGCTTCCAAGACCGCGAGCTGTTGCGGTCCGCGCACGCGCTCGCCGAGCTGCACGCTCGGCGCGCCGAGGTGCGCGACGCCCATTTGGTCGCCGAAATAGATTGTCGGCGTGGGGAACTCGTCGACGATATCAACGACTGGGTCGCCCAGGAGATGCCGCAGCATCGCAACGGCGCCTCACTGCACACCGAGAGTCTCGGCGCCGTGGTCGACCGTATGGCGCGCAGCTGGGTGAACGCGAACCAGGCCATCGACGTCGACGGGCCGCGCAGTGACAACACCCATAAACACTGGTACCACTTGGCCGAACTCGTCGACGGCTACACTGATTTGGTAACCGACGTGGCCGGAGGCCGGCGTCGACTGCCCGAGCAGTAGCTGCTCACGACGGCCGACGGGCTACCGCGCCACCGCCACGACGGCGACGTCCCGGGTGGAATGTCATCCGACCAGTGCGTCCGCCCGGAAGCGTCGCCGCCCGTAGTGACGGCGGGCGCAACGGGGCGCCCCGCCCGGCGTGCCGCGTGGTCGACTGGCGCGGCACGCCCGCTGGATGTGGTTGCCGCACATCGACGGTAGCCGACTGGTGGCAATCGAAAGCAAGCCATACTTCGACTACGGTCGATTGCCGTCCGCGCCTACCGCGGGCACCCGTCCGGCTCGGCGGCGTTCGCGACGCCGACGGCGGTAGCGGCGAATCCGGCTCGCCAGCAACATGATCAAAACGAGGCCGATCAGCAGGAGCAATCCCGCCACGAGCGCCGCGGCGACCGGGTGGAAGATCGCGAGCGTGATGACGCCCGCGACGGCGAGATCCTCCACGGCGCTGGTCACGATATTGCTGGCCGGTTCCGGCGAGGTGTTGATCGCCATCCGCAGCCCGGCCTTGACGAGGTGGCTGACCAGCGCGGTGGTGCCACCCACCGCCGCCGCGACCAGTTGCGACAGCGAATCGTCGGAGCCCGCGATGAGCGCCGCGACCACGGCTCCCGCGGCTGGGCGCACCACGGTGTGCAACGTGTCCCAGAACGTGTCGAGGTACGGGACCTTGTCGGCCACCGCCTCGATGAGGAACAGCACCCCGGCCGCGATCAGCACGTCGGTGCGTTGCAGGCCCTCCGGCACCTCGTCGGAAAGCCCGGTGACGCCGAACAACCCGAACAACAGCACCACGGCGTAGGCGTTGATACCGCTGGCCCAACCCGCGGTGAAGATCAAGGGGAGCAGGGACACACCTCGATCCTAGTGCCGCGCCCGGAACGCTCGGCGCGGCAAACCGGCCGAAGGCCCCCTTCAACCCGCCCGGCGCCGCCCGCCTTTGCGGTGCCCCGCACTCACCGCAGGGCCGCGCGTCCTCTAACCCTGCCGAGCAGCACCAGCGCCACCAGCGTGACCACCACCAACACCGTCGTCCCCGCCGCCGCGTCGAACACATCCCCCCGATCGGTCTGCCCGAAGATGGTGACCGGCAGGGTGCGCCAAGTAGCGGGATAGACCATGATGGTCGCGCCCAATTCGCCCATCGACAGCGCGATCGCCAGGCCCGCCGCCGCGCCGAGGGCGGGCAGCAGTAATGGAAGAGTCACCTGGCAGAGCACCCGAACCGGCCCGGCCCCAAGGGATTCGGCGGCCTGCCGATAGTCCGGGTCGAGCCGGTCGAGCGCGGCCGACACCGCGCTGAACGCGTAGGCCAGCACCAGCACCGCGTGCGCCACGATGACGATCCACTTGGAACCGCCAAGCAGCAGCGGCCGCTCGTTGAACGCGATCAGCATGCCGAGGCCGATGGCGACCGAGGGCACCGCGACCGGCAGGTGGAACACCGCGTCGGTCAGCCTGCGGCACCACGTCGGCGCCTCCCGCGCGGCGAGTGCGGCCCAAGTGCCGACGACCAAGGCGAAGGCGCCCGCCAGCAGCGCGGTCTGCAAACTCACCGACAGGCTCGCCGCCTCCTCGCCCGACAGTGCCTGCCGGAAATTGGCGAGCCCGAGATCCGAAGGAATCGGGCCGGTCCAGCTCCCGGCCAGCGACGCCCCGACGACGGTCGCGATGGGGGCGACGAACACGATCGCGACGACCAGACCGAACACCGTCAGCAGCACCGCCCGGCCGGTTCGGGTCCACACCAGCATGCTCACTGTCCTTTCCACGCCGTGAGGCGCGCGAAGACGAATCGATAGGCGGCGTACAGCGTCAGCGAAAGCGCCACCTGCACCGAAGCGAGCACCGCCGCGCCCGGCAGGTCGAAGGTCACGATGCCGCGGGTGTAGATCAGCGCGGGCAGCGTCAGCACGCCCTTGGCGCCGGTGAACAGCACGATGCCGAACTCGTTGAGCGTCAACAGGAGAACGAGGCTGCCGCCCGCGGCCATGGCGGGCCAGGCCTCCGGGAGGACGACCTGGCGCAGCACCCGCCACGGCGAAGCGCCGAGACTGGCCGCCACGTCGAGCTGTTCGCGCGGCAGCCGGGCGAACGCGGCGAGCAGCGGACGCACCACGAACGGCGTGAAGAAGGTGATCTCGGCGGCGATCACGCCGAGCGGGGTGTTGAGGAAATTCAGCAGGGGAGCGTCGCGTCCGGTGATTTCGGCGATGAGCGTGTTGAGTGCGCCCGCGGTGCCGTAGAGGAAGGTGAACGCCAGCGTCACCAGGAACGAGGGCAGGGTGAGCACCGTGTCGATCAGCCTGCCGACCACCGCCGAACCCGGGAACGGCACGAACGCCAGCACGATGGCGAGGAACGCGCCGAGCACCAGGCACCCCGCGGTCGAGGCGAACGCGATGGAAACGGTGCGCCACAGCGCGTTTCGGAACGATTCCGAACCCAGCACCGAGGACCACACCTCGGTCCCGCGCCCGTCCGAGGTGACCGTCGACTCGGTGAGCACCCGCAGGATCGGATATCCGGCGACCAAGAGAACCAGGACCACCGGCGGTAGCGTCCACAGCACCTCGCGCCACGTCCGCCGCGTGGTGCCCGGTGCAGGCTCGACCCTGTCCACCGGATGTTCGAGCAGTACCGCGCTCATGCCGGACCCTCCTGCGCACGGCCGTTCGGCCAACTGGACGGCACCGCGAGCCCGAGCGGGCTCCCGCTGCCGCCTCGCGAGGACGCCGCGCCGCGGTGGAGGACTCGCGGCCAGCCGATCGCAACACCTGCGCAGGTAGCGGCGGGCCTCCTCGTGCCTTCGCCCGCCAGCCCGCTCATGACCGCGCTCCTGACTCATCCGAAGTACCTGGCGCAGTGGTAAGCCCGGCACCGACCGGTCGCGGGATGAGCACACCCGCCGGATCAGGGAACCGGATGCCGACCGCGGAGCCGGGAGCCGTCGCAGAGCGGCCCGGTACGTCGACCGCGATCGGATCCGGCATTCCGTCCACACCGACCTCCAGCCGCGTAGCCGGCCCGCGCCACACGCTCGATACCACGACACCGCGCAACGCGTTCCGGTCGGACAACCCGCCGATAGTCACGGTGTGCGGCCGAATGCACAGCAGCGCAGCCGAATCCGGTTCCAAGGCCAGCCTGCCGACGCCGGGCTCGGGCGCATGAGCGCGTAGCGTGTGCGACCCGGCGGTCACCAGCGCGGTGCCGCCGGAAACCCGATTCACCACGCACGGCACCAGATTCGCCCCACCGAGGAACGCGGCGGTGAATTCGCTGGGCGGCCGTTGCCAGAGATTCTCGGCGGTGTCCACGTCGACGAGGCGGGCGTCGCGCATGACCGCGATCCGGTCGGCCAGTGCCAGCGCCTCGGCCTGATCGTGCGTCACGTACAGCATCGCGGTGTCCGGCAACGCTTTCCGCAACTGTCGCAACTCACCCAGCATGGTCTGGCGCAGCTGGGCGTCGAGCGCCGCGAGCGGCTCGTCGAGCAGCAGCACTTTGGGCCGGATGGCGAGCGCCCTGGCGATGGCCACGCGCTGCTGCTGCCCGCCGGACAGCTCGCGCGGCAGCCGCTTGCCGTACTCGGCCATGCCGACCATGGTCAGCGCCTCGGTCACCCGCTCCGCGAGCGTATTGCTCGGCACGCGATGCGCTTTCAGCCCGAAGGCCACGTTGCCGTGCACGGTCATGTGCGGGAACAGCGCGTAGGACTGCACCACCACGCCGATACCGCGCTTGGCCGGTGACAGATTCGTGACGTCGCGCCCGGCCAGCCGGACCGCCCCAGAGGTCGGCCGGACGAACCCCGCCAGCGCCTTCAGCGCGGTCGACTTGCCGGAGCCGCTTGGCCCGAGCAAGGCGACGGTCTCGCCAGCGGCGACGCGCAACGTGAAATCGGCCAGGGCGACGGTGGACTTGCGTCTGGTTCCGTACCGGACGCCGACCCGGTCGAACACGATGGCGGGTTCGCTGTCGGCGTCGTGGCGTGCAGCCGTTGTGGCGGTGGACGTTCCGGTGAGCGTGTCGCCGCGGGTCATGTCAGTCTCCGATGGCTTTCACGTAGGCGGCTACGTCGTCGTTCAGATCGGTGAGGACCTTCGTCCAGTCGGGGTGCACGATCTGGACGCCCTGCAACAGCGCGGCCGGGCTCGGGCCGGGGCCGGTGGCGGCGGCGTCGGCCAGATCGGTGCGGGCCGAGACGGCGAACGCGTCCGGGCCGAGCGTCCGCTGCACCTCCTTGCTGAGCAGGTAGTCCATCAGCTTCTTGGCGGCCTCCGCGTGCGGGGCGCCCTTGGCCAGTCCCATGAAGTAGGGCAGCGCGACGGTGTGCTTGGCGCCGTCGGCCGAGGCCGGGAAGAAGATGCCGAACTTCGAGCCCTTCGAGGTGATCGACTCCATGTTCATCTGGATGTCGCCGTTGGCGATCAGCAACTCGCCTTTGTCGACCTTCGGTTGCAGCTTGCCGGTGGACGCCGACGGCCCGACATTGTTGACCTGCAACCGCTTCAAGTACTCCAGCGCGCCGTCCTTGCCACGCAGCTGTTGCAGCAGGATCAGGACGGCGGTGCCGTCACCGGCCTGGCCCGGCGTCGAATACTGGAGTTTGCTTTGGTATTCCGGCTTCAGCAGGTCGTCCCAAGTGAGCTTCGAGGTGTCGACGGAGTGGTTGGCGATGAAGTCGAGGTAGTTGCCCGCCAGGCTGACGAACCTGCCGTTCGGGTCCTTCTCGGTCGCGGGGTAGGCCGAGGTGTCGACACCGAGTGGCTGCAAAAGACCTGCGGCGTCCGCTTTCTGAATGAACGGCGGCAGGGTGACCACCACGTCGGCCTGCGGGTTGGACTGCTCCTTGTCGAGGCGGTTGACCACCTCGCCGGAGCCCGCCGCGACGACGTTCACCGCGATACCGGTCTCGGACCGGAACTTCTCGAAATGGGTCCGGTACCAAGCGTCGAGGCCGTCGGCGGAGTAGACGGTGACCGTCTGCCCGTCGGAGCCGCCGGAGCCCGTGCCGCCGCAAGCCGCGGTCAGGGCGACGGCGGTGGCGGTGATGACCAGCAGGGCGGTCTTGGACCGGATGTGGGACAGGCGCGTGGGGGAAATACGCACGGTGGGAGCAACTTTCGCTTGGTGGTGTCGATGGTCGAAGGGGCGAGGGCTCAGGCGCGCTCGGCGCGGATCAGTTCGGCGAATTCGACGACGGAGGGCAGCACGTGCGTGGCGCCCGCGGCACGCAGCCGCCGCTCGTCGTGCGCGCCGGTCAGCGCGCCAGCGACGATGCGCGCGCCCGCGGCCCGGCCGGTGGCGATGTCGCTGGTGGTGTCGCCGAGCACCGCGACACGGTCGACGGCGTCGACGCGCAGGCGCAGCAGCGCGGTGAGCACCATGTCGGGGTAGGGGCGGCCGCGACCGGCGTCGGAGGGCGCCAACGTGAGATCGGCGATGTCCCGCCAGCCGAGCGCGTCGAGCAGCCGATCCTGGGTGCTCCGGCTGAAACCGGTGGTCAGCGCGACCCGCGCACCGGCGTCACGCAGCGCCGAGATCGCCTCGGCCGCACCGGGAATGGGCGCGATGTCGGCCTCGTCGATCAGGGCGTCGTAGGCGTCCTCGAAGACGCGGTTGGCGGCCTGCGCGCGTTCCTCGTCGCCGAGCAGCGCTCGGAACACGGCGATCTTGGACTGCCCCATGGTGTCCAGCACATACTGGCGCGCCTGTTCTCGCCGCAGCCCGTCGGTTTCCATGCCCGCGGCCGTCGCCGCCGCTTCGAAGGCGCGCAGCACCAAGCCGCCGTCGGCGACGGTGGTTCCCGCCATGTCCAGCACGGCGAGCTGAATCGTGTTGTCCGGCATCGTGTCTCCTTCAGAGGCCGAGCAGGTCGGCGGTTTCCTCGCCGAGGGCGGGGCCGAGGGTCATGCCGCGGCCGCCGGAGCCGGTGATCACCCAGACGTGCTCGTCGGCCTTGGCCCGGGTGACGATCGCGGCGGGATCGACGCTCTGGCTGTACACCCCGGCCCACCGGCGCACGATCGGCGGAAGCTTGCGGCCGAGCAGTTCCTCGGTGACGGAGGTGAGGTGCTCGTAGGGCGCCTCGTCCACGTCGAAGGCGAACGGCTCGGTGTATTCGTGGGTGTCGCCGATGGTGAGTCCGCCGTGCAGGCGCTGCACGCACAGCAACTGCATCCGGTGCTCGGCCGCGGTGGCGGTCTGGGACTGCTCGCGTTCGAGCGCGTCCACCTCCCGCCCCGCGAAGCCGGGGTAGTAGCGGAAGCTGTCGCCGTCGGCGATGGCGGTGGTCAGCGGCTCGCCGAGCGGCGCGGTCTGCATCATCTGGAGCCGGACCCGGCGCACCGGGATCGTGCCGACGAGTTCCCGAGTCAGCCCGGAGTGCGCGGCGCCGGGGCAGACCAGCACCAGGTCGGCCGGGAAGGCCCGGCCCTGATCGTCGAGAACCGTTGCGCCGGAACCGGTGTCGGTGACGGATCGCGCTTCGGCACCGGCGTGGAACGAATAGCGTTCGGAGGCCGCGAGATAGGCGCGCAGCGCGGGCAGTGCCTGCCGCGACTCGACGGCGGCGTCGGTCGAGCAGTGCAGTCCGGCCAGGTACTTGCCGCGCAGCGCGGGGTTGATCGCACGCACCCGCTCCGGCTCGAGCAGTTCGAATCCGCGTGCCTCGGCGCTGTCGCCAGCGGCCGCTGCGCTCGCCACCGCCAGTTCTTCGGGGGTGCGCACCAGCGTGATGGACCCGGTCGGTCGGAAACCGACGCCAGGGACCCTGCCGCCGATCTCCTCCCAGAGCTCGCGCGAACGCAAGGTCAGGTCGAGCTCCGTCGCCGACCGCCCGGACACCCACACCAGCCCGAAGTTGCGCACCGTCGCGCCGCGCGCCTCGGGCTCGCGCTCCAGCTGCACGACCTCGTGTCCGCGGCGGACCGCGGCAAGGGCGTGGGCGGTGCCGAGGATTCCACCTCCGATGATGACCACTCGCATGGACCCATGGTGAGCAATGGTCTAGACCGATGGGTATTGCCCGAACGAACGGCGGGTTAACAATTGGTATAGACCAATTGCGGGTAGGCTGTCGGGCATGGAAGCAACGGAGGTGACGCGCGGTCGGCGCGGCGAGACATCCGGCGGGAGCACCGAATTGGTCCTGCCGGAGCGCTTGCCGAAGTCGTATCGAGTGCGCACCGAGCTGGAGGGGATGATCGACGAGCTGGCCGAGGGCGATCCGGTGCCCTCGGAGCGCGAACTCGCCGTGCGATTCGAGGTGGCGCGGGAGACCGTTCGGCAGGCGCTGCGAGATCTGTTGGTGGAAGGGCGGATTCGGCGGCAGGGGCGCGGAACGGTGGTCTCCCGGCCGAAGATGGTGCAGCCGTTGTCGCTGCGCTCCTACACCGAGGGCGCGCTGAGTCTGGGCCGGGTGCCGGGGCGCATCCTTGTCACGTGGGAGGACGTCCCCGCCGACGCCGACACCGCGCGCGATCTCGGCGTGGCTCCGGGCACTTCCGTGATGCATCTGGAGCGAGTGCTGCTCGCCGACGGTGAGCGCATCGGACTGGAGAGCACCTTCCTTCCGCTGTCGCGTTTCGCCGGACTTCGGGACAGCTACGACCCCACCACCTCCCTCTATGCGGCCGTGCGCGCCTCGGGGGTGGAATTCGGCGCCGCCACCGAGCGCATCGAGACGGTGCTCGCGTCCCCGCGCGAGGCCGCCCTGCTCGAATGCACGACGGCCCTGCCGCTGCTGCTACTGCACCGGCGCAGCGTCGACGACGAGGGCGCGCCCATCGAGCGGGTGCGCGCCCTGTATCGCGGCGATCGGATCGCGTTCGAGGCGCGACTGTCGAAGTAGCCGGTCACCGGACCTGCGGTGCGACCTTCTCGCCGAGCAGTTCGATGTTGCGGAGGACCTTCTCGTGCGGCAGCGTGCCGACGCTGGTGTGCAGCATGAACCGGTCCAGGCCGAGGGTGTCGCGCACATCGGCGATCTTCTCGGCGACGTAGTCCGGCGTTCCGACGAACAGCGAGCCGCTCTGCGAACGCAGCGCGTCGAACTGCGCGCGGGTCATCGGACCCCAGCCGCGCTCGCGGCCGATGGTGCTCATGGCCAGCGCGTACGGCTGATAGAAGTCGGCGACGGCCGCTTCGTCGGTGTCGGCGATGTAGCCGTGCGCGTGCACCGCCACCGGCTGCCGCTCGTGACCACCCTCGGTCAGGGCCCGGTGATACAGATCGACCAGCGGCTGGAAGCGCGCGGGCTGGCCGCCGATGATCGCGATGGCCAGCGGCAGGCCGAGCAGCCCGGCGCGGATCACCGATTCCGGGCTGCCGCCGACCGCGATCCACACCGGGAGCGGCCGGTCCTCGGTGCGCGGATAGACGACCGCGTCGCGCAGCGGGGCGCGGAACTTCCCGGACCAGGTGACGGGCGCGTCCTCGCGCAGGCGCAGCAACAGCGCCAGTTTCTCCTCGAACAGTTCGTCGTAGTCGGCCAGGTCGTAGCCGAACAGCGGGAACGACTCGGTGAACGAGCCGCGCCCCGCCATCAGCTCGGCGCGTCCTCCCGACAGGCCGTCCAGCGTCGCGAAGTCCTGGTACACCCGGACCGGGTCGTCGGAGCTGAGCACGGTGACCGCGCTGGTCAGCTGGATGCGTTCGGTGCGCGCCGCGATCGCGGCCAACACGACCGCGGGCGACGACGCGGCGAAGTCTTTGCGGTGATGCTCGCCGACGCCGTATACATCCAGCCCGGCGCGCTCGGTCGTCACCGCCTCCTCGACCACTTCGCGCAGCCGCTGCGCCGCGCTCGGCGCGGGCCGGTCGCCCGCCGGGTACAGCTCGGCGAACGTCGTCAGTCCCAGTTCCACAGCTCTCGTCCTCTTCCTGAGTAGTTGTCCAGAATAAACGGACTGCGGTCCGGTCCTATTCCGTCTCGGCGCGGGCGGACGGGTACCGCTGACCGGGTGCGGATACTCTTGTCCCATGTCCGTGCGTACCCGTAAGCCCCTCGTTCCCGGCACGCTCTCGCCCACTCGGGAGGTGCCGCGCTCCATCGAGCGACCGGAGTACGCGTGGAAGAAGACCGTCAACGAGGGGCGCGAGCCCTGGGTGCAGACGCCGGAGACCATCGAGAAGATGCGCGTCGCGGGCAAGATCGCGGCGCAGGCGCTCGAGGAGGCGGGCAAGGCGGTGGCGCCCGGCGTCACCACCGACGAACTGGACCGCATCGCCCACGAATTCCTCTGCGACCACGGCGCGTACCCGTCGACGCTGGGCTACAAGGGCTTTCCGAAGTCCTGCTGCACCTCGCTGAACGAGGTGATCTGCCACGGCATTCCGGACTCCACCGTGATCGAGGACGGTGACATCGTCAACATCGACGTCACCGCCTACATCGACGGCGTGCACGGCGACACCAACAAGACCTTCCTCGCCGGTGACGTCGACGAGGAGGTCCGGCTGCTGGTGGAACGGACCGAGGAGGCCACCATGCGGGCCATCAAGGCGGTCCGTCCCGGCCGGGCGCTCAACGTGATCGGGCGCGTCATCGAGTCCTACGCCAACCGTTTCGGCTACGGCGTGGTGCGCGACTTCACCGGCCACGGCGTCGGCCCCACCTTCCACAGCGGCCTGGTGATCCTGCACTACGACCAGCCTGCGGTGGAGTCGGTCATCGAGCCCGGCATGACCTTCACCATCGAGCCGATGATCAACCTCGGCGGCATCGACTACGAGATCTGGGACGACGGCTGGACCGTGGTCACCAAGGACCGCAAGTGGACCGCGCAGTTCGAGCACACCCTGGTCGTCACCGACACCGGCGCGGAAATCCTTACCCTGCCGTGAGCGCCCGCCGCGGCCCCGCTCTCCACGGACGGGAGCGGGCCCGATGAAGGGCGCGCTGCTCGTCGCGGGCACCACCTCCGACGCCGGGAAAAGCGTTGTGGTGGCGGGGATCTGCCGCATGCTGGCCAGGAAGGGCGTGCGGGTGGCGCCGTTCAAGGCGCAGAACATGTCCAACAACTCGGTCGTCACGCTGGACGGCGGCGAGATCGGACGCGCGCAGGCGTTGCAGGCGCAGGCCTGCGGTCTGGAGCCCAGCGTGCGGTTCAACCCGGTGCTGTTGAAACCGGGCAGCGACCGTCGCTCGCAGCTCGTGGTGCGCGGCAAGGCCGTCGGCACCGTGGGCGCGGCCGACTATTTCCGGCACCGGCAGGCGTTGCGCGCGGTCGTCGCGGCCGAACTCGACGCGCTGCGAGCCGAATTCGACGTGGTGATCTGCGAGGGCGCTGGATCGCCCGCCGAGATCAACTTGCGCGCTACCGATCTGGCGAACATGGGGCTGGCCGAGGCCGCGGGGCTGCCGGTGCTCGTCGTCGGCGACATCGATCGGGGCGGAGTGCTCGCGCATCTGTTCGGCACGCTGGCGGTGCTGGAACCCGACGACCAGCGGCTCATCGCGGGCTTCGTGATCAACAAGTTTCGCGGTGACGTCGAGTTGCTACGGCCGGGCCTCGACCGGCTCACCGAGCTGACCGGGCGACCCACTCTCGGTGTCGTCCCGTTCACCGAAGAACTGTGGATCGACGCCGAGGACTCGCTCGGCACCATCGCCGACGCACCGGTCGGTCGTCCGGCCACACCCGCGGGCACGGAATGGCTGACGGTCGCCGCCATCCGGCTGCCCCGCATCTCGAACTCCACCGACGTCGAGGCGCTGGCCTGTGAACCCGGCGTCGCGGTGCGCTGGGTGCGCGATCCCTCCCGGCTGGCCGACGCCGACCTGGTGGTGCTGCCCGGCAGCAAGTCGACGGTGTCGGATCTGGACTGGTTGCGCCGCAGCGGAATCGGTGCCGCCCTGGCCGAGCGCGCCGCGGCCGGACGGCCCATCCTCGGCATCTGCGGCGGTTATCAGATGCTCGGCCGCCGCATCGTCGACGACGTGGAATCGGCGGCGGGCACGGTCGACGGACTCGGCCTGCTCGACCTGGACGTCGAGTTCGCCGAACCGAAGGTGTTGCGTCGCAGCGAAGGTCACGGTGCGGCGGACCCCCTCAGGTCTCTCGGGACCGAAGGTATTCCGTTGCACGGCTACGAGATTCACCACGGTCGGGTGACGCGCAGCGGCGATCCCGCGTGGCTCGTGGCGGCGGGGGAGCCGGAGGGCAGTGTTCGCGGCGCGATCTGGGGAACGCACCTGCACGGACTGATGGAATCCGACGACTTCCGCCGCGCGTGGTTGCGCGAAGTCGCCCGCCGGGCGGGCCGCGCGGGTTTCGTTGCCGCCGAGGCGACTTCGGTCGCCGCCGTGCGGACCGCCCAACTGGATCTGCTCGCGGATCTGATGGAGAACCACCTCGACACGAACCTGCTCGAGAGGCTGATCGCCGAGGGCGCGCCCGGCGCGATGCCCACGCTCACCTCGAGTCTCGACGCGCCCGACGTAGCGGATCGGCGCTAGGACGAGGCCTGCCACCCGGCTCACGGTCCCCGGCCGAGTGGTGGGCGCGACGACTGGGCGTGGCGTTGCCGCCAACGTCCCCGGCCGCTAGCGCTGCGGGTCGGTGACCTCCTTCGGCAGGGGGTCGCTCATGGCGACACCCGAACCGGTCCAGGTGTAGGTGATCGTGACCGGACCGCCCTGCGGCGCGGCGAACGGCTCGTCGGCCACCAGCCACTTGTATTGGACGCTGACCGAGTTGCCGTTCGAACCCGCCACGTGCGTGAACGCGTAGGCTTCGGAAGTCGCTGTGCCCAGGTACTTTCCGTCGTGGAAGAACATCACGTGGATCGGCGCGCCCGCCGAATTTCCGCCCACGGCTCGCACCCACAGCAACTGTCCGCAGCTACCCGGCTGGTCGGTCGAGGCCTGCGTGGCATGCCAGCCTTCGCCCAGTCCGGCCAGCGCGGTGCGCACACCCGCCGAGGCGGGGTCGACGCAGCGCCCGGGGCCGCTGATGTCGTCGGTCGGCGCGGGCGTGGTGACGACAGGGGTGGACGGGTCGGGCTGCTGCGGCGCTTGTGTCGCGGCGGGCGGTGGGCTCGTCCCTGGCTCGGGTGTGGCTGCTCCGCCGGGCGCCTGCGGACTGGGCGCCGCGGGTGCGGTCGTTCCGCCGGGCGTGGACGCGGCCCCCACCGTCGTCCGCTGTGTACTCGGCGTGGATTGCCCCGAGTCGTCGCTGCTACAGCCTGCTGCCAGTGCGGCCGCGGTGGCTATCAGCGCGGCTATGCGAACCATGTGGTTCATCGTCCCCTCGATTCTGTCGAGACCGTGCCATCGCACGCTCTCTTGTTCCATCGCGGGGCGCTATCGGCACGTTAGACAGAGGAAGTCGGGGCATCGTTAGGCTGGCAGGGTGAATACGCCCGCTGGTTTGTTGGTGACGGTCGCCGCGGATCTGGATTCGGTGACGACGACCGGCCCGGAAGACGATCCGGCCGATGCCGGGGTGAGCCCCGCCGCGATCGACGCCGTGTGGGAGTCGGTGCGCGCCTGGTACCGGCTGGGAACCACACCGGCGATTCAGGTGTGCCTGCGGCGCGACGGGAAGATCCTGCTGAACCGGGCGATCGGGCACGGGTGGGGCAACGGGCCGGGGGACGGTCCGGACGTGGCGCGGGTGCTCGCGACGCCGGATCTGCCGTTCTGCGGATTCTCCACCGCCAAGGGCGTCTCGGCGGCGCTGATGGCGATGCTGGCCGAGCAGGGCGCGTTCGCGCTGAACGACCCGGTGTGCGAATACATTCCGGAGTTCGCCGCCAACGGCAAAGAGCGCATCACGATCGGCGACGTGCTGTCGCATTCGGCGGGCGTGCCGTTCGTGACCGCGCCGTATCGGGGCTACCAGCTGGTGGTCGACGAGGAGCTGGCGGTGCGGGCGCTCGCCGACCTCCGGCCCAGCTGGCCGCCCGGTCGTTTTCGCGTGTACCACGCGCTGACCAGCGGTTTGATCCAGCGGCTTCTGGTGCAGCGGGCCACGGGGAGGAGGATGCGGGATCACCTGCACGAGCAGGTGCTCGCGCCGCTCGGCTTCCGCTGGACCAACTTCGGGGTGCGGCCCGAGGAAGTCGACCAGGTGGCGCCGAGCGTACCGGTCGGTCCCGGTCCGTCGCGGGTGTGGAAGTTCTTGGCGCGCAAGGCGCTCGGCGGCGGGATGGGTGGCGGGATGAACGACGAGGGAACCCGCGCGTTCCTCACCGCGGAACTGCCGTCCGGCAACCTGGTCACCACCGCCTACGAACTGTCCCGCTTCTACGAAATCCTCGCGCGCGGAGGGGAACTGGACGGCGTCCGGATCATGCGACCGGAGACGCTACACGCGGCGGTGCGCCCGGCGAGCCGGATACCCGGGGCGGCGGGCCGGGTCAGCGCGGCGGGTTACGAACTCGGCGGCAGCCGTTCGAAGTTCGGCCGCCACACCGAAACCCATTTCGGCCGTAGCGGACTCACTACCCAGTACGGCTGGGCCGACCCCGCGCGCGGGCTCTCCGGCGCCATCCTCACGAGTGGCAAGGCGACGGGCGACACCAACCGCCCCTGGCAACTGGTCGCCCAGATCTCGGCGGCGATCCCGCGCCACGAACCCTGAACCGTCCTGGCCAGGGCTGAGCAAGAACCGGCCCGGCTACGTCACGATGGTCGCGCTGACCGAGATCCATCGGGCGCTGCGTCGCCGGTACGGGCTGGACGCCGAGACAGTCACCGAGATCATGCTCGGCCTGCTCGCCTCCGCCGAGATCGTGGTCGAGCGGGCCGACACCGTGCGGCAGGCCCTGCGGCGCTGCGCCGACGGAGCCGACTTCGAGGACGCGCTCGTCGAGCAGCTGGGGCGGGAGGCGGGGTGCGATCTCACCGTGACGCTGAACCCGACGGCAGCGACCACCACCGGGATGCGATTGCTGGTGTGAGCCGGTCGTCCGGACAGGCCGTCGGAGCGGGTAGCGGCGGTGTAGCGTACTCGGACATGGAGTCTCGGCGGATCACGGTCGGTGACCGGTCCTGGACCGTGCGGGTCGACGGCCCGGAATCACGGCACACGGTATTGCTCTTGCCCGATGCGGGCGATCCGATGGACGTGTACGACCAGGTCGCCGCGCGGCTGCACACTTCCGATCTGCGCACCCTGGTGGTCGAGTCCGTCGAGGGCCTCGATCCCGCGGCGGTGCACGCCATCCTCGACCAGCTGAACGTTCCCTACGCGCACGTCGCCGGGCGCGGCGAGGGTGCGACGGTGGCCTGGCAGACCTGTTCCGGCCCGTTCGGACGTTTCATCAGCCTGGTGGTGGCCGACCGCGGCCACCCGGCGGCCGCCGGAGCCGACGGTGTGGTCGTCGACCCCGGCTGCCGTCCGCTCGAGCTTCCGGTCACCGTGCTGGTCACCAAGCGGTTGCCGCGCACGGTCGCCGACGCCTCGGGACGCTTCGTCTACGGCGAGTTCCGCGTGGTGCAGGTCGACGTCGACAACGTGGCCACCGAGGCCGACCACGAACTGGCCACCGAGATCGTGCTACGCACCAGCCTCTGGTGACTCGGCCTTGCGCCGGTACACCGCCAGCCAGTCCAGCCAGTTGTCCATCTCCTCGAACGCCTTGGCGCGCGGCTCGGCCGCGGAGAGGAACACGTCGTGGCGGGCGTTCTCGATCGGCACGATGTTGGTGCGATCGCCGAGGCAGCCGGACCAGCGCTGAATCTGCTTCACGTCCAGCACGGTGTCGGCCACGTCGGCGGCCGGGCCGTACTTGCGCATGAACTTGGTCAACCTGGACCGCAGGATCAGCGCGGGCACCCCGATGTCGAGGCCCTGGTGCAGCCGGAAGTGGCCGCGGCGGATCGCGCGTAGCCAGCCGAAGCGCACCGGCGCACCGGCCAGCGGCTTCCAGTCCAGGTTGTAGTCCCACTCGCCCGAGGCGCTCTTGTGCAGGCTGTCGCCGTAGGTGCTGATCGCGGAGCCCGGCATCTCCAGCATCGAACGGAACCGGCCGAGCGCGCCGATGATCGGCGTGCCGATGGTCCGGTAGTACGACGGGCCCTGCAGGTCGAACCAGGGGCTGTTCAGCACCAGCCCGACGATGCCCGAGGCGGCGACGCCCGCGGTCCGGTTGAGCCGGTCCAGCCACAGCGGCATGATCAGACCGCCGGTGGAGTGCGCGACCAGCAGCACCTGCTCGCCTGCCTCCTCCTTGACGATGCGCAGCGCCTCGTTCAGCTCCTCGTCGTAGAAGGCGAGATCGGTGACGTAGTGCGGGCTCTGCCCGTCGCGCAGCGAGCGGCCGCACTTGCGCAGGTCGAGTGCGTAGAAGCGGTGACCGCGTGCGGCGAAATGCTCGGCGAGGTGCTGCTGGAAGAAGTAGTCGGTGAAGCCGTGCACGTAGATCACGGCGCACTCGGTGGCCGCCGCGCCGGAGTCGGGGAGATAGCGCACGAGGGTCGCCGAGATGTCGCCCTCACCGTCCGGATCCGGGCCCAGCGGGATGGACCGCTGCTCGTACCCCGCTCCCAAGACATCCGGCCGCCACTTGCTCCCCGTCTGCTCCGTGATCTCGGACACGTCTAGCGAGGTTTCGTTCGTCACGAGACCCAATGTAGGCGAGGTCCGGCCCGGAATGAAGATCGCGCACGACCTGGAAGGAGGGAGGAATCTACGTCACATTCGCCGGGTTCGTTGCCGGAATGCGATCCCTCGAGGTGCACAATTGGCGATAGGTGAACGGCGGGTAACCTTATCGACCGCCGAGTCACGCCAGGCTCGCAACAATTGCAATGCGCCCCGTCGCAACAACCACATAGCGCCCGTGCCCAGGCAAACCACCGTGCCGGTGGCCGCGCCAGAAGTGACAAGGAAGTCGATCTACCCGTGCCGAACGCTGCCATGACTGAAAAGACCGATGTAGTACTCATCGGTGCCGGGATCATGAGTGCCACTCTCGGCGCGCTGCTTCGTCAGCTGCAGCCGGAGTGGTCGATTTCGTTGTTCGAGCGGTTGGACGCCGCGGCGGCGGAGAGCAGCGATCCGTGGAACAACGCGGGCACCGGACACTCGGCCCTGTGCGAGCTGAACTACAGCCCGCAGAACGCCGACGGCTCGGTCGACGTGACCAAGGCCATCGACATCAACGAGCGCTTCCAGGTCTCGCGCCAGTTCTGGGCCTACGCGGTGGAGAACGGGGTGCTCGGCGACCCGTCCCGCTTCATCAACCCGATCCCGCACGTCAGCTTCGTGCACGGCGCCGACGACGTGCAGTACCTGCGCAAGCGCTACGAGGCGCTGGCTCCGCACCCGCTGTTCGAGGGCATGGAGTACATCGACAGCCCCGACGAGTTCGCCCGCAGGCTGCCGCTGATGGCCAAGGGCCGCGACTTCTCCGATCCGGTCGCGCTGAACTGGACCGACGGCGGCACCGACATCGACTTCGGTTCGCTCACCAAGGAGCTGCTCGCCCACCTCGGCGCCACCGGCGCGAACCTGGCCTTCGGCCACGAGGTGCTCGGCCTCGACAAGCAGTCCGACGGCAGCTGGAAGGTCCGGGTCCGCAACGTGCGCACCCGCCGGACCCGCACCATCGAGGCCAAATTCGTCTTCGTCGGCGCGGGCGGCGGCGCGCTGCCGCTGCTGCAGAAGTCCGGGATCAAGGAGATCAAGGGCTTCGCGGGCTTCCCGGTCAGCGGCCAGTTCCTGCGCTGCACCAACCCGGCCCTGATCGACAAGCACGAGGCCAAGGTGTACGGCAAGGCCGCCGTCGGCGCCCCGCCGATGTCCGTGCCGCACCTGGACACTCGCGTCATCAACGGCAAGCCGGGGCTGCTGTTCGGCCCGTACGCGGGCTGGACCCCGAAGTTCCTCAAGGACGGCAGCAACACCGACCTGTTCAAGTCCATCCGCGCCGGTAACCTCGCGCCCATGCTCGGCGTCGGTCTCACCGAGATGTCGCTGGTCAAGTACCTGGTCTCCGAGCTGCTCAAGTCGCAGTCCGGCAAGGTCTACACCATGGAGGAGTTCATCCCGCGGGCCGAGGGCCGCGACTGGGAACTCATCACCGCGGGTCAGCGCGTGCAGATCATCCGCCGCAAGGGCGTCGGCGGCGTGCTGGAACTCGGCACCGCCGTCATCGCCGCCAAGGACGGCTCCATCGCGGGTCTGCTCGGCGCCTCGCCGGGCGCGTCCACCTGCGTCACCGCCATGCTCGACGTCCTGCAGCGCTGCTTCCCGCGCGAGTACGCCGACTGGACCCCGCGCCTGCGCGAGATGATCCCGTCGCTCGGCGTGAAGCTCTCCGAGGACAAGGCCCTGTTCCACGAGGTGTGGGACTGGACCAACAAGGCGCTCAACCTCACCAACGCGAACACGCCCAAGCACGCAGGGGTCGCGCTGACGCCGTAGGTGTGATAGCAAGGCGCGATGATGTCAACGGTTGCTCTCAAACGGTCATGGGCGCAGGATCTCGATACGGCGACCCTGTATCAGCTGTTGAAACTTCGCGTCGAAGTCTTTGTGGTCGAACAGAAGTGCGCCTACCCGGAGTTGGACGGACTCGATCTGCTTCCGGAAACGCGGCACTTCTGGCTCGACGACGAAGGTGAGGTCATCTGCACCCTGCGCCTGCTGGAGGAGCACGAGAGCGGCGTCAAGTCGTTCCGCATCGGCCGCCTCTGTACCGCCGTCCCGGCCCGTGGCCACGGCTACACCACCCGCCTGCTGCAGGCAGCGCTCGCCGAGGTCGGCTCGGCCACCGTGCGGCTGAACGCGCAGACCTACCTCGTCGACATGTACGCCAAGCACGGCTTCCAGCCGGACGGCGAGGAGTTCGAGGACGACGGGATCATGCACATGCCGATGCGGCGCGGGTAGCTGTATTTTGGCGCGCTGGCCGCGAACGGGCTCGTGAGACTCGCCTCGGAGGCGGTCGGGAGTGCGTGGATGGTGCGGGGGTTCGACGCAGGCCGTGCGTGTCTCGGTCCAGGCAGCCGTCGGACGACAATGTGTATCTCCATCGGGTACCGGCGGTGGCCGACTGGCGGATGGCCGTGTATCGGAGTCGCTGGCGGGGTGGGTCTCCTTGGGACGGACCGGCGCGCCTAGGCTAGTGGCGTGTCCTTGTCCCGTGTAGAGACCGCTCCGTCGTCCCGCTCGCCTCGTGTAGACGCCGAGGCAGGGTTTCCGTTCTCCGCGGTGGTCGGGCAGGAGCGCCTGCAGCTGGCGTTGATCTTGTGCGCGGTGCATCCCGGTATCGGCGGCGTGCTGGTGCGCGGTGAGAAGGGGACTGCGAAGTCGACCGTCGTGCGCGCGCTGGCGCATCTGTTGCCGCCGGTGGTGGACGAGACGGGCGCGCGGCCCGCGCGGCTGGTCGAGCTGCCGGTCGGCGCCACCGAGGACCGTGTGGTCGGCTCGCTCGATCTGGAGCGCGTGCTGCGCGACGGCGAGCAGGCGTTCCGGCCGGGTCTGCTTGCGGCCGCGCACCACGGCGTGCTCTACGTCGACGAGGTGAACCTGCTGCACGACCACCTGGTGGACGTGCTGCTCGACGCCGCGGCCATGGGTCGCGTGCACATCGAACGCGATGGCGTCTCGCATTCGCATCCCGCCCGTTTCGTACTGGTCGGCACCATGAACCCAGAAGAGGGCGAGTTGCGCCCGCAGCTGCTGGACCGGTTCGGGCTGACCGTCGATGTGGCCGCCTCCCGCGATGTCGACGTGCGGATGGCGGTGGTGCGCCGCAGGCTCGACTACGAGGCCGATCCGGCGGGATTCGCGACCCGCTACGCCGCCGCCGACCGGGAGATCGCCGACCGCATCCGCACCGCGCGCGACCGGCTCCCCGAGGTCGCCCTCGACGACGTGGAGCTGCGGCGGATCGCGGCCCTGTGCGCGTCCTTCGACGTCGACGGCATGCGCGCCGACCTCGTGGTGGCACGCACCGCGACCGCGCACGCGGCCTGGCGCGGCGGCGACGCCGTCACCGAGGAGGACGTGCGGATCGCCGCGGAACTCGCACTGCCGCACCGTCGTCGGCGCGACCCGTTCGACGAGCCGGGCATCAGCGAAGAACAACTCGACGAAGCCATGAAGGAAGCGGCCGCCGAGGCCGACCGTGCCGAGGAACCCGCACCGCCAACGGAATTCGACGGCGATTCGGCCGATTCCGAGGGTGATCGCGGCCCCGATGATCCGGACGACGGACCCGACGCACCACCCGAAGGCCCCGGCGGCGGACCCGCGCCGCGCGAAGGACGCACCGGCACACCGAATCCCGCCGCCGCCAAGCCGCCGCGCTGGGAAGTCCCCGGAGTCGGCGAGGGCGCGCCGGGCCGCCGGTCTCGCGCCCAGACCAGGCACGGCCGGGTCGTCCGCTCCACCACCGAGACCACCGCGGGTCTGCATCTGCTCGGCACCGTCTTCGCCGCCGCGCCGCACCAGCACGACCGTGGCCGGGTGGACGGCCCGCTCGCACTCGCCGCCGAGGACCTACGCGGGGCGTATCGCGAAGGGCGCGAAGGCAATCTGGTCGTCTTCGTGGTCGACGCGTCCGGCTCCATGGCGGCAAGGGACCGGCTCTCCGCCGTCACCGGCGCGGTGGTCAGTCTGCTGCGCGACGCCTACCAGCGCCGCGACAAGGTCGCCGTCATCACCGTGCGCGGCCAAGACGCCGAACTCGTGCTGCCGCCGACGTCCTCGGTCGACATCGCGGTCCGCCGCCTGGCGGGCCTGCGCACCGGCGGCAAGACCCCGCTCGCGGCGGGACTGCTGAAGGCGCGCGAGGTGATTCAGCGCGAGCGCGTGCGTGACCCGCGTCGTCGCCCGATGCTGGTGCTGCTCACCGACGGACGCGCCACGGGCGGAGTCGATCCGGTGCCGCGGGCCCGTGCCGCCGCCGCAATGCTCGCCAAGGACGCGGTCACCGCGATGGTGGTGGACTGTGAGCGTGGCATGGTGCGGCTCGGCCTGGCGACCGAGTTGGCTGGCGCGTTGGGCGGCGGCTACGTGCGGCTCGCCGAGTTGACCGGCTCGGCGGTCGCGGACATCGTTCGCACCGGATCCGGCGGCGGCTCGGCGCGCGCCGCCTGATCTCGCCGCTCCCGATCAGTTGCACGAGGCACAAGGAGATTCGATGCCCAAGGGTGTGCCGGAGACGGTTCCGGACGATGGACTGACCACGCGGCAGCGGCGCAACCAGCCGGTGCTCGCGGTGCACACGGGTCCGGGCAAGGGGAAGTCGACCGCGGCGTTCGGGATGGCGCTGCGGGCCTGGAATCAGGGATTCGACGTCGCCGTCTTCCAATTCGTGAAGAGCGCGAAGTGGAAGGTCGGCGAGGAGGCGGCGTTCCGCACCCTCGGGCGGCTGCACGAGGAGACCGGCGCGGGCGGCGCCGTCGAGTGGCACAAGATGGGTGAGGGCTGGTCGTGGACCCGCAAGCACGGCACCGAGGAGGACCACGCGTCCGCCGCGCTGGCGGGCTGGCGGGAGATCGCTCGCAGGCTCGCCGCCCAACAGCACCGCTTCTACGTGCTCGACGAGTTCACGTATCCCCTCAAATGGGGCTGGGTCGACGTGGACGAGGTGGTTCATACGCTGGTCGACAGGCCGGGTAACCAGCACGTCGTCATCACGGGCCGCGACGCGCCGCAGGCGTTGATGGACGCTGCCGACCTGGTGACCGAGATGACCAAGATCAAGCACCCGATGGACGCGGGGCGCAAGGGGCAGCGGGGTATCGAATGGTGAACCGGCGCAGTGCGATCGCGCGCCCGTCGGTGGCGTGATGGGCACAGTGCCCGCTGTTGTCATCGCCGCTCCCGCCTCCGGGAACGGGAAGACCACGCTCGCAACGGGTTTGATCGGTGCGCTCCGGCGAGCCGGGCACCGGGTCGCGCCCTTCAAGGTCGGACCGGACTACATCGACCCCGGATACCACGGGCTCGCGGCGGGACGTCCCGGACGCAATCTCGACCCGGTGCTGGTCGGCGCGGACCGGGTGGTGCCGCTGTACCACCACGGGGCGGCGGGTTGTGATCTAGCGGTGGTCGAGGGCGTGATGGGCCTGTTCGACGGCCGCATCGACGAGCACGAAACCGGCCCTGTCGCCGAAGGTTCCACCGCCCAGGTGGCCGGACTGCTCGGCGCGCCGGTCGTGCTGGTGGTGGACGCTCGCGGTCACAGCCAGAGCCTGGCCGCCCTGCTGCACGGCTTCGCCACCTTCGACAGCGGTGTGCGGCTCGGGGGCGTGATTCTGAACCGCGTCGGCAGTGAACGCCACGACCAGGTGCTGCGCGCTGCCTGCGCGCGGGTCGGGTTGCCGGTGCTCGGGTCGCTGCCGCGGATGGCCGCGCTCGAAGTGCCGTCCCGCCACCTCGGTCTGATTCCCGCCGTCGAGCACGGTGCGGCGGCGTCGGCGGCGGTCGAGGCGATGACCGATCTCGTTGCCGCCCATGTGGATTTGGCGGCGGTAGCGGCGCTGGCGCGGCCGACGTTGGGCGGGTCCGTGTGGGATCCGGTGTCGGCCATTCGTGAGGCGAGCGAGGGTGATTCGGCGACCGGCGTCGGTGCGTACACAACCGGCGTGCCACGGCGAGCTGCCGGATCCGCGCCGCTCGGTGGACCAGGTAGGCCGATCGAAGGCGGTGCCACGACCGGTCCTGGCCGCGCGGGCGGCGGCGAGCCGGCTTCGCGGTGGCCGACCGCGGCGCACGGCGAGGGGCCCGCTGACGACCATCGTGCCCGCACCGCACGCGCGATCGGTGTCGGCCCGGCCGCTACCTCGGGGTGGGTCTCCGCTGGGCCGATCTCGGACAGCTTCGGCCGTGACGGTGTGGTGGAAACCGGCCGTTGTGGTGACGGTCCCGTGATCGCTATGGCGGGCGGGCCCGCGTTCACCTTCGGCTATGCCGAGCATCGCGAACTGCTGATCGCCGCTGGGGCGCGGGTGGTTGTCTTCGATCCGCTGCGTGACGAGCTGCCCTCGGGGACAGCGGGTCTCGTACTGCCCGGTGGATTCCCCGAGGAGCACGCCGCTGACCTCGCGGCGAACAAACCCTTGCTGACCGCGGTCCGCGAACACGCCCGCGCCGGGCTGCCGATCCACGCCGAATGCGCGGGTCTGCTGTATCTGACCCGATCCCTCGACGGCCACGCCATGGCGGGCGTCGTCGACGCCGACGCCGAATTCGGCCCGCGCCTGACCCTGGGCTACCGGGACGCCGTCGCGCTGGCCGACTCCGCGCTCTGGCGGGCGGGGGAGCGCGTGCGCGGGCACGAATTTCACCGCACCCGACTGGTCACCGCCGCGCAGGACGCCCCCGCCTGGGGCTGGCGCGACGGCTCGGGCGCTCGCGTCCGCGAGGGCGCGCTCGTCGGCCGCGTGCACGCCTCCTACCTGCACACCCATCCTGCCGGGAACCCTGCGGCGACAGCCCGTTTCGTCGCCGCTGCCGACGACTACGCTCGCGCCGATGTCTCCCGCTGAGCTCCGCCGGTCAGCGAGAATCCCGTGGCGCGAGCCCGTTTGCCCGCAGCCGCCGTCGAATATCACCGCGCCGATGTCGCCCGCTGAGCTCCGCCGGTCAGCGGAAACCCCCAGGCGCCAGCCCGTTTGCCCGAAGCCGCCGTCGAATATCATCGCGCCGATGTCGCCTGCTGAGCTCCGCCGGTCAGCGGAAGCCTCGTGGCGACAGCCCGTTCGTCCGCAGCTGTCGATTACGCTCGCGCCGCCGACCCTCGCTGGGCTTAGCCTCTCGATCGAGGTCGGCGTCGAACAGTCGGCCGGGAACCGCGACCACTGTGAATCTCGCCGCCGCGCGACATATGGTCCGCGGCGAGTCACCCGTCTGCCTCGCCACCATCGACTTGTGCTGGGAGGAGCCGGGTTTGCGCGCGGCAGTTGAACCCGGTACTCCGCTGCGCACGTCTACCGCCGTCGACCAGGCCCGCACGGATGTCGCCCGCTGAGCTCAACCGCCGGATAGCGGTCGGCGTCGGTATGCGGCCAGGGACCGCGGCTGCGGCGATCCTCACGGCCGTACGACACGCGGTCGGCGACGAGTCCCTGGCCTGCCTCGCGACCATCGACCGGCGTGGCGAGGAGCCAGGCCTGCGCGCGGCGGCGGCCGAACTCGGTGTTCCGGTGCGCACCTTCACCGCCGCGGAGTTGGACACGGTCACGGTGCCCAACCCGGCCGCCCGCACCAAGGCGGCGGTTGGCGCGGCCGGTGTCGCGGAGGCCGCGGCCGTCCTTGCTGCCGCCGGGGGACTACTGGTGCGTACCAAAGAGGTACACGGCGACGTCACGGTCGCGGTGGCGCGTCTCAGCGGCTGATCATTCGCATGGCACACGGAGACCGGGGCGCGAGGGTGTGACTCGCAGCGATGAGTGGCGGTCTTCGCAGGGTCAGGTGGTGCCGATGACGAGGGTGCTGCGGCCGGTTTCGGGGCGACGTCGGCGGTGATGGCGTTGAGTTCGTCGATCTTCATGACGCGGTGGATCTGGGCGAACAGTTGTTGTAGGAGAAGGAAGTTGCCGCGGGTGATGCGGGCGACGGCGGCGACGGCTTGGGTGTTGATGAAGGCGTCGGGGTCGAAAACCATGAACTGTAACGTGTTCTAGTGTTGTGGAATGGACACGACCTACGAGGGGACCATGAGGGAGATCGCCACCGACAAGGGGGTGTTGCGCTACCACGAGGCGGGCGAAGGATCACCGTTGCTGCTGCTACACGGCTCCGGCATCGGGGTCAGCGGGTGGCGGAACTACCGAGGAAACCTCGATGTGTTCGCCGAGCACTTCCACTGCTACATCCTTGAATTCCCCGGATTCGGCGTGAGCGATCCCGTCGACGGACATCCCGTGCTGACGGCAGTGTCGTCGGTGATCCGCTTCATGGACGCACTCGGCATCGAATCCGCCGCGATGATAGGCAATTCGATGGGCGGAGTGGTCGGCATCAACGTGGCAATGAAGAATCCCGAGCGGGTGAGCAAGCTCGTCACCATAGGCGGGGTGGGTCCGAACATCTTCAGCCAGAACCCGAGTGAGGGTACACGGCTGCTGCAGGACTTCGCCGACGGACCGAGCCGCGAGAAGCTGGTCCGCTGGCTCGAGTGCATGGTCTACGACCGGTCTCTGGTCACCGAAGAGCGGATCGAGGAACGCTGGGAGACGGCCAATGATCCGGAGTCGCACAAGACCTTGGCCGCGATGTACGGCTCCAAGGCTTTCGAGGCGCAGCAGCGGGCGATGGCCAGTTCCGGCCTACCGCCCTATTGGTCGATGATGGGCAAGGTGCGGCGCCCGACTTTGTTGACCGGGGGTCGCGACGACCGGCAGTGTCCGCCGGACATGCCGATGATCCCGATGCGCCTGATCCCGAACGCCGAGCTACACATCTTCCCGAACTGCGGGCACTGGGTGATGGTCGAAGCCAAGGAGGCGTTCGAGCGGATCACCCTCGAGTTCCTGCTCCGATGAGTTGACGATCACAGCAGGGCGCTTCGGGGCGCTCAGCGATCGTGTCCGAGACTTGCGCGCCCGTCGTAGAGCAGTGTCACGTGCGGTGCCCGCACGACCGGCTCGGTGGAGCCGGTCGAGCGGTTCGTTGTGCGGCTGATCGCAGTTCGGCCGACTACGGCGCGACCGCCGCCCAGTCGGCGAACCCGGTGGGATCGTGGCGACCGAGGGAGGCGTGTTCGAACAGGCCCCAACCTTCGGCCGATCCGCAGCGGGCGTGGGCGACGTGGTCGATGACGCCGTACGGGATGCGGGGGGCGATGGTCGGGTCGGTGAGGTCGTAGCGGCGGGATTCGGACCAGTCGCGGCCCTTCCACTGGCCGTGCAGCCAGTCCGGGTCGCCGCCGTAGCCGCAGCCGATGTGCAGCGGGACGCCGGTGCCGGGGGTGATCTCGACCTCCAGCGATTTGCCGTCCGGCGTCGTGAGGTCGAGCCGGGCGGCGACGGGAATCCTTGTGCCCGAACGGTAGCGGATGCTGACGCGGGGCCAGCCGAGCTGTTCGGTGCGGCCGTCCGGCCAGATGCGCACCGCGTCGTTGAGGGTGCGCCTGCCGTCCGGCTCCTCCTGCACGATCACCACGATCGCGAAATCGTCGAAGCGCAGCGGCACGTACAACCACCAGAATCCGCCCGAAGGCTCGGCGGCGGCGCGCCCCGCGGGCTCGGTCTCGCCGACCGGCCGGATGCCCCAGGAGCGGTCGCGGGTGCCGGTCCACACCGCGGGGTCGACCGCGATGTCGGTGCCGTCCACGCTCAGCGTTCCGGCCCAAGAGCCGACCTGCGCGAAGCGGGACGCCTCGATGATGGGCCGGTTGCCGGTGAGGATCAGGTGTGGCTGTTCCTGGACGGTGGGGAAGGCCCCGTTCCAGGTGAGGTCGCAACTCAGTTCGTCGTGCTCGCAGACGACGCGCAGCCGCTGCAGCGGTTCGAGCACCTCGATGCGGTAGCCGCCGACCCGCATGTCCAAGCTGCGGTCGCCGAGGGCGTCGGAGAACCGCACCGAGCGCACTTCGTCGCCGCGGCGGACCGCGAGGTAGGCGTCGGTCACGCCCAGGTTCGGGTAGACGCCGAGGCCGGTGATCAGCAGCGTGCCGCCGTCGCGGTCGTGGGCGTTGAAGTAGCTGCGGTCGTAGAAGTTTCGGTCGCTGGTGCCGACCCTGCCCAACGAGAGCGGCGTCTGATGGATGGGGTATTCGTCGAGGGGCGCGGGTGCGGCCATGGTGTTCCTCATGTCCAGTCGTAGGTTCCGTCGAGCAGCGCCTCCAGGCTTGCCCGGTGCATCACGTAGTCGTCCCGGTCGGGAGTGTCGGTGTCCTCGCCGAAGTGGATCATCCTGCGCTTGACCCTGGCCATCACGATCCCGTGCCGCAGCGCGGCGTAGACGAGGTAGAAATCCAGGTCGCGTACCGTATAACCGGTCAGCTCTTCGTATTTCGCCACCACGTCAGAGCGACGCAGGAAGTCCGGCAGGCCTGGCTGCTCGAAGCGGGTCGCTAGATCCTGGAAGAACCGGTGGATGAAGATGATCCAGGCGATGTCCAGCTCGCGCGGCCCCAAACCCGCCATCTCCCAGTCCAATACGCCGACCGGCTCGAACCCGTCGTAGATGATGTTGCCGGGGCGGGAGTCGCCCCAGGACAACACATCCGGGCCGGGGTCCGCGGGCCAGTGCGCGTCCAGCCAGTCGAAAGCGCGCTCGATCAACGGGATCGGATATCCGTCGTCGGCCAGCGCCCAGCGGTACCAGGCGCGATGCCAGTCCACGTGCCTGCGCAAGGCTTGGCCCGGCCCGTCCAGCATGGGGAACCTGGCGGCGGGGTCGGGGATGGCGTGGATCTTGGCCAGTACGGCGAGGGTGTTGTCGGTCAGCAGCGCGCGTTCGGTGGGCTCGGCGTCGAACAGCCAGCCGTAGAAGACATATGGCGGATTGTCGGCCGGAACCCGTCCGTCGATCCGGCGCATCACGAAAAACGGTGTGCCGAGGACACTCTCGTCGGTCTCCAGCCAGCACAGCGGCGGCACCGGCACGTCCGTGGCGGCCGCGACGCCCTCCATTACGCGGTATTGCTTGGCCAGGTCGTAGGTTTCGAAGACCGGGAAGTCGGCGGCGCTCGGGGCCAGCCGCGCGACGAACGAGCCGCCTTCGCTGCGACCCCCCACGCTCCATTCCGCGTCGAAGAGCACCGAGGCGCTCGACATCCCGGAACCCTGCGGCAGCGTCAGCTCGTGCACGCGCGGCGGCTCGTCGGCCGCGACCTTGCCCGCCAGCCAGCGCGACAGGTCCTCGGCGAGGCCCTGGAGATCGCGTTCGCTGATCGTGAGCTGGCGCCGCTCGGTGGGATCGGGCTCGTCGGCCATCATCGTCCTCCTGTAGTCGGGCGGCGGACCGCCCACCACCCGGCATTTCCTCCCGGAACAACCGAACTGTAACGCGTTCTAATCGGGGGTCACGGGGAATCACGGGATTGGTTCGCTGACCGAACTCCAGGGTTGACACGGGTTCGCCTCATCCTTTCGGAGTATGGCGGCTACCCCGCGCGACGGAGCCGGAAATCGGGATCCTGCCGGAAGCGGCCGGGCGGTTCGCGTGGATACCGTCCTCACGGAATGTCGTCCAGGGAAGTGAGGAGGGATCCGTGCGGGAGCGAACCATGAACTCGGTGTCCGCGTGTTTCGCGGGGTCGAGGCTCGGCGGGGTGTCGCTGTGAGCGCCATCGGCACGCAGGTGCTCGAGCGAGACAGCGAGGGTGCGGTGGATCCGTCGCCCCGATGGTCGCTACCGGCGCGGATCGGTTTCCGGTTCGGCTTCGTCTATCTGCTGCTGTTCTGTCTGACGTTCGCGCAGATCCTGTTCGTCTTCGCGGGCATCGCTATGCGCTGGCTGCCGGACTCGGCGATCCAGTGGCAGATGAACGCGGTCGAGCCGGTGGTCAGGTGGGTGGGCGAGCGCGTCTTCGGCGTCGACGCGATGATTCACGAAAGCGGCAGCGGTGATCAGACCATCGTCTGGGTGCTGATCTTCTGCATGCTGGTCGTCGCGGCCGTCGCTACGGCGGTGTGGTCGGTGCTCGACCGCCGCCGTGCCGACTACGCGGTCCTCGGCCGCTGGTTCGTCGTGTTCCTCCGGCTCTGCCTGGGCGGGCAGATGCTGTGGTACGGCTTCGCCAAGGCGGTGCCGAACCAGATGCCCTATCCCTCGCTCACCACACTGCTCCAGCCCTACGGCAACCTCAGCATGACCGAGGTCCTGTGGAATCAGGTCGGCGCGTCGCCGTCCTACCAGATGCTGCTCGGCATCGCGGAGGTGCTCGGCGGTCTGCTGCTGTTCTGGCCGCGCACCGCGACCGTCGGCGCGATGCTGAGTCTGGTGAGCATGGCGCAGGTCTTCGTGCTGAACATGACCTATGACGTGCCGGTCAAGATCCTGTCCTTCCACCTGATGCTGCTCTCGCTGGTGGTGCTCGCGCCGCAGACTCGGCGGTTGGCGAATGTGCTTGTGCTGGAACGACCTTCGGAACCGGCCGCACAGCCGTTGTTGTTCCGTTCGGCGCGGTCGAACCGGATCGCGGCGGTGTTGCAGGTAGCGCTCGGAGTGTGGACCTGTTCCGGCGCGACGTATGTCGCGTGGGAATCCTGGCACGAATACGGTTACGGCGCACCGAAACCCGCGCTCTATGGGATCTGGAACGTCACCGAGTTCACCGTCGACGGTCACCCCCTTCCGCCGTTGACGACCGAACCCACCCGCTGGCAGCGGTTGGTGTTCGACCAGTTCGTCACCAGCTATCAGCGGATGGATGATACTTTCGTGCCGACCATCGCCGACGTCGACACCACCGCGCGCACCATCACGATGACCGCGCCGCCGACCTCGCCGGAGGCTCAGCCGACGCCGGTGGCGACGTTCACCTTCGAGCAGCCCGCGCCCGATCGGCTCGCCTTGCGTGGCGATCTCGGCGGGAGGGCGGTCACGGTGACGCTGGACGAGTTCGACCTAAACGAATTCCCTTTGCGCGGACCGCGTTTCCACTGGATTCAGGAGATTCCGAACCTGAATTGATCCGGTGGGTCAGCGGTCGACCAGGGGGTGGAGTCAGAACTGAACCGGCCGGGTCAGCCCGTGAGCTGACCCGGCCGGATCGGCGGACGGAAGTCGAGCGGATCAGCCCTTGATCAGCTCGACGGCGTCCTGCTCGGTCTCGGGCGACTCCTCCGGCGCGTGCGAGCGGCTCGGCAGCAGAACCGCCATCACGATCACGACCAGCGCCAGCGCGGCGGAGATTCCGAAGGCGAGGCGCATGCCGTCGAGGTGGGCGGCGACCGGTTCGGCGCCGCCCTCGATCAGTGTGGTGCTGCGGGCGGACATGACGGTCACGACCAAGGCGGTGCCGAAGGCCGCGGCGACCTGCTGGAGCGTGCCGAGCATCGAGCTGCCGTGCGAGTAGAGGTGCTGCGGGAGCGCGCCGAGGCCCAGGGTGAAGACGGGCGTGAACGCCGCGGCCAGCGACACCATGAGCAGGATGTGCAGGCCGAGCAGCTGCCAGTACGGCATGGTCATCGAGATCTGGGTGAAACCGGCCAGGGACGCGGCGATGCCGACCGAACCGGGGATCACCAGGACACGGCCACCGAAGCGGTCGAACAGGCGGCCGATGGTCGGGCCGAGCAGACCCATGGCGAGGCCGCCGGGCATGACAAGCAGACCCGTCGCGAGGGGGCTCAGGCCGCGCAGGTTCTGCAGGTACAGCGGCAGCAGGATCATCGAGCCGAGCATCGCGAGGAACGCGATCGACATGAGCAGCAGCGCCTTGGCGTAGGTGCCGATCAGCAGGATGCGCAGATCCAGCAGCGGCGTTCCGGTGCGCTGCAGGCGCAGCTGGCGGGCGGCGAACACGCCGATGAGGGCGAGTCCGACCGCGACGATCACCGCGGGCGCGGCGATGCGGTCCGCCTCGAACCGGCTGAGGCCGTACACCAGGCTGCCGAAGCCGATGGCGGCCAACGCCACGCTGGACACGTCGATCGCGCCGGTCTGCGGTTCGCCAATGTTCTCGAGTCGCCGCAGCCCCAGCCAGGTGACCGCGCCCGCGATCGGC
This sequence comes from Nocardia sp. NPDC050713, assembly GCF_040654315.1. Classification (NCBI taxonomy): domain Bacteria; kingdom Bacillati; phylum Actinomycetota; class Actinomycetes; order Mycobacteriales; family Nocardiaceae; genus Nocardia; species Nocardia sp. NPDC050713. Next base: position 121,018 of record NZ_JBFAHS010000012.1, on the reverse strand, counting down.
AGCACCAGCACGAACAGCCAGCGCCACGAGCCGACCTGCAACACCAGTCCGGACAGGACCGGTCCCATGGCGGGCGCCACCGAGATGGCGAGGGTGACGTTGCCCATGACCCGCCCGCGATCGTGTTCGGGCACCACCGTCATCAGGGTGGTCATCAGCAGCGGCATCATGACCGCGGTGCCGCCCGCCTGGACGATCCGCCCGAGCAGCAGCACTTCGAACGTCGGGGCGACGGCGGACAAGGCGGTGCCCGCGAGGAAGACGCCCATCGCGATCGCGTAGGCGCGGCGGGTGGTGACCCGCTGCAGGAACCAGCCTGTGGCCGGGATGACGGCCGCCATCGTGAGCATGAACGCGGTGGAGACCCACTGCGCCGACCGCTCGGTGACCTCGAGATCGGCCATCAGACGCGGAATCGCGTTGATCATGATGGTCTCGTTGAGGATCACCACGAAGGTCGCGAGCACCAACAAGAGGATGACGGTCGGCGTCCGCCGCCCGGTCGGACTGGCGGATTGGACGGCTGACATCGGTTACCTCCGGGGTGGTCGTAAGCGAAAGACGAGGGGTTGGCCCTGGACGAGTCACCACCGTGTGTCTCGGCCTACAGGAGAAGACGGGGATGGTCCGGTCAACTCATCGGGCCGCGCCAGTGTTCCAGTCGCCTCTGACAAGATTCAGCCGATTTTCCCACGACCAGCTCCGTGGAGCACCGTCGAAAGTACCCCTTCACCAGCCTTTTTCGTCCATCGACAACCGTCGTGGTGACGCTCGTCACTTTGTCCTCGATCGGCCTGTGGCCGACCGAACTCGACCGGCTGCCCCAGCTGAGCTACAGCATGAACAGCCCACCGTTTGCCGGGCCGGGCCGAGAGCCTCTGGGCCGTCTCGCTTCTCACCGCCGCAGACCCGCCGCAGTGCGACAACGCACCAGTTCGGCACGATTCCCGCCTCTGATTGCCGGTGCGTCGCGGGCAGGCCGTAGGCTCGAACACTGTGCCGAACACGTCAGACAACGCCGAGGAACAGGCGGTATCCCAGTCCGCCGCCCAGCAAACGGGCGACCCGAACTACCTGGTGGGGCTCGATCTGAACGGCCGCCGCGTCGTCGTGGTCGGCGGCGGCACGGTGGCCCAGCGCAGGCTCGGCCTGCTCATCGCCTCGGGCGCGGACGTGCACGTCATCAGCCGCGACGTCACCCCGGCGGTCGAGGGCATGGCCACCTCCGGGCAGCTCACCGTCACGCTGCGCGCCTACGCCGACGGCGACCTGGACGGCGCTTGGTACGCGATCGCCTGCACCGACGAACCGGAGACCAACGCCGCCGTCGTCGAGGAGGCCAACCGGCGTCGCGTGTTCTGCGTGCGCGCCGACGTCGCCCGGCTCGGCACCGCGGTCACCCCCGCCACCGCCCGCTACGACGGTCTGACCCTCGGCGTCCTCGCCAGCGGACAGCACCGCCGCTCGGCCGCGGTGCGCACCGCGCTGCTCGAGGCGCTGCAATCCGGTGTGGTGACCGATGATTCGTCGCCCGTCACGCCCGGCGTCGCCCTGGTCGGCGGCGGCCCCGGCGACCCGGACCTGATCACCGTGCGCGGCCGCAGGCTGCTGGCGCGGGCGAACCTGGTCGTCGCCGACCGCCTCGCGCCCCCGGAACTGCTCGCCGAACTCGGCCCCGATGTCGAGGTCGTCGACGCGGCGAAGATCCCGTACGGCCGCGCGATGGCGCAGGAGGCGATCAACGCCACGCTCATCGAGGGCGCCAAGGCGGGCAAGTTCGTGGTGCGGCTCAAGGGCGGCGACCCGTACGTGTTCGGTCGCGGTTACGAGGAGCTGGAGGCCTGCGTGGAGGCGGGCATCCCGGTGACCGTCGTTCCCGGTGTCACCAGCCCCATTTCGGTGCCTGCCGCCGCGGGCATCCCGGTGACTCACCGCGGCGTCACGCACGAGTTCGTGGTGGTCAGCGGGCACGTCGCGCCGGATCACCCGGATTCGCTGGTGGACTGGCCCGCATTGGCCCGGCTGCGCGGCACCCTGGTGTTGATGATGGCGGTGGAGCGGATCGAGCAGTTCGCCGCCGCGTTGCTGGACGGCGGACGCCCCGCCGACACCCCCGCGACCGTCATCCAGGAGGGCACGCTGCGCACCCAGCGGGTGCTGCGCGCGGACCTCGGCACCGTGGCCGCGCGAGTTCGCGAGGAGGGCATCCGGCCGCCCGCGATCGTGGTGATCGGACCGACCGCCGGGTTCTCCGCGAAATAACCCCATCGGCCCGGCTGGCGCGGGCGCTCGCCTCCGCCATCCAGTCGAACAGCGATGAGCGCGGCACCGGCCGGATCGACGGGCAAAGTCGACGCCGCACAGCACCGTGCGGCGCGGGAGATTCGTGTGCGGCGAGGGTCGGCCTTCACCGCGGCCGGGGTCGACGCGCCTCGGCTATCAATTACAGTGACTCCCTGTGCTCGATAATCCCGCTGCGACGATGCAGTACCCGGTGACGCAGCGGGCCTTCGGGCTCGCGATCCTAGTCTTGAGCGGGCTGCAGCTCATGGTCGTGCTGGACGGCACGGTGGTGATCTTCGCGCTGCCGCGTCTGCAGGATCAGATGGGACTGACCAGCGCGGGCAGCGCGTGGACGGTCACCTCCTACGGACTCACCTTCGCCGGACTCATGCTGCTCGGCGGCAGACTCGGCGACGCCTTCGGCCGCAAACGCATGCTGATCTACGGCGTCGGCCTGTTCACCCTGGCCTCGCTGGCGTGCGGGCTCGCCCAAGGGCCCGCGATGTTGATCGCGTCGCGCGCGGTGCAGGGCGCAGGCGCGGCGGTCGCGGCACCCGCCGCATTGGCGCTGGTTGCAACGACTTTCGCGCCCGGTAAGCCGAGGAATCAGGCGATCGCGATCGTCGGGTCGATGGTCGGCATCGGGTCGGTCGGCGGTCTCGTGGTCGGCGGCGCGCTGACGCAGCTGTCCTGGCGCTGGATCTTCCTGATCAACGTGCCGATCGGCCTGCTCATCGTGCTCGGCGCGGTGTACTGCCTGTCCGACACCGCCCATCACCGCGTGACCCTGGACGTGCGCGGCGCCGTGCTCGGCACCCTGGCCTGCGCCGCCATCGTCTTCGGCGCCACCGAGGGGCCCGCGATGGGCTGGAGCAACCCGGTCATCATCGGCTCGTTGATCGGCGGCGCGGTGCTGCTCGTGGTGTTCGTGCTCGCCGAGCGCAATGTCGACAATCCACTGCTGCCGTGGTCGCTGTTCGACAGCCGTGACCGCGTCACCACCTTCCTGCTGATCCTGCTCTCGGGCGGTGTGCTCGGCGCGATGACCTACTTCGTCGCGCAGTTCCTGCAGAACGTCGTCGGCTACGGACCGCTGGAAGCGGGCGTGGCCTCGATCCCGTTCACCGTCGGCATCGGCCTCGGCGGGGCGATGGCGTCGAAGCTGGCGATGATGGTCGCGCCGCGCTGGCTGCTCGCGAGCTCGGCCGTGGTGCTCGCCCTCGGCCTGCTGTTCGGTTCGACGCTGGAACGCGACGTGACCTATTGGCCGACGCTGTTGATCCTGCTCGTCGTCATCGGTTTCGGCGTCGGCGTCGCGATGGTGGTCTCGCCGCTGTGCGTGCTGGTCGGCGTGCCGCCCAACGACATCGGTCCGCTCGCCGCGGTGGGGCAGATGTTCATGAACCTGGGCACGCCGCTGGCGATCGGCGTCCTCACGCCGATCGCGGTCTCGCGCACGCTGTCGCTCGGCGGCAAGACCGGTAAGGCCTCGGATATGAACTCGGCGGAGATCGTCGCGCTCGGCAGCGGGTACACGCTCGTGCTCGCGGTCTGCGCGGGCGTCGCCGTGGTGATCGGCCTGATCGCGTTGACGCTGCGGTACACGCCGCAGCAGGTCGCGCAGGCCCACCACGCCCAGGAAGAAGCGCAGCGGGCCTGAGCTCGATTCCTGTCTCAGCACGGTCCGGCCACCTTGTGCGAGTGACGCGAGTCAGAGCCGTCCGGCCACCTTGCGCGGGGTGACGCGGACGATGAGCCGTTCGGCGTCCTCGACCGAGGCCGGGTTGAAGTCGGCGTAGTTCTTGCCGGTGTACTTCAGCGAGAGCTTGTTGGGCAGGGCCTTGTCCGGATCCGGCGTCAGGGTGGCGGTGCCGCGGATCTCGGCATAGACGTAGGGGTTCTCGGGCGGGTTGATCAGCAGGGTCACTCGCGGGTCCCTGGCCAGATTCTTCGCCTGCTGACGCGCCACCGTGGTGGAGAACAGCAGGTCGTCGCCGTCGCGCTCGAGCCAGATCACAGTGAGATGCGGTTGCCCGTTCGCGCCGACGGTGGCCACCGTGGCGAACACCTTCGACTCGTCGAGGTACTTCTTCAGGTCGTCGGAGAGCGCAGCTGTACCGGTCATGTCTCGGGGGAACACCCGGACGCGGCCGCGCATTCCCGTATGCCGTGAACCTGCGCTCGGGCTTCAACCCCTTGTCGCGGAACGGTTTCGGCGGGTCGAACATGGAAGACCCGGGAGCTTTGCCCGCCCCCGGGCCTCGGTGTGCCGCCCATGTCGCCTACCGGTGTCGGTGGGATCGGATCACTCTCACCGCGACGCGTCCTACGTTTGGACCACCTCCGCATGGGCGCGGAGAGCGGGTTTTGAACCCGCACCTCGTCGCTTCGCGTCCTCTCCTCGAGAACCGGTCGTCGGCGGCGAATACTCAATCTGGAGCGATAGTCTGAGCTTGCGCCGCGGCCCGCCCGCTCGGCGGCCGGCCCGTGGCTTCAGGCTGATCTTCAGTTTGAGCTTGCGCTCTTCGCGCATCCCCCGCGGCGCGGGGGAGTTCTCGGGTTGTCAGCGGAACAGGTAGTCGAAGATCACCTTGCCGGTCTTGCGGTCGGTGACCTCCGCGGCGTTGGCCTCCTCGCGGGCGAACTTGACCGCCTGCGCCAGCTTCTCGATCCGGCCGACCACCTCGTTCACGCGCCGTGCGGGCAGCGCGCCGGAGAACTTCACCGTGGTCCAGTAGCCGACGGCGATGTCCTCGTAGTACACCTCGACCTGGGCCGGGTGCTTGTCGGTGGCCTCGGCCTTCACGTGGTTGCGCGGCACCTTCTTGGTGCGGATGGTGCGGACCGGCTCGGTGCGCCAGGTGTCGGAGGAATCGTCGAATCCCCAGGCCTCGGCGGCGTCGAGCACCGGGAGCCGCTTGACGAAGGTCAGCAGATCGGCGAGCTGCTTCTCCAGGAACAGCAGGTACGGCACCGGGACGTCGTCGAGGATGGTCTCGCCGTCCACCACCACGTCGGCCGCGGCGGTGCGGTTGGCCCAGTCCTTGGTCGCGGTCACGTCGAAAAGGCGGGTCAGCGTGGCGGCGGTCTGCCGCAGCACCTCCTCGGACTTCACCTGCACCCGGGTCGCCTCCGGCGGAAGCTGCTCGCCCTCTTCGTCCTTCGGCTGGTAGGTGCGGGTGATGCCGGCCAGTAGCGACGGCTTCTGCAGCAGGTTCTGGGTCTCGGCGAGCTCGCGCAACGCGGCGCTCTTGACGCCCTTCTCCACCGCGATGATCTGATTCAGCTTGGTCATTCGTCCTCCCCGATCGCGCCACGGCGAGGTGCCCGGACGCTTCGATTGAATTCGGGCGACGCCAGATTTCGGAATCCCCCCGTCGTCGCCGTGGTGACGGTACCGGCGGGGTGGTGGACGGCGCATCTCATTTTCCGGGCAGGTAGTCGGTGGGCCGTCGGCTGTCGCGGTGGTGCGATCAGCGCGGTTGGCCCGTGCTCTTGCGGCGACAGTGAATGGGTTCGTGCGGTGACGAATTCCATTGCCGGAGGCGTTGTCGCCAGCGTTCCCGTGGAGAAGACTGGGCGGATGTCACCTGAGGTGGAGCGGGCGCTGTTGGAGCGGTGGACGGCGCTGGCCGGTCCCGCTGCCGAGCCGGTCGGGGAAGACCTGGTGCGCCGCTACAGCGAACCGCACCGGCGCTATCACACCGTCGAGCACTTGGCGGCCATGCTCCGCGTCATCGACGAGCTGGCCGACCAGGCCGACGACGCGGACGCCGTGCGTTACGCGGCGTTCTTCCACGATGCGGTGTACGCCGTCGACCGCGCCGACAACGAGGAGCTCAGCGCCGAACTCGCCGAGGTGATGCTCGAGAAGATAGGCGCGCCAACCGAACTCGTGCGCGAAGTGGGCCGTTTGGTGCGTCTCACGAAATCCCACGACCCAGAACCGGAGGACCACAACGGCGGCGTCCTGTGCGACGCCGACCTCGCCGTGCTTGCCGCCGACGAGCCCGGCTATGCCGCGTACGCGGCAGCGGTCCGCGCCGAATACGCCCACGTTCCGGACGACCTCTTCCGCGCGGGCCGCGCCGCCGTCCTCGAAAGCCTTGCCCGCCAACCCCACTTGTTCCACACCGAATCCGCCAGGCGGCGCTACGAATCCGCCGCCCGCGGCAACCTCCGCCGCGAGATCGCCGCATTGGCCGAGCCGCCCCGCTGAGCTCCGCGGTTCGCAGGCCACGCCGCGCAGACGCTGTGACCTCTCGACGTGGGTGAGTCGACGACAAGCTGCCCGAGCGCCTCAGGTGATGATGAGAAGTTCGGTGGGAGAGGCGATCTCGGTGCGCAGCCCGGCCTTCTCCGCGACTCGGGCCACACCGCGAACGTCGGTCGGTTCGGCGCGGGTGAGGACCAGCGCCCGGGCCAGCAGACCCTTGTGGTGCTTGTTGAAATGGCTCACCACGGTGCGGCTGCCGTCGGGGTGCTCGGTGAGGACGTTCGCGGTGACGGCGCCGGGGACGCGGCCCAGTTGCTGGTAGGTGCCCGAGCGCAGGTCGACGACGAGATCGCCCGCGGCTTCGGCCACCAGGGCGTCCGGCAGGACGTCGCGCCAGACTGCGGAGAGGGTCGGCAGACCCGGCAGTTTGGAGCCGCCGGAGAGACGGTAGGCGGGGATCGGGTCGCCCGCCCGCACCGCGCCGAACAGCGCCGAGCCGATGCCGAGCCGCGCGTACGCCTTGGCGCGTTGCGCTTTGGTGAAGGACTTCGCGTCCAGCGCGTCGTAGAGGACGCCGGTGTAGCGCTCCAGCGCTGGCCGGGTCGCGGCCGTGCGCAGCGCCGCGTTCCTGGCGATCTCGGCGTCGGCCCCCTTGCCGAGCCCGAGTGCCGCGCGGGAGGCAGCCGGATCGGCGGCCAGCTCCACCAGTTCGGTCACCAGCTTGTCGCGCACCGGCGTGAGCTGCGGAATGGCGAGCAAGTCCAGGTCCAGGGGCCCGCCCGCGCCGCCGTCGGACTTGGTTTCGGAGGGAGGTAGCAGCACCAGCACGAGGCGATACGGTACCGGCGCGAGTCGCGGCGAACCGGACGCGGTAGCGCGACGCGATCATGAACACAGCCCACGCGCCCCGAAATGGATAACGCGTTGCGGAGACGCGGTGGCCGGAGACTACGCTGTGGACCCGTGATCACCCGCCTCTCCCACCTCTTCCTGCGTACCCTGCGCGACGACCCCGCCGACGCCGAGGTGCCCAGTCACAAACTTCTCGTGCGCGCCGGATACGTCCGCCGCATCGCCCCGGGCGTCTACTCGTGGCTGCCGCTGGGTCTGAAGGTGCTGCGCAAGATCGAGGACGTCGTCCGGGAGGAGATGAACGGCATCGGCGCGCAGGAGATCTCGCTGCCCGCGCTGCTTCCGCGCGACCCGTACGAGACCACCAACCGGTGGACCGAATACGGCGACGCGCTGTTCCGGCTGCAGGATCGCAAGGGCGCGGACTACCTGCTCGGCCCCACTCACGAAGAGCTGTTCGCGCTCACCGTGAAGGGCGAGTACAACTCGTACAAGGATCTGCCCGTCGCGCTGTACCAGATCCAGACCAAGTACCGCGACGAGGAGCGTCCCCGCGCGGGCATCCTGCGCGGGCGCGAATTCGTCATGAAGGACTCCTACTCCTTCGACCTCGACGAGGATGGCCTGAAGGCCAGCTACAACGCGCACCGCGAGGCCTACCAGCGCATCTTCGACCGGCTCGGCGTCGAGTACGTCATCGTGGCCGCCACCTCGGGCGCGATGGGCGGCAGCGCCTCGGAGGAGTTCCTCGCCGACAGCCCCGTGGGTGAGGACACCTACGTGATCTGCCGCGAGTCCGGCTACGCGGCCAATGTGGAGGCGGTGATCACGCCCGCTCCCGAAGCGCAGCCGATCGAGGGCAGGCCCGAGGCCGTCGTGCACGACACCCCGCACACCCCGACCATCGCCACGCTGGTCGAGTGGGCCAACGCCGCGGGCATCGCCGAGCAGTACGGCAGGCCGGTCACCGCGGCCGACACCCTGAAGAACGTGATGGTCAAGCTGCGCCACCCGGACGGCAAGACCGAGATCGTCGGCATCGGCATCCCCGGCGACCGCGAGGTGGACGACAAGCGCCTCGGCGCGTCGATCGAGCCCGCCGAGGTCGAGCTGCTCACCGAGGCCGACTTCGCCGCCAACCCGTTCCTGGTGAAGGGCTACATCGGTCCGAAGGCGTTGCAGGAGAACGGCATCCGCTACCTGGTCGACCCCAGGGTGGTGACCGGCACGTCCTGGATCACCGGCGCGGACAGCGAGGGCAAGCACGTGGTCGGCCTGCTCGCGGGTCGCGACTTCACCCCGGACGGCACCATCGAGGCCGCCGAGGTCCGCGACGGCGACCCCTCACCGGACGGGCGCGGCACGCTGGTGTCCGCGCGCGGCATCGAGATCGGGCACATCTTCCAGCTCGGCTACAAGTACACCGACGCCTTCGAGGTCGACGTACTCGGCGAGAACGGCAAGCCGGTGCGGTTGATCATGGGCTCCTACGGCGTCGGCATCTCGCGCATGGTCGCGGTGATCGCCGAGCAGCAGCACGACGAAAAGGGTCTGCGCTGGCCCGCCGAGATCGCGCCGTTCGACGTGCACGTCGTCATCGCGAACAAGGACGAGGCGGCCCGCGCGGGCGCCGAGGACGTGGTGTCCGGCCTGCACGCGCAGGGTCTCGACGTGCTCTTCGACGACCGCACCGCCTCGCCCGGCGTGAAGTTCAAGGACGCCGAACTCCTCGGCATGCCTTGGGTTCTCGTCATCGGCCGCGGCTGGGCCGAGGGCAAGGTGGAGCTGCGCAACCGCTTCACCGGCGAGGCCGAGGAGATTCCGGCGGGCTCCGCCGTCGAGACGGTGGTCGCGAAGATCCGCGGCTGATCCGCTCGCGCATCGTTCGCCGCCCCGGTCACCACGGTGGACCGGGGCGGCGTTCGTTTTGGGACTGTCTCGGAAACTCCGGGCCTCGACTGAGTCTCGCATCCGGGTCCGCCCGGCGTGAGAAGGTTGGACAGTCGCCCTCTCCTTACGCTTCCGTAGGCTAGATTTGCCGGTCTGCTAACTGACATACCCACCACACGCTGCTGTTACCCGCTGGTAAGTTAACCGGCATGACGAACACCGAGGCGTTGTTGTTCAACCCGGCCACCTACGATCCGCAGCATTTCGACGCGGAGACCCGCCGCCTGCTGAAGGCCACCATCGAGTGGTTCGAGAGCCGCGGCAAGCGGCAGCTGCTAGCCGACGATCACAACGCCGTGTTCACCGCGGACTTCCTCGAGTTCGTCGCCAAGGAGAAGCTCTTCGCCACCTTCCTGACCCCCGCGGCGTACGCCGACGGCGACGAGAACCGCCGCTGGGACGCCGCGCGCAACGCCGCGCTCTCGGAGATCTTCGGTTTCTACGGCCTGGCCTACTGGTACGCCGAGCAGGTGACCATCCTCGGCCTCGGCCCGATCTGGCAGAGCGACAACGAGGCGGCCAAGCGGCGCGCTGCCGCCGACCTGGCCGACGGACAGGTGATGGCCTTCGCGCTGTCCGAGCAGTCGCACGGCGCGGACATCTACAACACCGACATGGTGCTCACCCCCACCGAGCCGGGCAGTGCCGACGCCGAGGCCGGAATCCTGTTCCGCGCCAACGGCGCCAAGTACTACATCGGCAACGGCAATGTGGCCAGCATGGTCTCGGTGTTCTCCCGGCGCGGTGACATCGAGGGCGCCGACGGCTACATCTGGTTCGCCGCGGACAGCCGCCACGAGAACTACCACCTCATCGACAACGTCGTGAACGAGCAGATGTACGTGAGCACGTTCCGGCTGGAGAACTACCCGGTGCGCGCCGAGGACATCCTGCACACCGGTCCCGAGGCGTTCTCCGCGGCGCTGAACACCGTCAACGTCGGCAAGTTCAACCTGTGCCACGGCGGTATCGGCATGGTGGAGCACTCCTTCTACGAGGCCATCACGCACGCCAACAACCGCGTGCTCTACGGCAAGCTCGTCACCGACTTCCCGCATGTGCGTGGCAATTTCGTCGACGCCTACAGCCGCATCATCGCCATGAAGCTGTTCAGCGACCGCGCCGTGGACTACTTCCGCACCGCGAGCCTGGACGACCGGCGCTACCTGCTGTTCAACCCGATGACCAAGTCCAAGGTGACCTCCGAGGGCGAGGTGGTCATGACCCTGCTGCTGGATGTCCTGGCGGCCAAGGGCTTCGAGAAGAACACCTACTTCAACGAGGTGCAGCGCCTGATCAACACCCTGCCCCGGCTCGAGGGCACGGTGCACGTGAACGTCGGGCAGATCCTGAAGTTCCTGCCCAACTACCTGTTCAACGCGAAGGACTACCCCGAGGTCGGCACCCGCCAGGACGCGGCCGACGACGAGTTCTTCTGGCGGCAGGGCCCGGCTCGCGGCGCGGGCCGAGTGCAGTTCGCGGACTGGAACCCGGTGTACCAGAAGCACTCCGACGCCGCGAACGTGGCGCGCTTCTACGAGCAGGCCAAGGCGCTGCGCGACCTGATGGCCACCGCGGCCCCCGACGAGGCGCAGCAGCAGGACCTGGACTTCATGCTCACCATCGGCCACCTGTTCTCCCTGGTGGTCTACGGCCAGCTGATCCTGGAACAGGCCGCGATCACCGGCCTGGACCGCGACGTGCTCGACCAGATCTTCGACTTCCAGATCCGCGACTTCAACGCGCACGCCACCACCCTGTACGGCAAGGCGTCCGCCACCGCCGCGCAGCGGGAGTGGGCGGTTGCGGCGCTGCGCACCCCCGAGGTCGACCGGGAGCGTTTCGACCGGGTGTGGGCGCAGGTGGCGTCCTACGACGGCGCCTACGAGATGCGCCCCTGAGCGAGCCGGGTGCGGCCGAATACTTTTCGGCCGCACCCGCTTTCGGACCTCGATCGGACCGTGGCCGAGGCGCGCGAGTCGGGACTTCGCCCAGCGACCGATGGTCGAAGCTGCCAGGTCGCGCGCAGCTGAAAGACCGTCGCGCAGCTGGAAGATCTCAGCCGCGTGGGCGGCTCGCCGAGCGAGCGGCGAACGTCGGGCTACCGGACCGGTCTCAGGGCTGGCCGGGGAAGGCGACGGTCGGCGGGTTCGCGCCGAGAATCGCTTGCCACGCGGCCATGCGCAGTGCGCACTCGGTGAGCGCGTCGACACCGATGCGGCGGGTCGGTTCGGATTCGCCGTGCTCGACCACCGCGCGCCAGGCGACCGCGGTGTCCTTCTCGACGGTGACGGCCAGTCGCGCCGCGTCGATGGGACCGTCCACCGGGAACGGCATCGTGTAGGCGGGTTCCGGCGGCGGTGCGCTCGCTCCCGCCGCACGCAGCGCGTCGACGGTGGTGTCGCGGCGGGCCCGGTGCGCCGCGGTGTTCTCGGCGATGAGGCGATCCCGCTCGGCGGAGGCGAACGCGGCGATCACGCCGTAGGCGTAGACCGCGGCGTTCTCGGCGGTGAGCGCGTCGAGCAGGGCTTGGCGTTCGGCGTCGGTCATGCCAGCAACACCCCGGCGTGCGCGGCGCAGGCCGCGCTGATCGAGGCGAGCAGCCCCGCGCGGTAACCGGATTGGGTCACCGCGAGATCGGCCGCGGACTTACGCGAGCGGGCGAGCTGCCCGCGCAACTGGTCGAGGCTCGGCGGGGAGATCGGTGGCACGTCCGTACCTGTCGTCTCGGGGCCGGTCGTGACCGCGGCGAACGGCAGGGCGTTGTCCCGGGTCTTGCGCGCCGGGGTGGTCCCGTCGCCGTAGACGCCGACGGCGCGGGCGATCTCGGTTCGCAACGCGTCCGCGTGCGCGGTGCGTTCGTTCGCGATCGTGCTCAGCACGGCCTGCCGCTGGGGAGCGAGCGCGATCGCCGCGGTCGCCGCCGCGGCGTCGGTTCGGGCCGAGATCTCTTGTGCGGCAAGCGGATCGGGTTCGTATACGGATTCGTCCGCGCAGCCCGTCGCGGCGCCGAGCGCGAGGGCGCCGAACGCTCCGCCGCCCGCGAGCCGCAACGCGGTGCGGCGGTCGACGAGGGGGACACGATGCGCTAGGGGGTCCTGGGACGCGTGCCGGTCGACCCGGCTGCCGAAGGTGCGCCCGGCCGATGGCGGGGCGAGGAGGCGGAGAGGCACGGCACCATCGTGCCAGACCGGTCCGACCACTCCGGTCACGCCGAGCGACCCGCCCTGCGCGCCGCGCACCCGGGACGCATGTCTCGGGCCGCTGGTCCTTTACACTCTCGTGGCGCGTTACGCTAGACCTTCGGTACAGAAAATTCCGACCGCGTCACAACTGAACCAGGAGCCGCCCCACATGCCGATGCCGACCGAGGAAAGGGTGAGCCAGCTCGTTGCTGAGCTCGTCGAACGCCGGGGATTCGACCTCGAGGGCGTCGAGATCTCGAGGGCAGGCAAGCACGCGGACGCGCAGGCCAAGGTGAAGGTCACCGTCGACAGCGACGGTACCGCCGATCTCGACACCATCGCCACCCTCAGCTCGGAACTCTCGCTGCTGCTCGACGACGCGGGCGATTTCGGCGAGACGCCCTACCTGCTGGAAGTCACGACCCCCGGCATCGACCGCCCGCTCACCGCCGACCGGCACTGGCGCCGCGCGCAGGGCCGCAAGGTCCGCGTCACGCTCAGACCGGGGGCCGAACCACCGGAACCGGGGGGTTCGGCGCGGTTCGAGGCGCGAGTCGGTGCGCTGGCGCAGGATTCGGTGGCGCTGGTGCTCGGCGGCAAACGCAACCCGCACCGGGTGCACGTGCCGCTGGCCGATATCGCAGAGGCTGTCGTCCAGGTCGAGTTCTCCGCGCCCGGCGAGCGAGAGCTGGAGCTGGCGGGCGGGGTGACGCCAGGTCGTCCCAAACCGGGGCACGACGACGATGCTCTCGCGGTCGACGACGCCGCGGATGCCCGAGGAAACACCGATGCACTACCCGTAACAGCGTCCGATTCGACCGAAGGGATCGTGGAATGAACATCGAAATCGAAGCCCTGCGCGCGATCGTCGCCGACAAGGGGATCTCGATCGAGACGGTGATCTCCGCGATCGAGTCGGCGCTGCTGACCGCCTATCGACACACCGAGGGCCACCAGCCCAACGCGCGCATCGACATCAACCAGAAGACCGGCGTGGTCCGGGTGATGGCGCGCGAACTCGACGCCGATGGCAACGTGATCTCCGAATGGGACGACACCCCAGAGGGTTTCGGCCGGATCGCGGCGACCACCGCGCGCCAGGTCGTGTTGCAGCGGCTGCGCGACGCGGAGAACGAGAAGTCCTTCGGCGAGTTCTCCACCCACGAGGGCGACATCGTCGGCGGTGTGGTGCAGCGCGACGCGCGCGCCAACGCCCGCGGCACCGTGGTGGTGCGCATCGGCAGCGAGCTGCACGGCACCGAGGGGCTGATCCCGCCCGCCGAGCAGGTGCCCGGCGAGACATACGAACACGGTGACCGCATCAAGTGCTACGTGGTCGGCGTCTCCCGCGGCCCGCGCGGCCCGCAGATCACCCTCTCGCGCACCCACCCGAATCTGGTGCGCAGGCTCTTCGCGCTGGAAGTGCCGGAGATCGCCGACGGCTCGGTCGAGATCGTCGCGGTGGCCCGCGAGGCCGGGCATCGCTCCAAGATCGCGGTGCGCTCCACCGTGCCTGGCGTCAACGCCAAGGGCGCCTGTATCGGCCCGATGGGCCAGCGCGTGCGCAACGTGATGAGCGAGCTGGCGGGCGAGAAGATCGACATCATCGATTACGCCGAGGATCCGGCCGCCTTCGTCGGCAACGCGCTCTCGCCGTCGAAAGTGGTTTCCGTCACTATCGTCGACCCCGACGCCCGCGCGGCCCGCGTGGTGGTGCCCGACTTCCAGCTCTCGCTCGCGATCGGCAAGGAGGGCCAGAATGCCCGCTTGGCCGCGCGTTTGACCGGCTGGCGGATCGATATTCGCAGCGACGCGGCCCCGGACGTGGGCGGCGGCGTGCGGACGGAGGCGCATCGCAGTTGAGCGAAGCTCACACCGCGAACAGGGAATCCCGCCCCGGGGATGACATGTTGGTAACTTCCGCGGGGGAGGGGTTCGGCGTTCGGGGCCGGGCAGCGGTACAGTGGTCCCAGGTTCAGCACGAGCCTTCGGCTTCTTCGCTCGAACGCACCACCGATCGACTCCCCGCTTCCGAGCGGCGGTCGGCCCCGGTGCGCACGTGTATCGGATGTCGGAAGCGCGAGTTGGCCGTCGATCTGTTGCGGATCGTGGCACAAGATCGGGAAACCGGCGACGGATCCCGTATCGTCGTGATCGTTCCCGATCCGCGGCACAGACTTCCCGGGAGGGGTGCCTGGTTGCACCCCCTTTCGTCTTGTCTGAGCACCGCAGAACGGCGCCGAGCATTCGGCAGAGCACTACGAGTGTCCGGACATCTGGATATCTCAGCCCTGGAGCATTACCTCGAGAACAGGCACGAGCACTCATGAGCACACCGTGAAGTACCAACGATGAACGTCCATCGGAGATAACCCGAGGTCGTGCGGGCCGCCGTCCCCTGAAACGGTGGCACTGCTCGACCTCTCAGTGAGGAGAGCAGTGGCAGGCAAGGCCCGCGTGCACGAGTTGGCCAAAGAACTCGGTGTCACGAGCAAAGAACTACTCGCAACGCTCAAGGAGCAGGGCGAGTTCGTGAAGTCGGCGTCCTCGACGGTGGAAGCGCCCGTCGCCCGTCGGCTGCGCGAGTCGCTGGCGGCGAAGTCCGCGCCGGCGGCAGACTCCAAGTCCGGGGCGCGCCCCGGGCCCGCTTCGTCGGCCCGTCCGGCCGCGAAGCCCGCCGCGGGCGGTCCGCGCCCCGGCCCACGTACCCCGGCTCCGGCGCAAGCCGCCGCGTCGTCCCCGGCCGCGCCCGCGGCCCAGGCCGCCGCGACTCCCGGCCCGGCCACCACCCGTCCCGGTGACGGTGTGCGCCCCGGTCCGGCCGTGAAGCCGGGCCCCGCCGCGCCCGCGCAGGACTCGGCGCCCGCCGCCAAGGCCGCGCCCGCTCCGTCCGGTCCGCGCCCGACCCCGGGTGCGCCGCGTCCGGGCCAGCAGCAGCGTCCCGGTGCGCCCGCGCAGGGTGGTCCGCGTCCCGGTGGGCCGAAGCCCGGCCCCAAGACCCCGCGCGTCGGTAACAACCCCTACTCGTCGACGCCCGCGCCCGAGCGCGCCCCGCGTCCGGCGCCCCAGGGCGGTCCACGTCCGGGTCCGGCTCAGGGCGGTCCCCGCCCAGGTCCGGCCCAGGGCGGCCCGCGTCCGGGTCCCGCGCAGGGTGGCCCGCGTCCCGGTCCGGCTCAGGGCGGCCCGCGTCCGGGTCCCGGCCAGGCCGGTCCGCGTCCGGCCGCTGCCCAGGGTGGCGGCCCCCGTCCCGGTGGTCCCCGTCCGAGCCCCGGCTCGATGCCTCCGCGTCCGAATCCCGGTGCGATGCCGCAGCGTTCGGCCCGTCCGGGTCCCGGCGGCGCCGGTGCGGGTCGTCCCGGTCGTCCGGGTGGCGGCGCCGGTGGCGCCGGTCGTCCCGGCGGTGGCGGCGGCTACCGCGGTGGTGGCGGCGGCACCGGTGCGCCCGGTGCCGGTGCGGGTGCTCCCGCGGCCGGTGGTTTCCGTGGTCGTCCCGGTGGCGGCGGCGGTCGCCCGGGTGGTCCCGGTGGCCGTGGCGGTGCGGCCGGTGCGTTCGGTCGTCCCGGTGGCGCCCCGCGTCGTGGTCGCAAGTCGAAGCGGGCGAAGCGCGCCGAGTACGAGAGCATGCAGGCGCCCGCCGTCGGCGGCGTGCGGCTGCCGCGCGGCAACGGCGAGATCATCCGGCTCGCCCGTGGCGCGTCGCTGTCGGACTTCGCGGAGAAGATCGACGCCAACCCGGCCGCTTTGGTCCAGGCGCTGTTCAACCTCGGCGAGATGGTCACCGCGACCCAGTCGGTGAACGACGAGACCCTCGAGCTGCTCGGCAGCGAGATGAACTACGTCGTGCACGTGGTCAGCCCCGAGGACGAGGACCGCGAGCTGCTGGAGAGCTTCGACCTCACCTACGGCGAGGACGAGGGCGACGAGGAGGACCTGCAGGTCCGTCCCCCGGTCGTGACCGTCATGGGTCACGTCGACCACGGTAAGACCCGACTGCTGGACACGATCCGCAAGGCCAACGTCCGCGAGGGCGAGGCCGGTGGCATCACCCAGCACATCGGCGCCTACCAGGTGATGACCCACCTCGGCGACGACGACCGACTGATCACCTTCATCGACACCCCGGGTCACGAGGCGTTCACCGCCATGCGTGCCCGCGGTGCGAAGGCCACCGACATCGCGATCCTGGTGGTCGCCGCCGACGACGGCGTCATGCCGCAGACGGTGGAGGCGATCAACCACGCGCAGGCGGCCGACGTGCCGATCGTCGTGGCGGTCAACAAGATCGACAAGGAAGGCGCGAACCCGGAGAAGATCCGGCAGCAGCTGACCGAGTACAACCTGGTGGCCGAGGAGTACGGCGGCGACACGATGTTCGTCGACATCTCCGCCAAGCAGGGCACCAACATCGACGCACTGCTCGAGGCCGTCCTGCTCACCGCGGACGCGGCCCTCGACCTGCGCGCCAACCCGGACATGGACGCCCAGGGTGTCGCCATCGAGGCGCACCTCGACCGCGGCCGTGGTCCGGTGGCGACCGTGCTCATCCAGCGCGGCACGCTGCGCGTCGGCGACTCGATCGTGGCGGGCGACGCCTACGGTCGCGTGCGCCGCATGGTCGACGAGCACGGCGACGACGTCGAGGCGGCGCTGCCGTCGCGGCCCGTCCAGGTCGTCGGTTTCACCTCGGTGCCCGGCGCCGGTGACAACCTGCTCGTCGTCGACGAGGACCGTATCGCTCGCCAGATCGCCGACCGCCGCAACGCGCGCAAGCGCAACGCGCTGGCCGCGCGCAGCCGCAAGCGGATCAGCCTGGAAGATCTGGATGCCGCGCTGAAGGAGACTTCGGAGCTGAACCTGATCCTCAAGGGCGACAACTCCGGTACCGTCGAGGCCCTCGAAGAGGCCCTCATGGGTATCGAGGTCGGCGAGGAAGTGCGGCTGCGGGTCATCGACCGCGGTGTCGGTGGCGTCACCGAGACCAACGTCAACCTGGCCTCGGCGTCGAACGCGATCATCATCGGGTTCAACGTGCGCGCCGAGGGCAAGGCGACCGAGCTGGCCAACCGCGAGGGCGTCGACATCCGGTACTACTCGGTGATCTACCAGGCCATCGACGAGATCGAGAAGGCCCTCAAGGGCATGCTCAAGCCGATCTACGAAGAGGTCGAGCTGGGTCGCGCCGAGATCAGGGCCATCTTCCGCTCGTCGAAGGTCGGCAACATCGCGGGCTGCATGGTCACCTCCGGGTCGGTCAAGCGCAACGCCAAGGCGCGTCTGCTGCGCGACAACGTGGTGATCGCCGAGACCGTCACCATCTCCTCGCTGAAGCGGGAGAAGGACGACGCGACCGAGGTCCGCGAGGGCTACGAGTGCGGTATGACGCTGACCTACTCCGATATCAAGGAGGGCGACGTCATCGAGGCGTACGAGCTCCGCGAGAAGCCGCGCGACTGACCGGTCCGAGTATTCGAACACCGCACCAGCGTCCGAGGCCCCGCTCCTACGGCGGGGCGCCGGGCGCGAGGTGCGGTGTTCGGTTCGGCCTAGAACACTGAAAGGTGTGTGGGTGTACCTAGGTGCACTGGAGTTCGACATACTGCTCGGCGACG
Organism: Nocardia sp. NPDC050713; assembly: GCF_040654315.1. Lineage (NCBI taxonomy): Bacteria > Bacillati > Actinomycetota > Actinomycetes > Mycobacteriales > Nocardiaceae > Nocardia > Nocardia sp. NPDC050713. The sequence continues at coordinate 102,923 of NZ_JBFAHS010000012.1, read as the reverse complement.
TCCATTCGCTGAAGGAGAAGCGGTCGGTCATCCGGCCGATACTGGCCGAGTTGCAACGCTTCGGCGTGAGCGCGGCCGAGGGCGGGGAACACGATCGGTACCGGCGCTCGTTGCTGGGAGTGGCCATGGTCAGTGCCGGCATGGATCACCTGACCGAGGTGCTCGACAAATGTGAGAGGCACGTCGCGGCGCGCCCGGAGTTACAGTTGCTGGCAGTACGCCGCCGGATCTTCGGGCCCGAAGACTGAGCCCCGCGACGCCAACCGAATACAGACAACAGTGAGGAGGAGACGGCCATGGTGGATCAAGCCAGGGCACGCCGACTCGCGAAGCGGATTTCCTCGATCGTCGCCACCGCGATCGAATACGAGGTGAAGGATCCGCGGCTGCGTTTCGTGACGGTCACCGACGCGAAGGTCACCGGTGATCTGCGCGAGGCCACGGTGTACTACACGGTGATGGGTGAAACCCTCGAAGCCGAACCGGATTACGCGGCCGCGGCCGCCGGTCTGGAGAAGGCCAAGGGTGTGCTGCGTTCCAAGGTGGGGGCGGGAACCGGGGTGAAGTTCACGCCGACGCTGGCGTTCGTGCTGGACAAGGTGCCCGACGCCGCGCGCGAGATGGAGGAGCTGCTGGCCCGCGCCAGGGCCGCCGACGACGCGGTGGCAAGGACGGCCGCCAACGCGCGGCCCGCGGGCGAGGCCGATCCGTACAAGGTCGAGCGCGACAGCGCCGAGTGACGCGCGACACGGATGACGACGAGCGGTAACAAGGCCGAACTCGACGCGGCCGTCGCGGCGCTGAACGCCGCCGGATCGGTCACCATCCTGTGCCATGTGCAACCCGACGCCGACACCATCGGCAGCGGTCTGGCGCTGGCGCTCGTGCTGCATCGGCGCGGGATCCCGGTGTGGGTGTCGTTCGCCGAGCCCGCCGAACTGCCCGCTTCCATGCGCTCGCTGCCCGGGATCGAGCATCTGGTCCGGCCCGCGGAGGTGCCGCGCGAAGTGGACCTGCTCGTCGCGGTGGACTGCGGCAGCGCGGGGCGGCTCGGCGCGCTGGCCGACCGGCTGTCCGGCGCGGTGACGGCGCTGGTGCTCGACCATCACCGCTCGAACACCCGCTTCGGTGCGATCAACGTGGTGGACTCGGGCGCGGAATCGACGACCAGCCTGATCGCCCGGTTGCTCGACGCCTGGGGCGTGCCGATCGATGCCGAGGTCGCGCACTGCCTGTACGCGGGCCTGGTCACCGACACCGGCTCGTTCCGCTGGGTGCGGCCCGGAACCCACCAGCTGGCCGAACGGCTGCTCGCCACCGGGATCGACGGCGCCGAGATCGCGCGCACGCTGCTGGACACCCATCCGTTCGACTGGCTGCCGATGCTGTCACGGGTGCTCGGCACGGCCCGGCTGGAGCCCGGCGCGCGGAGCGGCACCGGGTTGGCGTACGCGTTCGTGCGCCGCGACGACGTCACCGGCGTGCGGTCGGAGGAGGTCGAGAGCGTCATCGATATCGTTCGCACCACGGCCGAAGCCGGGGTGGCCGCGGTGTTCAAGGAGTCGCGCACGGTCGACGGCCGCTGGACCGTGTCGCTGCGGTCCCGCGATTCCGGGCCCGGCGCGCAGGACGGTGTCGACGTCGCGGAGGTGGCGACCGCGCTCGGCGGCGGCGGGCACCGTTACGCGGCCGGGTACACCACCGACGGACGCCCGGAGGACGTGGTGCGGGCACTGCTCGCGGCGCTCGGATGAGCACGCGGGATATCGCGGGCGTCAGTGCCGAGAGCGATGCCGATCCCGCCGAGGCCGGGCCGAGGCGCATTCTCGGCCTCGCGCTACCCACGCTGGGCGTCTTGGTCGCCGAACCGATCTACCTGCTGTTCGATCTCGCGGTGGTCGGCAGGCTCGGCGCGCTGGCGCTGGCCGGACTGGCCGTCGGCGGCTTGATCCTCGCGCAGGTGAGCACCCAACTGACCTTCCTGTCCTACGGAACGACCGCGCGGGCCGCCCGCAGGCACGGCGCGGGCGACGAGCGCGGCGCGGTGGCCGAGGGCGTGCAGGCCACTTGGCTCGCGGTGCTGGTCGGCCTGCTGATCCTGATCACGGTGCAGGCGTTCGCCGTTCCGCTGACCAGCGCCATCGCGGGCGGCGGGGACATCGCCGCCGAGGCGCTGCCCTGGGTGCGGATCGCGCTGTTCGGCGTGCCGCTCATTCTGATCGCGATGGCGGGCAACGGGTGGTTCCGCGGTGTTCAGGAGACCCGTCGTCCGCTGCTGTATGTGGTTGCCGGTCTTGTGCTTTCGGCGGTGCTGTGCCCGGTGCTGGTGCATGGCTTGCTCGGCGCGCCCACACTCGGATTGCCCGGCTCGGCGGTGGCGAATGTCGCCGGGCAGACGGTGACGGCCGCGCTGTTCCTGGGAGCCTTGGTGCGCGAACGCGTTTCGCTGGTTCCGCAGTGGGCGGTGATGCGCGCCCAACTGGTGCTCGGCCGCGACCTGATCATGCGCAGCTTGGCCTTTCAGGCATGTTTCGTGTCGGCGGCGGCCGTGGCGTCGCGGTTCGGTGCGGCGTCCGTCGCGGCGCACCAGCTGGTCCTCCAACTGTGGAACTTCCTTGCGCTGACGCTGGATTCGCTGGCTATCGCCGCCCAGACCCTGGTGGGTGCGGCGCTCGGCGGTGGAAACGCCGTGGGTGCGCGGCGGCTCGCGTGGCGCGTCACGCGGTGGTCGGAGGTCTTCGCGCTCGCGTTGGCCGGTGCGTTCGCCGCGGGGTACGCGGTCGTCCCGCCGCTGTTCACCGACGACCCTGCGGTGCTGGATCGCACCCACGTGGTGTGGTGGTTCTTCGTGGGCATCATTCCGGTCGCCGGTGTGGTGTTCGCGCTCGACGGCGTGCTGCTCGGCGCCGGTGACGCCGCGTTTCTGCGGACCGCGACGCTCGGTGCCGCGTTGATCGGCTTCCTGCCCGCCATCTGGCTCTCGCTCGTCTTGGACTGGGGAATCGCGGGCATCTGGTCCGGTCTGGTCGCTTTCATGGTGCTGCGGCTCGCGGCGGTGGTCTGGCGGACGCTGACGGGTCGCTGGGCGCAGGTGGGCGCGGAGATTCCGCGCGGCAGCGCCTGACCGTCCGGTTCGCTATTTCGAAAACGATATTCATTCCTGGCAAGATGGGGGAATGCTCGAGCAGCTGCCAGCGCGCCGCACGCGAATCCGGGTGTCGTCGACCTACGTTCTCGCCGGGTTGCTGGTGGCGGGAATCGTCTGGCAGGCCCAGCTCGCCTCGGCGATCGACGCGCGGCTGCGGCTCCAGACCGCGCTGACGATGTTCGTCGGAGTCTTCGTGCAGGCCATTCCCTTTCTCGTGCTCGGTGTGGTGGTCAGCGGCGCCATCGCCGCGTTCGTCTCGCCCGCGCTGCTGCGGAAGGTGTTGCCGCGCAATGAGACCGCCGCGATCGGTGTCGGCGGGCTGGCGGGGCTCGCGCTGCCCGGCTGCGAATGCGGCGTCGTTCCGGTCGCGCGCAGGCTGATCGATCAGGGCGCGCCGAGTTCGGTGGCGCTGGCCTTTCTGCTGTCGGCGCCCGCGATCAACCCGGTGGTGTTGATCGCCACCGCGGTCGCGTTTCCCGGCGAACCGGGAATGGTGGCGGCGCGGTTCGCCGGCTCGCTGGCCACCGCCCTCGTCATGGGGTTGCTGTGGTCGCGGTTCGGCAGCCCCGCCTGGATGCTGCCGCGTGGCGGACCGGACCACTGCGTGACCGGCCGCACCCGGGCCGAGGTCTTCGCCGAGGCGGCCCGCCACGATCTGCTCCAAGCCGGGGCGTTCCTGGTGCTGGGCGCGGCGACCGCTGCGGCGCTGCACGTCCTGGTTCCGCCGCGCTGGTTCGAGCACCTGGCCACCCGGATGCTGCTGGCCATCGTGGTGCTCGCGGTGCTGGCGGTGGTGCTCGCGTTGTGTTCGGAGGCCGACGCGTTCGTCGCGGCGAGCATGTCGACGCTGCCGTTGTTGCCGCGGTTGGTGTTCCTGGTCGTCGGGCCCGCCGTGGACGTCAAGCTGTTCGCGATGCAGGCGGGCGCGTTCGGGCGGCGGTTCGCGCTGTGGTTCGCGCCGTCGACCTTCGCGGTCGCGATCGTCTGCGCGACGGTGGCGGGTTACGTCTTCCTCGGGGGTGCGCGATGAGGCGGGAAACGCAGAACCTGCTGTTGCTGCTGATCGGAATCGCGGTGCTGCGCATCACCTTCGACGGCACCTACCTGCGCTACGTGAAGCCGGGGCTCTTTCCGTTCCTGCTGGTCAGCGGGATCGGCATCGTCGCGCTCGGCACCGCGGCCATCATCGGCGACCTGTATCGCGGGTCGTCGCGCGGCAGCAACCATCGCCATCAGCACGAGCACGAGCACGAGCACGAGCACGAGCACGGACACGAGCACGGGCATGGGCGCGTGCAGTGGCTGCTGCTCGCGCCGGTCGCCACCCTGCTGCTGGTCGCGCCGCCCGCACTCGGCGCGGGGGCGGCGGTGACCAGCTCGGCGATTCGTCCGCCGGATACCGTTGTCGCGCAACCGGAGTTGATCGCCTACCCGCCGTTGCCCGACGAGCCCGCTCCTTTCCTCTCGATCTCCGAGGTGGTGAACCGTGCGACGCTCGACTCCACCCGGTCGCTGGACGGCCGGGAGATCACCGTCAGCGGTTTCGTGCTGCGCCGCATGCGCGGCTACGGCATCGACCTCGGTCGCGTGGTGATCACTTGCTGTGTGGCCGATGCCCGTTACATTCGGCTGCACCTGTCCGGCATCGAGGAGCCGCTCGACGAGGACACCTGGCTCGAGGTGCGCGGCGTCGTGGAACCGGGCAGCGCGCGCCGCGACCGCGACTCGATCCCGACGCTCGTCGTCCGCGAGTACCACCGCGTCGAACGGCCCGACCACTCCTACGAGCGGGGCCGCTGACTCACGCGGACTCTTCGACCGCGCGATAGCGGCGGACGACGACACCCGCGGGACGGACCGACCGGCCCGCCACGGTGAGCCCGGGGTGCACGAGCCCGTCGACGGTGCGGTCGGCGTCCGGGTCGGTGGTGGCGGTGACGTCGGCGGCCTCCATCGTGAGCGAGTCGAAGGGGTCGTCGGGACGCGGCGTGACGATCGCCGCCCCGCGACCGGTGAGCAGCCGTTCGACGCGTGCGCCGATGACCTCGAACGCCGCCCGCTCCCTGGGCGATTCGGCGGTCGCCGCGCAGGCGGCGGTGTCGTTGTGCAGGGCGAACAGCTCGACGACCAGCGGAAGATCGGCGCCAGCGCGGTCCTGGCGGGCGCGGGCCTTCGCTTCGTCGGCGAGGCGCTCGATGGTGGCGGCCTGGCGCGCGACGACCCGGGACAGGTCCTCGACGCGTTCGACGAGTTGGGCGAGCGATTCCGCGACTGGTTCCGTCATGCTCGCACCATAGCCCGGACGCGAGTCGATTGTTCTGGGCGTCAGCCGGATTCGCCCATCGGTCGCTGCGCCACTGTCGGCGGTGGCTGATACCATCGCCTGCCATGGGGGTCTACGGCATCGACCTGGGCACAACGAACTCGGCGATCGCGCGGATCGACGCCGACGGTCGGCCCGAAGTAATGATCGGCATGAACGGGGAACCGACGGTTCCGTCCGTCGTGCTGTTCGCGTCCGCGTTCGATCATCTGGTGGGCGAGGGCGCCCGGCGGCAGGCCCGGCTGGATCCCGAGCACGTGTGCTCGCTGGTGAAGCGTCGAATGGGCGACGCGGAGTGGCGTTTCGCCGCGCACGGCGAGACCTGGTCCGCGCCCGCCGTTTCCGCGCTGATCCTCAAGAGTCTCGCCGCCGACGCGGAATTCGGCGGCGGCGAGCCGGTGCGCCGGGCCGTGATCACGGTGCCCGCGTACTTCGGCGACGAGGAGCGGCGCGCCACCATTCAGGCGGGAACCTACGCGGGCTTCGATGTCGCGGGCGTGCTGTCCGAGCCGATCGCCGCGGCGTTCTCCTACGGTTTCGGCAGGCTCGACGGCGGCGTCGACATCGGCAAAACCGGTGCGCGCGAGACCGTGCTCGTCTACGACCTCGGCGGCGGCACCTTCGACGCCACCGTCATCGAGCTGGCCGATCGCCGCATCTCCGTGCTCGCCGTGGAAGGCGATCACCAGCTCGGCGGCGCCGACTGGGACGAGCGGATCGCCCTGTATCTGTCTCAGCGGTTCTGCGCGGCCAATCCCGATGCCGAAGACCCACTGGACGATTCGGCGGGTTCGCAGACGCTGGTGCTGGCGGCCGAGCGTGCCAAGCGCGAGCTCAGTGTCCAGGAGAGCACGGAGGTCGTCGTCGCGCACGACGGCGCCCGCGCCGTCATCACGCTGACCAGGGACGAACTCGAGTCGATGACGGCCTCGCTGATGCGCCGCACGCTCGATCTCACCAGGGATTGTCTGGCCGCGGCGGGCAAGCGCGGCGTGGCGTCGGTCGACCGGCTGCTGCTGGTCGGCGGCTCCTCCCGGATGCCGATGGTCGCCCGTGAGCTGGAGAAGGAACTCGGCCTGATCGGCGAGTTGCGCGACCCGGATCTGTCGGTGGCGCGCGGCGCGGCGCTCTACGGCGAGAAGCTCGAGATGGAGCGGTTGATCGTCGCCGATCTCGTCACCCGCGGTCGGCTGCGCGACGGCTCCGGTCTGAACGAGGCGGCGCCCGCGGATCTCGAGCAGTCGGTCGCGCGGGTCGCGGAGTCGTTCGGCCAGCCGGTGAGCCTGGTGCGGCGGATGCTGGAGATCCAGGTCGACACGGTGGTCTCGCGCGGATTCGGTGTGCTCGCACTGGATTCGCACTACGGGTTGGCGGCCGCCTGGCTGGTGCACCGCAACCAGACGCTGCCGGTTCGGGTGCGTCGGTCGTTCGGCACGGTGCGCGAGGACCAGGATCAGATCGAGCTGACCATCGTGGAACAGCAGGGACAGGCCGCCTCGATGCGTCCCGAGGACACCAAAGTGCTTGTGGAGGGCCGGATTCGCGGCATTCCCCCGGGCTACCCCGCGGGCAGCGAGGTGCGCGTCACCTTCGAGATGGGCTTCGACGGCGTGCTGCACGTGACAGCGCACCACGTCGACGCCGACATGCCGCTGACGTTGTCGGCGCAGACCGGAGCAACCCTGTCCCAGGCCGATGTCGCGCGCGAGCTCGACCAGGTGCAGCGTTCCCGGCGTCGCGACAGCTGAGCCGCCATGCACGCTTTCGACCCCAACGATTACCGCAAGCGGGTGCTCGCCGCGGTCGAGCGCCGCGGCGGCATCGACCAGTCGGACCCGTTCGAGCTCTACGACATTCCGCTCGACGAGGCCGAGACCCTCAGCGACGCGGAGGTTTCCGCTCGGGTGAGCGAGGTGTGGGGCTTCTGGCAGCGGCAGCGCGACCATCCGAAGTACCGCGTGCTCGTCGGATTGCTGGTGGAAAGCCACGACCACCTGTCCTATCTGCTGCTCGACGCGTCGACGCGGCGGGCCGAAGCGATCCGGATCCGGCAGGAGCGCGAACAGCGCGACGCCGAACGCTACGAGATGCTGGACACCGCGATCTCCCGGCTGGTGCAGCGCCACGGCGGGGTGCCCGCCGCGAAGGTGCCAGGGCTGGAGGAGATCGGGGCGATGGGCGGGCTGTCCGCCGCCGAGGTCGCCACCCGTTTGCGCCGTCACCGGATCATCCAGGACGCGCCGCGGCCCACCGCGTCCGCCAGCACACTCACCGACCAACGGCGTCAACAGATTCGCGGGCTGCTCGCCGAATGGGGGCGCCTGGTGGACGGTCCGCCCGCGCCGACGTTGCTCGGGCTGCTCGGGCTGGATCCGAGCCGCGCCACGCACACCGGCGAGATCCGGCTGCGCGCCGACGCGTTGCGCGCCCGGTCCCGCGAGCTGCCGCCCGGACGGATGCGCGTGGTGCTCGACGAACTGCTCGTGCACGTGCAGGACCTGCTGGAGCCCGGTGGCCCCGAGGTGGCCGAGTACGTCGCCTCGATCGTCGAGGACGTCACCGCGGAGCTGCGGCCCAAGGTGCGGGCCGCCGTGCTGGTCGAGGACGAGTTGGTGGGGGAGGACTACGAGTTCCTGCTCGACGAGGCGATCGCGCTCGGCATGGACCCGCACGCCGCGGGACGACTGCTCGAAGACCTGGCCGTCGAATTGGGTTCGCGCGCAGTCGGTTCCGCGCGGCCGACGCCCGCGCCTTCCGCGTCGAGCACGGGCCGAGCGGCGGCACCCGTCGCGCCCGCTCCGCCGCGGCGGCAGTGGGAGGAGCCGCTCAAGGCCGCGCGGGCGGCGTTGCGAAGCGGTCGTCCGCAGGAGGCCGCGCGCCACATCGCCGAGGCCAGGGGCCTCGATCCGCACAACGAGGGCACCACACCGATCCGCTCGGTGTCCGACGACGTCGAACGGGTGCTCGCCGACGCGGCCCGGCTCTGGCGGGTCGCCCTCGCGGCCCGCGCGGCGACACGCTACGTGGAGGCGCTCGAACACCTTCGGCAGCTGCGACGCGTCGCCGCCGACGTGCCGCCGCCCACCGGATCGGCCGCTGGCCTGGACGAACTGCTCGCCGAGGCGGAACGGGCCGTCGCCGAGGCCGACCGCTTGGTCGCGGCCGCGGCCGCGGGGCCGTCCGCCGAACGCTCCCGCACCCTGCGCGCCGCCCAAGCCGCCTGCGTCGACCACCCGGGCGCGAGCGAGGCGCTGGCCGCCACCCCCGTGCCCGCCCCCGGCCGCGTGACGGCCACCCGCATGGCGAACGGCTCCGTGCAGGTGGTCTGGACGCCCGCTCCGGCCGACGACGTGGCCTACCGCGTCACCCGCCTCCAGCCGGACGGCTCCTGGCGCGTGGTCGGCCGCACCGGAGGCACCGAACTCGAAGACGGAGGCGCTCCGCCCGGCGAAGTGCCGGTGTACGCCGTCGCCGCCGCTATATCGGGGAGTTACTCCGAAGCCACACGTTCGGACGCCGGTCCCGATCCGCGGTCGTTGCCGACCGCCTCGACGGACACGCACGGCCGAGCCGCGCAACCACTTCCGGTGTCGGGGCACGCCTCGGTAGACCGCTCCGGGTCGGCCGACGCAGCCGGTTCCGGCATGCCACCGGGTTCGGTCGTCCAACCGGCCTCCGCGAGCCAGTCCGCTCCGGTGGGCAGCCACGACCAGGCCACTCCCGCGGTTCCTCCTGGCACGACTATGGTGCCGGGCGGGCGTGCCGACGGCGAAAACTCGGCCCAACCGGAGTTGCTGGAGCGAACCGGCTCGGCCCCGAGTCAGCCCGCGCCGGTGGATGGGCACGGTCGGGCTGCCGACGTGGGTTCGACGGCTGAGCCCAGCGCGACGATGGTGCCGGGCGCGCGTGCCGACGGCGAACACGCGGCCCAGCCCGAGTCGCTGGACCGGTCTGATTCGGCCGCCCCAGCCGCTTCCGCGCCGGTGCCGCCGAGCTCGGTGCTCCAACCGGCCAGCACGAGCCAGTCCGCGCCGGTAAACGGGCCCGATGGAGCAGCCGACGCCGGTGCTGCCGGTGATCCCGCCCCGATGAGGCGGCCCGACTCGACCGGCGGGCATTCGCAGGCGATGCCGCACGAGGTTGTCGATCGGTCCGGCACTCCGACACAGGAACCTTCGGTTCGGCAGGATGCCGACGGTCTGCCCGGCTCGGCGATCGAGTCGGGCGAGACAGCCGACTCCAGCGGAGTTCCTTGGTCCGGTTCGACTGCCGAGCAGGGGTGGTCGCCGGATTCGGCTCAGTCCAGCCCGGTCGCGCGGTCGGCGGGGTCCGGTGAGTCTGCCGAGTTCGAGGCGGGGGCCGCGACCGGCTCCGGCATCGAGCCCACCGCGCCAGTGGTGCCGGACGATCCCATGCCGAGCGGCATCCCGGTGGTCACCGATCTTGCCGAGCGTGCGGGTCTGTTGACCTTCGTGTGGCCGACGGGGATCACCGAAGTGATGGTGGTGGCGCGTCCCGACCGTCCGCCCCTCGCACCGGACGAGCCGGAAGCACGCGCGTGGAAGGTCACCAACATGCGATACGAGCTCGACGGAGGCGTCCGGGTTCCGCCGGACCTGCCGCGCCCCTGCCACATCGCCGTGGCGTCGTGCCGCCGCGAGCCCAATGGCAAATTGACCGTGGCGGCGGGTTTCGCGCCGAGCGCTCGGATCCACTGGACGCACGTGTAGTCGACGGCGGCGTCCGGGTTCCGCCCGGGTCTACCGCGTCCGTGTCACTCGCCGTAGCGTCGTGCCGCCGCGAACCCAACGGCAGATTGACCGCGGCGGCGGGCTTCGCGCCGGGCGTTCGGATCCACTGATCACCGCGCCGAGCCTCGGGCCACTGCGGAATGCCGCCCGCGTTCACCGCGTTCCGATCGGGGATGAATCGTGTTGGCGGAGGCGGGCGGCGGCTGGTCCACTCGGATGTGACAAGGTGGGTGTGGTGATACCCAAGTTGATGGCGGTGAGCGACGTACACGTCGGGCATCAGGGGAATCGGCCGATCGTGGAGCAGATCCAGCCGGACTCGCCGGAGGACTGGCTGATCGTCGCCGGTGACGTGGGGGAGAAGACCGAGGACATCCGCTGGGCGCTGGAACTGCTGCGCCAGCGCTTCGCCAAGGTGATCTGGGTGCCCGGCAACCACGAGCTGTGGACCACGGCGAAGGATCCCGTGCAGATGCACGGCGTCGCCCGCTACGAGTACCTGGTGTCGATCTGCCGCGACCTGGACGTCGTCACACCCGAGGATCCGTTCCCGGTGTGGCGCGGGGCCGGCGCCGAGGCACATGGCGGCGCGGTGACGCTGGCCCCGATGTTCCTGCTCTACGACTACTCGTTCCTCCCCGAGGGCGCGAAGACCAAGGCCGAGGGCCTGGCCATCGCCCGCGAGCGCAACGTGGTCGCCACCGACGAGTTCCTGCTCTCCTCGGAGCCGTATCTGACCAGGGACGCCTGGTGTCACGCCCGGGTGCAGGTCACCAAGCGCAAGCTGGACGCGCTCCCGCCGGAGACGCCGCTGGTGCTGATCAACCACTTCCCGCTGGTCCGCCAGCCCACCGACGTCCTGTTCTATCCCGAGTTCGCGCTGTGGTGCGGCACCGACCTGACCGCCGACTGGCACACCAGCTACAACGTGGTGTGTTCGGTGTACGGGCACCTGCACATTCCGCGCACCTCCTACTACGACGGCGTCCGCTTCGAAGAGGTCTCGCTCGGCTACCCGCGCGAATGGCAGCGCCGCGGCCTGCCCGACAAGCTGCTGCGCCAGATCCTGCCTGCCCCGGAGTATCCACCGGGCACGCTGAACAAGTGGGGCGGTCATTTCAAGGTCACCCCCGAGATGGAGGCGGCCGCGGCCGAGATGCGCAGCCGCGCCCAGCGCAGGCGCGGCGTCTGATCCGGCCCTGACAGGCGCTGTCGGACCGAGTTCGTCGCGCATGCGGAGGTGCGCCCGACCGGACAGCCGGATGAAGTCCTTCGTCGGCCCGCGAACGACCGCAGCGCATGCGGAGGTTCGCCTCGACTAGGCTCGGAGCCGATGATCGAGAACATTCTGCCCAATGGCGTGGCCTCGGCCGAGCTGTTGGCGTATCCGGAGGATCTGAAGCCGCATCCGGCCGAAGAGCATCTCATCGCGCAGTCGGTGGAGAAGCGGCGTCGCGATTTCATCGGCGCCCGCCACTGCGCGCGGCTGTGCTTGGAGGAACTCGGTGAGCCGCCGGTCGCGATCGGCAAGGGCGAGCGGGGCATGCCGATGTTCCCGCGCGGCATCACGGGCAGCCTCACGCACTGCGACGGCTACCGCGCCGCGGCGCTGGCGCACAAGATGCGCTTCCGCTCGATCGGCATCGACGCCGAACCGCACGGCGCGCTGCCGGACGGCGTGCTCGACTCGGTGAGTCTGCCCGCCGAGCGGGAGTGGTTGCGCGACATCGATTCTCGCCTGCACCTGGATCGGCTGCTGTTCTGCGCCAAGGAGGCCACCTACAAGGCGTGGTTCCCGCTGACCACCCGCTGGCTCGGTTTCGAGGAGGCGCACATCACCTTCACCGTCGAGGAGAACGCCGACGGCACCGGTTCGGGCACTTTCCGCAGCCAGCTGCTGGTGCCGGGCCAGCCCAACGACGGCGGGCTGCCGCTCACCTCGTTCGACGGACGCTGGCTGATCGCCGACGGGCTGATCCTGACCGCGATCGCGCACGGCTGATGACCGAGCCGACCACCCAGGCACAGCGCCCCGACGTGCTCGGCGGCCTGTTGATCGTCGACAAGGACGGGGGCTGGACCAGCCACGACGTGGTGGCCAAGTGCCGGAAGTTGTTGCGTACCAAGAAGGTCGGGCACGCGGGCACGCTCGACCCGATGGCGACCGGGGTGCTGGTGCTCGGCGTCGAACGGGCCACCAAGCTGCTCGGCCTGCTGACGCTCACCACGAAGGCCTACACCGCCACCATCCGGCTCGGCCAGTCCACCACCACCGACGATGCCGAGGGCGAGACCCTGGCGACCGTCTCCGCGCTGCACCTCACCGACGCCGACATCGCCACGGGAATCGCGGAACTGACCGGTGACATCGAGCAGGTGCCCGCCACCGTCAGCGCCATCAAGGTGAACGGCGAACGCGCCTACGCCCGCCACCGCGCGGGTGAGGAAGTGCGCCTCACCGCCCGTCCGGTGACCGTGTCACGCTTCGATGTGCTTGCCCGGCGCGATGTTTCGGACGGCTTCGTCGATCTGGACGTCGTGGTGGAGTGCTCCTCCGGCACCTACGTGCGTGCGCTGGCCCGCGACCTCGGCGCCGCGCTGGGCGTCGGCGGTCACCTGACCGCTTTGCGCCGCACCAGGGTCGGCCCCTTCACCCTGGAACACGCGCGAACGCTGGATCGGCTCGCCGAGGATCCCACGCTGAACCTCGGCATCGACGAGGCGGTCCGCATCGCGTTCCCGCACCGCACGATCGATGACCGCGAAGCCGAATCCCTGCGCGACGGACGGTGGTTGGATCCGATCGGCATCGCGGGCGTGCACGCCGCGCTGACCGCCGACGGCACCGCCATCGCGCTGCTCGAGGAGAAGGGCAAGCGCTCCTCGCCGGTCTTCGTCATCCGCCCGCGCGGACTCGTGGACTGACGGCACTCCGGCCGCCGACGGTCATCGGACAGGCCGCGCGGCTCGGCCGGTTTCCGGATGTTGACGCAGGTCTACCCTGACTCTACTATCACTTGTAGTAGACGCACATCGCCGCGATCTTCCAGGTCAAGACCGTTGTGCGGCAACGGGTTATGTCCTGTGAAAGGGAAGCCATGGCGAAGCTGCTGAAGATCCTGGCGATGACGATGGGCGTAGCGTGCGTCGCGATCGGCTTCCTCCACCTGGCGCTCGGCATCGACTCGGTGCCCGACATGGGTTCCTCCGGTGTCACCGCCGACAGCCAGAGTCGCTTCTTCGGCGCCATTTTCGTCGGGTACGGCGTGGCGTGGATCTGGACCGCGCGCCGCACGCCGATTCCGGCGCTGGCGGTGCGGTGGCTGGCGGGTATCTTCCTGCTCGGCGCGGTCGGGCGGGTGTTGTCCGTCGCCGTGTACGGGTGGCCGCACTGGTTCCAGATCGTGCTGACCGTCATCGAATTCGCCTTCCCTCCGGTGTATTTCTGGCTGGCGGATGCCGATGAGAAGCGGGTGGCGGCCGAGCGGGTCGCCGTTCCCTAGCGGCGAATACCGAACACGGCAGGCGCTGCCGGACGGAGTCCGTCGACAGACCACGGACGGCCGGAGCGGATGCGGAGGTACGCCCACGCCGACAACGGAACCGTACAGTGGTCGTGGGTTCGCCGTCCGAAATCGCCGGCGGCCGTGGGAAGGCAGTGGCATGAGTGAACAATCGGTCGACACGTTCGAGCTGTGGGACCGCGACGGTGACGGACTCGTCTCCGTCCAGGACATCACCGACGGAATCCGCGCGCTCGGGCTGGAAGTCGACGCCGACGCGATCGAGCGCCTGGTCGCCGCGGCCGATACCAACGGCGACTTCCTGGTCTCCAAGGCCGAATTCGACGCGGCACTGGTGACAGGACGCCTCGAGGTGACCGACGCGGACGCCGCCTTCCGCGTGTTCGACACCAACGGCGACGGGCGGATCTCGGTCGAGGAACTCGAATCCCTCATCCGCCACGTCGGCGCGGGCCTCGTCGACCTCCCCGCGGCCGACCTGCTCGCCGCCGCCGACCGAGACGCGGACGGCTATCTCTCCCCGGCCGAATTCCGCGCCCTGCTGGACGAACTCGCCCGCTGAGCCGGGATCGATCGACCACCGAGCAGCGCCCGGGCCAGTCCCGACGCCTCGGCCGCCAGCCCCGGTGGGTTCGTGGCGATGAACATCGAGTCGGCCGCGAGATTGCCGAGTACGTGCCAGCTCGGATCCGGTGTGCCGCAGACCAGTAGCCGACGGGAACCGGGTTCGGCGCGCAGACCGCCCGCCGGATGCGTTTCGGCCGCGCCCGCCGCGAGCAACGCGCTGATCAGCGATTGGGTTTCCGTGGGCGTCGTGTAGGCGGGCGGGTTGACCGCGTTGAACACGGTGTCCGCGGTCCAGCTCCGCCCGTCGTGCACGGTGAAACCGCCCCCGGAGCGCGCCTCGATCTTGGTGACACCCGCGCACAACCGCAGTTGACCGGAATCCAGCAGCCGCAGCACGATACGCGCGTTGTGCGGGACCATCGGGGAGCTCAGGCTGTTGATCGTGCGGAAATGTGCGGAGCGCAGCATCTCTCGATCACGCTCCGCAAGCAGCGGCCAAGCGGTCGGGCCAACTGTGCGGATGACCATGGCGAGCAGGCGTCGCCCGAGGTGCGGTGCGTCGACGCCCTCCAGCTGGCGGCGCAGCCGAAGGACCGAATCCTCGTCGTCGGTGATCTCGGCGGCTAGCGTGTCGAAATCCTGTCCCAGCGCGGCGAGTTCGGCCCGCATGAGCGAAACCAGCTGGGCGAAGCGGAGTTCGCCGTGCGCAGCATGCTCGCGCACCGCTGCGGGTATCAGGTGCACCGGATCCAGCCGGGCCGGGCGCTGCTGGACGAACGGGAGCCGACCGCTGCGCGAGAGCAAGCTGATCGGACCGGTGTGACCGTTGGCGGCCAGCGCGACGGCGATATCCACCGCGGTCAGTCCGCTGCCGATCACGGCGACGTGCCGGTCCGCGGGGAGTTCGGCCAGGGTGCGGGCGAGCGGATAGGGCTCGTTCACGTAACCGGGTGCGCCGGTGAGCCCGTAGTGGTCGCGCGGACCTCCGCCGCCGACCGCCAGGACAGCACGGTCCACCGAGACTCGCTCGCCGCTCGCGGTGTGCAGCACCGGGCGTTCGTCACGGGAGAATCCGGTGACGGCCGAGCGCACGACTCGAACCGGGCAGCCCGCCCGGCTCAGTCGTGCGATCGCCGCGCGCGCGGTGTCCTCGAGGTACTCGCCGTAGACCGCCCGGGGAACGAGCGGCTGACCCAGCCCTTCGTCGAGGTAGCCCGCTACATCGCGTCCCTCCAGCCAGCGCTGGTAGTGCCCCGGATCGCCCGCCCGCACCGACATGATCGGCGGAGGCGCGTTCACTCGAACCGCGTCGAGATCCGGCTGATACGGACGACCCCGCCACGGCACGGGCGCGCCGTCGAACACGGTGACGCCACTGGGTTCGTCGTCGGCCGCGGCGAGCGCGTCGAGCAGCGCGACGGCGGCCGCGCCCGCTCCGATGATTCCGATGTGCATGGGGCTCCTTCGATTTCGTGATCGGGAAAGCCCAGCGTCGCGGGAATCGGCGGTGCGGAACATCCCGCGATCGAGGGGTTCGCGGTGCCGGAATTTCGATGGACGCGCACCCCCTCATCTGCGGGATGGCGGACACGCGACGGACAGCGGACGATGGCACCCATGACCGGTACGCCCGCCCTCGACGCACTGCTCGCGAGCATCACCGCCGCGCCCGACGCGCACGCGCTGTTCGCCGACACCTCGGCTCGCCTGCGGCGGATCACGCCGTTCGACGCCGCGGTGTGGGTGGCGACCGATCCGGTCAACGGCCTCACCACGGCTCCCGTCCGGGTGGAGAACCTGCACGAGGGCGGTTGCGGAACCTATTGGGAATCGGAGCTTTTCGCCGAACACGTGAATCTGTTCCGGGATCTGGCGGTGGCGAAGGTCCCGGTCGCCGGGCTGCGGGAAGTGACGGGCGACCGGCCGACACTGAGCCCGCTGTACCGCGGTTTCATGCGTCCGCGCGGGTTCGACGACGAACTGCGCGCGGTGTTCCGGGCGGACGGCCAGCCGTGGGGACAGCTGAGCCTGTTCCGTGAGCGCGGACGGCCGCCGTTCCGCGCCGCGGATATCACCCTGGTCCAGGCGCTCTGCACGCCGATGGCGCAGCGGCTGCGAGCCTTCGGGCTTCCAGCGGTGACGCCACCGTCCGCCGCCACTGCCCCCGGCCTGCTGCTGTTCGGCGCGGGCGGCGAACTGCTGTCGCTCAACGACGAGGCCCGCGACCTGCTAGCCGAGATGCCGCCCGGTCCCGCCGCGCCGACGCCGCTGGGCATCGATCTACCGCTGCCGGTCTGGATTCTGAACACGGCGGGCCGCGCCCGGCTCACCGGCGCGGCCTCGCGGATCCGGGTCCGCACGACCGCAGGGCGCTGGCTGGTATGCCACGCGACCTGCCTGCGCGACGCCGAAGGCCGCACCGGCACAACGGCTCTCGTCATCGAACCCGCGAAACCCGCCGAGGTGGCCGAATTGATCGCCGCCGCCTACGAGCTCACGCCGAGGGAACTGGAGGTGACCGAACTCGTCGCCCGCGGCCTGCCGACCGCCGACATCGCCGCCCGCCTCTTCCTCTCCCCGCACACCGTGCGCGACCACCTCAAGTCGATCTTCGACAAAGCCGGCGTCACCAGCCGCGGCGAACTGGTCGCCAAACTCTTCACCGAACACCGTGAACCCCTCGCCGCCCCCACCACCGTGCGCGTCCTCGACGCGGCGAGCTAGGCACTGTCTCGAAGTCCCATCCGGCGCCGCGGCTCAGATCGCCGCCTGGCCGCGTTGTCGTCGCCACCGATACCACTCCGGTATCGGCTCCTCCTCCGCCTCGCGCGGCGATCTGAGCCACGGATGCATCCGGCCGGACTTCGAGACAGGGCCTAGCGGCCCTGCCCGCGGCGTCGACGCGCGCCGCTGCGCCATCGCCTGGCCGCCAGCGCGGTGGGCAGTGCCCGCTCGACATCATTGGCGGGGCTGCCAATATCGTCTGTCTGCTCGACGCGGTGTTGATCCCGCGTCGGCAAACGTGCCCCGCACGAGCACGGTCTGGTTACGGGTGGAACACGTAGGCACAACACCCCGTACAGCCCTGTTGACCTGCGTTAACGCGCTTTCCTCCCGGTCGATACCCGGGTAAAGTGGCTCGACTCGGAGGCTTGGCGATGCGTGCGGTGGGAATCGTCGGGGTGGTGTGCGCGGTCTGCGCGCTCGTTGTGGGATGCGGTGGGGAGGCCGACGAAGCGGAGCGTCCGCGGGCGAGCGTCACCATGGGCGCGACGACCGTCGATCGCACACCCGAGATCGCCGAGGCGCCCGCCGCTACCAAAGCACCGCAACCCCGACCCGCGCCGCCGGCGCCCGCTCCCGCACCGCGACCGCCCACCTCACCGGTGCTCGGCACCGCGATCATCGAGACGGTAACGCTCGGCGGCGTCGCGGTGCCCGACGTTCCGGTCAGCGTGCGTCAGATGCGGCCGTGCGATATGGCCCAGCTCGATATTCCGTTGGGCGCCACCGAGATCGCGGGCTGGGACGCGGTCACCGATGCCGAAGGGCGCGCGATGTTCGTGGTTCCGGTCGGCTGCTTCCGGTTCCGGATGGATCCACCGCCCGGCACCGATCCGGTGCCCGAGGGCATGCACTCGTTGTTCGTCACGGCGGCCGGTCAGGTCGTGACCGGTCAGCTGCGCTTCAACGATCCGGCCCCCGCCGCCTGCGCCGCCGAGACCATCGTCGACGAGCTGGACGACGTGGGCGACCTGACCGCCGACGGGGCGACGGTCAGCGAATGTGACGGCACCTGGGCGGTGATCGTCTGGGACGTCCCCGGCGACAGCCAGCGCATCCTCCACCGCACAGCCGACGGCTGGCGCACTTACGTCGCCTTCCCGCACGACGTCTGCTGGTCCACGGCCGCCGCCGACGGCGTCCCCGCCCGGCTCGAGTCCTACTTCCAGCCCTGCTGAACCTTCTCCGAACCAGTACACGCGCCACGGCTGGGCACGGCCGCCTACAGGGCCTGGCCTCTTGCGAGGCGTACAAGATTTCAGGTCGTGAGCCAGATGGCTTCCGCGGCGGGGCGACCGAGGTCGGTGGTGGCGTCGCCGTCGCCGATGCGGATGGCGATGGTGCCCGCGAAATCGCGGCGTTCGACGACGGCGATGGCGGTGTCCAAGGCGATGCCGACGGAGTCGAAGTAGCGCAGCATGTCCGGGTCGGAGTCGGAGATGCGGGCGACGCGCCCGGCCTGGCCCGCTTCGAAATCGCTGAGCTGGCGCGCGGGCGGTGTCGGCACCGCGCCGTCCACCGACGGGATGGGGTCGCCGTGCGGGTCGCGGTCCGGATAGCCGAGCTTGGCGTCGATGCGGGCCATGAGCAGTTCGGAGACCGCGTGCTCGAGCACCTCGGCCTCGTCGTGCACCTCGTCCCAGCCGTAGCCGAGCTCGTTGACCAGGAACGTCTCGATCAGCCGGTGCCTGCGCACCATGGCGACCGCGGCGCGGCGACCGTGCTCGGTGAGGGTGATCGATCCGTAGCGTGCGTGTTCGACCAGGCCCTGGTCGGCGAGTTTGCGCACGGCTTCGGAAACGGTGGAGGCCGAGACGCCGATCCGCTCGGCCAGCAGCTTCGTCGAGACCTTCTCCTGCGACCACTCCTGTGCGGTCCAGATGACCTTCAGGTAGTCCTGGGCGACCGAGGTCAGCTCCGGCGCCAGCGTGGCGGTGCTGCCGTGCGGCTCGCCCGGCGCGGAGCTGTCGGTCAGCTCGCGGCGGGTGGCGATATCTCGTTTACCGGGCACATACCCGAGCTTATGCATTTCCGTCGCGATTCACACAGTCGGACACCGGGATGCGGCGAACTCGTTCGCCACTCGTGTTCCGCCCGTCGCGGACCGGCCATCCCGCTGCCATTTCGAGCGTGGAATCGCAGGTCGCGGACGCGGTCGTCGATGCCGTCCGACGGTGCGGAGCGCGACAGAATTCAGTGGAAGTTCATGCGCCCTCGGCCGATTCGAGCCGTCCTCGGCGGCTACGTCGACGAGCGCGTCGTGCGCAAGCCGCCACGCGACTCGCGCCGCGCGGCGACCGTGTCCGAGCGCGAAGACGCATGGACGGCGCGCGGCGGAGGCGCGTCGAGAACCATTCGATCGCAGGCCGCGCGCGAAAGTATCGAGGGAATTGGACATGGCCCCGGTGGACGGCGGGCAAGCGTTCTGTGACATCTGGTACGCCCGAATACTGTTCGGACCTCGACTTGCGTAGGCTGCGAACGTGCAGAGATGGCGAAGTCTCGACGAGGTGCCCGCGGACTGGGGACGGTGCGTGCTCACGATCGGCGTGTTCGACGGAGTGCATCGCGGTCACGCGCAGTTGATCAGCCGAGCGGTGAAGTCCGCGGCCGCGCGCGGTGTCCCCTCGGTGTTGATGACCTTCGACCCGCACCCCATGGAGGTGGTGCGGCCTGGTTCGCACCCCGCGCAGCTGACCACCTTGACCCGGCGCGCGGAACTGGTCGAGGAACTGGGCGTCGACGTGTTCTGCGTGATGCCGTTCACCCAGGAATTCATGAAGCTCACCCCCGGCCGCTATGTGCACGACCTGCTGGTCGAGCGGCTGCACGTCACCGAGGTCGTGGTCGGTGACAACTTCACCTTCGGCAAGAAGGCGGCGGGCACGGTCGAGACCATGCGCGAACTCGGCGAGCGCTTCGGTTTCGAGGTCGACGGCGTCAAGCTGCTCGCCGAGCACGCGGTGACGTTCTCCTCCACCTACATCAGGGCCTGCGTCGACGCGGGCGACATGGCCGCGGCCGCCGAGGCGCTCGGCCGACCGCACCGCGTCGAGGGCGTGGTGGTGCACGGCGACGGCCGCGGCCGCGAACTCGGCTTCCCGACCGCCAACGTCGCCCCGCCCATGCACGCCGCGATTCCGGCCGACGGCGTCTACGCGGGCTGGTTCACGGTGCTCGGCCCCGGGCCGACGATCGGCACGGTCACCCCCGGTGAGCGGGCGATGGCCGCCATCTCGGTCGGCACCAACCCCACCTTCTCCGGCCGCGCCCGCACTGTCGAGGCGTACGTCATCGACGGCGAGGCCGACCTCTACGGCCAGCACGTCGCGGTCGACTTCGTCGAGCACCTGCGCGGCATGCGCAAGTTCGACACGATGCACGACCTGATCGAGGCGATGGGCCGCGACGTCGAGAACGCGCGCAAGGTGCTCACCGCCGTCGACGCGGAAGCCCCGTCGGGCACCGAGTCCTAGGTCGGTCGCCCGAGTTCAGTCGAGCGCTGTGTCCTGAGCGCCGTCGGACGTGTCGGAGGGTTCCTCGGTGGGCACCGTCCAGCGGTAGATCTGACCGTCGCGCAGTTCGTAGGAGACCGGCGGCGCGCTGGTCGGATTCGCCGCGATGTGCGCGAGGACCCTGGTGCGCCCGCGGATCGTGTCCGGGCCGTCGGTCCACCGCAGATACGGGTGCAGCAGCGGGCGTAACGCCGCGTAGTCCTCGCGGGCAAGGGTGTCCAACACGTCGCGCACGGCGGGGTCCATGGCTCGATTGCAACACGTCGATCCGGCGCCCGCACCGCGATTGGGTTCGCGCGAGACGCTCCGGTAGGGTGGATCCTCGGGTTTGCTGCGGTCCGCGGTGGCGCCCGCCCCGGGTAACCGGAACCTTCGAACGCGGAACTGAGAAACAGGAGTGGATGCCACGTGGCGCTGACCACCGAGCAGAAGTCGGCGATTCTCGCCGAGTACGGCCTGCACGAGAAGGACACCGGTTCGCCGGAGGCGCAGATCGCGCTGCTGTCCAAGCGGATCGCCGACATCACCGAGCACCTGAAGAAGCACAAGCACGACCACCACACCCGCCACGGCCTGATGGCGCTGATCGGTCGTCGCAAGCGCCTCTCGAAGTACCTGCAGGACAACGACATCGAGCGCTACCGCTCGCTGATCGAGCGCCTGGGTCTGCGCAGGTGATCTCCCGCCGCGCCCACGGCGCGGCGTAATTCCCGGCTTCCGCGCCCCGCGGTCCAACGACCGCGGGGCGCGGACCGCGAATGCCGCGGGATTCCATCTCCCGGATCGCGCTGTGCTCCCCGCGCCCGCGGGGATGAGCCGGGGTTCGACGGCCTCGAGCGAGGCGGTGGGTCCCGGCGACACGCTGCCTACCAGAGGCGGTGGTCACATCGCCAACGGCGAGACGTACAATCTCCCCGTTGGCTATTTGTGTATGAGGGGTGGAGAGCATCCCGTCGTACGACAACATGGACAGCCGTATGCACCCGCCCGCGTGGCGTCGGTCTTCGGTAGTGGCCTCCCGGCGTCGCCGGCGGGCTTCGATCGATGACCGCCTCCGCGTCGCCGCGTCCAAGGGGATTCGGCCGGGTGTGCGCGTCGCAGCCAGGAGGGTTGCCGCGCGTCCGTACCCGGGTACGGCTGACGACAGCCGGTTCGCGCCACCGCGCGCTCGAGCCGGCGAGACGAGAGGTTGAGAGAAGAGAATGTCCGAAACAACTGAACGCAAGTCCTCGGCCGTAGAGGTCGAGCCGGGTGTGTTCGAATCCGTCGCGCTGATCGACAACGGTTCCTTCGGCACCCGCACCGTGCGTTTCGAAACCGGTCGGCTGGCCCGCCAGGCCGCCGGTTCGGTCGTCGCCTACCTGGACGACGAGACCATGCTGCTGTCGGCGACCACCGCGAGCAAGTCGCCGAAGGATCAGTTCGACTTCTTCCCGCTGACGGTCGACGTCGAAGAGCGCATGTACGCCGCGGGCCGCATTCCCGGCTCGTTCTTCCGTCGCGAGGGCCGTCCGTCCACCGACGCGATCCTGACCTGCCGCCTGATCGACCGCCCGCTGCGTCCGTCGTTCGTCGACGGCCTGCGGAACGAGATCCAGGTCGTGGTCACCGTCATGAGCCTGGACCCGAAGGACCTGTACGACGTGGTGGCGATCAACGCCGCGTCCGCGTCCACCCAGATCGCGGGCCTGCCGTTCTCCGGCCCGGTCGGCGGCGTGCGCGTCGCCCTGATCGAGGGCCAGTGGGTCGCGTTCCCGACCGTGGAGCAGCTCGAGAGCGCCGTGTTCGACATGGTGGTCGCGGGTCGTGTCGTCGAGTCCGGTGACGTCGCGATCATGATGGTCGAGGCCGAGGCGACCGACAAGGTCATCGAGCTGATCGAGGGCGGCGCGCAGGCGCCGACCGAGGCCGTCGTCGCCGAGGGCCTGGAGGCCGCCAAGCCGTTCATCGCCCGCCTGTGCCGCGCGCAGGCCGACCTCGCCGAGCTGGCCGCCAAGCCCACCGGCGAGTTCCCGCTGTTCCCGCCCTACGAGGCCGACGTGTTCGAGGCCGTGGAGGGCACCGCCAAGCGCGAGCTGAACGAGGCGCTGAGCATCGCCGACAAGCAGGAGCGCGAGGCGAAGATCGACGAGATCAAGCTCGACGTGCTCTCGCGCCTCGGCGACGACTTCGCGGGTCGCGAGAAGGAGCTGGGCGCCGCCTTCCGCTCGGTCACCAAGAAGCTGGTGCGCCAGCGCATCCTGACCGACGGTTTCCGTATCGACGGCCGTGGCCTCGCCGATATCCGCGCGCTGTCCGCGGAGGTCGCCGTGGTGCCGCGCGCGCACGGTTCGGCGCTGTTCGAGCGCGGTGAGACCCAGATCCTGGGCGTCACCACGCTGGACATGGTGAAGATGGCGCAGCAGGTCGACTCGCTCGGCCCGGAGACCTCCAAGCGCTACATGCACCACTACAACTTCCCGCCGTTCTCCACCGGTGAGACCGGTCGCGTCGGTTCGCCGAAGCGTCGCGAGATCGGCCACGGCGCGCTGGCCGAGCGGGCGCTGATCCCCGTGCTGCCCAGCCAGGAGGAGTTCCCGTACGCGATCCGTCAGGTCTCGGAGGCGTT
Organism: Nocardia sp. NPDC050713; assembly: GCF_040654315.1. NCBI lineage: Bacteria > Bacillati > Actinomycetota > Actinomycetes > Mycobacteriales > Nocardiaceae > Nocardia > Nocardia sp. NPDC050713. The sequence continues at coordinate 79,703 of NZ_JBFAHS010000012.1, read as the reverse complement.
GGGCTCCAACGGTTCCACCTCGATGGGCTCGGTGTGCGCCTCCACCCTGGCGCTGCTGAACGCCGGTGTGCCGCTGAAGGCCCCGGTCGCCGGTATCGCGATGGGTCTGGTCTCCGACACCGTCACCAACGACAAGGGCGAGGACGAGGTCCGCTACGTCGCGCTGACCGACATCCTCGGCGCCGAGGACGCGTTCGGCGACATGGACTTCAAGGTCGCGGGCACCCGCGAGTTCGTCACCGCGCTGCAGCTCGACACCAAGCTGGACGGCATCCCCTCGCAGGTGCTCGCCGGTGCGCTGAGCCAGGCGCACGACGCTCGCACCACGATCCTGGACGTGATGGCCGAGGCCATCGCCACCCCGGACGAGATGAGCCCGTACGCGCCGCGCGTCACCGCGATCAAGATCCCGGTCGACAAGATCGGCGAGGTGATCGGCCCCAAGGGCAAGGTCATCAACCAGATCACCGAGGACACCGGCGCCAACATCTCCATCGAGGACGACGGCACCGTGTTCGTCGGCGCGACCGACGGCCCGTCGGCGCAGGCCGCGATCGACGCGATCAACGCCATCGCCAACCCGCAGCTGCCGAAGGTCGGCGAGCGCTTCCTCGGCACGGTCGTCAAGACCACTGCCTTCGGCGCGTTCGTCTCGTTGCTGCCGGGTCGCGACGGTCTGGTGCACATCTCGAAGCTGGGCAACGGCAAGCGGGTCGCCAAGGTCGAGGACGTGGTGAACGTCGGTGACAAGCTGCGCGTGGAGATCGCCGACATCGACAACCGCGGCAAGATCTCGCTGATCCCGGTCGACGAGAGCGCCGAGGAGTCCGCCGCCACGGATGCCGTCGACGCCGAAAACGAGTAGTACTTGTCGGTGTGACGAAGAAGAAGACGGCAACCCCCCTGCTCCCGACCGGGCAGGGGGGTTCGTCACTACAGCGGCGGGTGGACGAGGCGCGGATGGCGGATACCGGCGTGCGGCGCACGGTGCTACCGGGTGGACTGCGGGTGGTCACCGAGCACGTGCCGGGTGTTCGGTCGGCCTCGATCGGCGTCTGGGTGGGCGTCGGTTCGCGCGACGAAGGGCGCACGGTCGCGGGCGCGGCGCATTTCCTCGAGCACTTGCTGTTCAAGGCGACTCCGACCCGCAGCGCGTTGGACATCGCGCAGGCCATGGACGCGGTCGGCGGTGAGCTGAACGCTTTCACCGCCAAGGAGCAGACCTGCTACTACGCGCACGTGCTCGACGAAGATCTGCCGCTGGCGGTCGATATGGTCTCCGACGTCGTGCTCAACGGGTTGTGCCGTTCGGTGGACGTGGACGTCGAACGGCAGGTGGTGCTCGAGGAGATCGCCATGCGCGACGACGACCCCGAAGACCTGGTCGGCGACGCCTTCCTCACCGCGCTGTTCGGCGACCATCCGATCGGCCGCCCGGTGATCGGTTCCGTGGAGTCCATCGAGGCCATGCAGGCCGGTCAGCTGCGGGGTTTCCACGTTCGCAGGTACCGGCCGGATCGGATGGTCGTCGCGGTCGCGGGCAATGTCGAGCACGACCACACGGTGGAGCTGGTGCACCGTGCGTTCGAGAGCCGCTTGGATCCGGAGGCGCAACCGGCGCCGCGCAGGGAGGGCAGGTTTCGGCCGCACGGCGACCCGGAATTGCAGTGGAACCACCGCGACAGCGAACAGGCGCACCTCGCGTTCGGCGTTCGCGCGTTCGGCCGCCACGAGGGTGATCGCCGATGGCCGCTGTCGGTGCTCAACACCGTCGTCGGCGGCGGGCTGAGTTCCCGTCTGTTCCAAGCGATCCGGGAGGAGCGCGGCCTGGCGTACTCGGTGTACTCCAGCGTGGACACCTTCGCCGACACCGGCGCGTTCTCGGTGTACATCGGCTGTCAGCCCGAAAACCTCGGCAAGGTGGCCGGTTTGGCGCGCGGTGTGCTCGAGGAGGTCGCCGAGCACGGCATCACCGACGCCGAATGCGCCAGGGCCAAGGGCTCGCTGCGCGGCGGATTGGTTCTGGGACTGGAGGATTCGGCGTCGCGGATGAACCGGATCGGGCGCAGCGAACTGAGCTACGGCAATCACCGCAGCGTCTCGGAGACGCTGGCCCGGATCGACGCGGTCACCACCGAAGAGGTCACCGCCATCGCCCGTACCCTGCTAGCCCGGCCGTTCGGAGCCTCGGTCGCCGGACCCTACCGCCGCACCCGTGACCTCCCCGCCGCGGTGCGCCGCCTGGTCGATCACTGACCGCCGCGTCCGCGTAAGCTGTCGCGCGGTCGGCCGAGAGCCAGGACCACGCGGGCGCGATGCTGGCCGCCGCGCCGGAGTGGGTGGACGCTCATCTGACCGCCGCCGAGTTGTACGGAATGATCGGCGACCACGATCAGGCTCGTTTTCACGCCAGGCGGGCGGCCACGCTGGATCCGTACGACGAGCGCGGCCCGCTGATGCTCGCGCGGGCGATCGCCGACAGCGGAGCCGACCGGCTGTCCCGCGCCGAGGCGCGGGACCTGCTCGAGGCTGCGGTGGCGTGGTCACCCGACGATCCGTGGGTCTACGGCCACGCCGCGGAAACCGCCCTGCGCCTTGGCGATTACCCGATGGCGCGGCCGTGGGTCGAGGCCGGTCTGGCGCTCGCGCCGCAGGACACCCGACTACTGCTGGCACAGGCGCGGATGAGTACTCTGCGCCACCAGCGCCGGACCGCCTTCCGTGTCGTGCGCGGCCTCCTCGACGATCGGCCCGGTTCGAGTGAGGCCCTGGTGCTGCTGGAGCAACTCGTGTGGCAGGCGTTGCTGCGTCTGGCCGCGTGTGTATGGGTGTACTCGGCCGTCGTCACGGTGGTCTCGGCATGGGCCGGGCCAGGTGTGCTGCGCCTCGTCGTGCTCGGCTGCGGAGTGGCGATCGCCTTCGAGCTCGAGTCCCGCTTGGCGCTGATGCTACCGCCGCGGCAGCGGCTCCGTGGCGGTGTCGGCGTCGCGCGGCTCGTCCTGTTCTCGACGTTGCTTCTCGGAACATGCTGGAGTGTCGTTCGATTGGCGGCCTGGCCCTGGTGAGTGTGGGGCTGGTATCGACTGTGGCTCGTGCTGGTCTCGGCGCTGGTTCTCGTGTGTATCGCCGATTGGCGGCTCGGAGCTCGTGAGGCGGCGGTGGTGCGGCAGGCGCCTTCTCGGATATCGGCGTGCTCGTACTGAAGTCGAGCGGGTAGCGTGCGGTCGACGAATGCTGCGGAGGGGGAGTCGATGCGCACGGCATGGGAGGCGGTGACGCGGGCGCGGGCCGCGCGCGAACTGGATCGGTTGCCGGAGGCGCGGCGAATTCTCGGGGAGGCGCTGGCGGCGGCGCCGGAGGATCCGGTGGTGCTCGCGGAACTTGCCGATGTCGAGTATCGGCTGGACGATCACGCGGCGGCGCTGCGCCATGCGCGGGCGGCGATCGCGGCGAATCCGGACCGGGTCGATCCCTACCTGACGGCCGCTCTCGTTCACCACTACGAAGACGAGCGAGACGAGGCGTTGCGATACGCGCGCGCCGGGGTGGGGCGCGCGCCGCACGACGTCGGCGCGCTGCTCGTCCTCGCCCGGGTCATCGTCGGTGGGCCGATGACGGACGCGATGCGTGCCGAGGCTCGCACGGCGTTGGAGAGCGCGTGTGGTTACGCGCCGCAGAACGCGGACGTCCTCGCCCACGCCGCCGAAAGCTATCGAAACCTGCCGGATTCGGCCGAGGCGCGCCGCCACGTGGAGCGGGGCCTCGCCGAGGACCCGGCGCACGTCGGCTTGCTCGCACTGCGCGCCCGGCTGGAGTTCGCGGACTTCTCCACCCGAGACAAGGCGGTGACGACGCTACGCGGCCTGCTCGGCGCCAGCCCGAACCACGCACCCGCGCGGCGGCTCCTCGCCGAGATCATGTGGCGGGCGCTGCTGCGGCTGGCGGTCTGGGTGTGGTTCTTCGCGTGCGCGGTCGCCGCGCTCGCGATGTGGGCTGGTCCCGGCGTACTGCGAGTGGTGACCCCGGTGCTGTTCGTCATCGTGCTCGTCGCCTGGTTCCGGGTGTTCCGCCACCTGCGTAGGCAGCTGCCGCCGCGTTATCTGCGAGAACGGTTGCTGCGCCGCCCCGAAGCGCTGCTCGGCCTGTGCGTGTTGTTCTTCGCGAGCCTGCTGGCGGATCTCGGCGCGGTGGCGTTGCGGGTGGTGGCGGGCGTGGGCTACGCGCTGCTGATCGTCGGGGTGCTCGGGGCGAGTCTGGCGCATCTGATGCTGTTCGCGGGGTGGCTGCGCCGCTTCCGCGACGAGACCGACCGCGACGCCGCGGACAGCTATGCCCTGTTCACCGTCATCGCGGTGGTCGGCTTCGGATTCGTGGTGCTCGGCGTGCTCGGGGTGCTGCGGTCGTGGGCGCGCGCGCCGGAGGCCTATCCGGTACTCGCGGGGCTACTCGGCATCGTGGTGGTGACGTTGCTGGCGGAGTCGCTGATCGTCTTCCTGACGGGGCCGAGGGACTGGCGACGGCCGGTGGCCTATTGCACCGTGCTGCTGACCCTACTGGCCCTCGCCGTGCTGGGGACCCGGTGGAGTTTTCTGTGGATGGCGTCCGAGACGTTCACCGGGTCGGATTGACCCGACGGTCCGGCGTGGTCGGGGAGCCTCGGCCGTCGCGCCCTTGCTGCTCGGCGGGGCGACCGAGCCGTCAGAGGTGCGTGTGGGCTGCCGCGTGTGTACTGGTCTCCGGGGGCGATCGAGCCCGTCAGCGATGCACCGCGGCTGTCGCGCTGTCGTGGGCGCGATTGGCGGCGTCGACCACCACGTCGAGTAGTCCGGGGAGCGCGGCGTCGAGGTCTTCGGTGCGCAGCCGCTGACAGGTCTGGCCATCGATGAGGAGGCGCTCGATGACGCCCGCCTCGCGCAGGATCTTGAAATGGTGGGTCGCGGTGGATTTGTTGATCACGTCGTATAGGGCGCCGCAGCGCACGGCGGTACCGGCGTTCCGCAGTCGGCGCACCATCTCCAGGCGAACCGGATCCTGCAAGGCGCCGAGCACGGTGGGCAGCGGTGCGATGGGCGGAGCGGCTTCGGTGGCGTCGGTCATGATCTACCTCACTCGGGGGTTTGATGATCATCGAACCGGGTTGTATGGTCGATGGAGTTCGATCAATATCAAACTTACCTGATCGGGGTTATCGATGGCAGCGCCGATGGCAGTGGCCGCCGACGAACAGACCACGCAACGCTGGGCCTACGGGCTGGTACTGGTCGCCAGCGGCGTGGCGCTCGGCGTGTCGGGCGTGCCCGCGCCGTTGTACGGGATCTACGAAACGCAGTGGCACTTCACGCCGCTGACCACCACCATCGTCTTCGCCGTGTACGGCGTCGCCGCGCTCGGCGCGGTGCTGGTCTCCGGTCGCATCTCCGATGTGGTGGGCCGAAAGCCGGTGCTGCTCGGCGCTTTCGCCACCATGATCGCCGGCCTGGTGGTGTTCGTGCTCGCCGACTCGGTCCCGATGTTGTTGCTGGCCAGGGCATTGCACGGGATCGCCGTCGGCTCCACCGTCGTGGCGGGCGCCGCCGCGCTGCTCGACCTGCGTCCGCACCGCGGCGCGCGGTCGGGGCAGCTCAGCGGCGTCGCCTTCAATGTCGGTATGGCCGTGGCGATCCTGGGTTCGGCGCTGCTCGCTCAATACGCGCCGCACCCCTTGCGCACGCCCTACGTCGTCATCACGGTCGTCTGCTTGGCGATCGCCGCGGGCGTGCTCGCCCTGCGCGAACCGCACGGCGCCAGGCAGGCCGGCCGCATCCGCATCGCGAAACCCGCCGTGCCGCACGAGATCCGCGCGGACTTCTGGTTCTCCGCGATCGGCGTGATGGCCGCCTGGTCGGTGCTCGGCGTGCTGCTCTCGCTGTACCCGTCGCTGGCCGCGCAGCAGACCGGCATCCACAACCTGGTCTTCGGCGGCACGGTCGTCGCATCGACCGCCCTCTCCGGCGCGACCGCCCAGCTGTTCGCGACCGGCATCCCGGCCCGCAGGGCCGCCATCCTCGGCGACACCGGCATGGCGCTGGCCCTGCTGCTCACGGTGCCCGCACTGGCCACCCACAGCTGGGTCGCGGTGCTCGGCGCCGGCGTCGCCCTCGGCGCCACCTTCGGCCTCGGCTTCGGCGGATCGCTACGGCATCTGTCCAACGTCGTGCCACCCCACAAGCGCGGGGAGACGATGTCGGCGTACTACCTGCTGGCGTATTCGGCGATGGCGTTGCCGACGATCCTGGCAGGCTGGGCCGCGACGACCTGGGGCCTGAAGACGGTGTTCCCGTGGTTCGTGGGAGTGGTCGCGATGGCGTGCCTGGTAGCAGCGGGGCTGGGCCTGCGCGGAAGCCGCGAGAAAGCGATCGAGCCGGTGTAACTCCGAACCAGACCCTACAGTCACCCGCCCCTCCCCACATCCCGCACAAGTGGGTCATCCCACACAGGGTTCGCACTCCTCACACAGGCGCTGGCTATGTGACGCGTACACCGGGTGTGTGGGAGCAGGTGCGGCGGTGGGGACCCGGCGCGTGCTCGCCGAAGCGGGCGAGCTCGGTGACCTCGGAAATCTCGATCCGCAATCCGGGCCGCGCATTTCGCGCTTCCCGCAACCCGGCCAGCAGTTCGTCGCGCTTGAGGAGCGCGCCGGAAACGCTGACCATGGAGAACTGCTCATGCTGCGCCGCGGCGAACCGTTCGAAGACCTCGAACGGTGCGGGCGACCCCAACCAAGCGGCGAGGTCGGCGTGCAGTGATTCGATCGAGTCCTTGACGTCCACCTCCGCATCATACGAAAGCCGCTGCCGCGCTTCACATGCCGCGCGGCAGCCCACCGGCTGCGCGGCGTACCGCAATCGGGCTACCATGCAGCTCATGCGATGGTGGGGGAGGTTGGGGCGCCGGTTGCACCGTGCGGCGTTGCTGTTCGCGGTGCTCGCCGCGGTGCTCGGTGGATTGGCCGTCGCCGGGCTCACCTGGTGGTTGTTGTGGTTGGGGCTCGGCGCCGAGGCCGAGACGCCGAATCAGGTGGATCTCACCAAGATCGCGCTGTCGGTGACGGCGGGCGTCGGCGGCGCGGTGGCGTTGGTCGTGGCATACCGGCGGCAGCGGGATCTGGAGCGCGGCCGGTTCGCCGAACTGTTCGGGGCGGCGGCGCGGCAGTTGGGCGACGAGGATCCGGCCGTGCGGCTCGCCGGTGTCTACGCGATGGCCGGTGTGGCGGACGAGTTCTCGGCACCCGTGCGACGGCAGCAGTGCGTCGACGTGCTGTGCGGGTACCTGCGCCTGCCCTACGAACCGGACGACGGAGCCAACCATCTGATCTCGCGCGCCGAGACCGCGCAGGAATCGGGTCGCGAGATCGAGCGCGTCTACCGGGTGCGGCACAACGATCGTGAGGTGCGCGGCACCATCGTCCGCGTGATCGCCGCACACCTGCGGCCGTACGGCGAAGCTTCCTGGTCGCGATGCGATTTCGACTTCACCGGCGCGGTTCTGGAGAACGCCGACTTCGAGGCGACCGAATTCGCGGGGCGTCGGACCACTTTCACCGGTGTGCGATTCGTCGGCGACCGCTCGGCCGATTTCAACCGGGCCCGCTTCACCGGCCAGCACGTGACTTTCCGCGACGCCCTCTTCACCGTTCCGATCGCACACTTCGGCAGCGCCGAGTTCCGTACGGCGCGAACCACCTTCGACGGAGCGACATTCAAGAGCCCGCAGACCCGTTTCGACGAAGCGACCTTCGCGGGCCCGCGCACCGGCTTCATCGGAACCCGTTTCCTCGGTGCCCGAACATCCTGGCGGGCAGCCGCTTTCCAGGCCGAACGGACCTCCTTCGCGCAGGCGACCCTGGACGGCGAGCACGTCTCCTTCGAGGAGGCGGTCTTCTCCGGCCAACACCTCGCGTTCACCGCGACACAGCTCTACGCCACGACCGTCAGCTTCGAGGAAGCCAAGCTGGGCGCCGCACCGCGCCTCCGTGGCCGCGGCACTCGCGAGATCGATTTCGTCGGAGCGGAATTCCACGGCGCGGTGAGCTTCGCCCGCAGCACCATCGCCGGACGCGCCGCCGATTTCCGCGAGGGCGATTTCTTCGGCGAGATCTCCTTCGCCGCGACCCGCTTCACCGCGGGCGAAACCGATTTCGACCGGCCGAAGGCGTGGGTGGGCGTGCGTTTCGATTGGGACGACAATCCCACCGGCAAACCGACTTCCGTCAATCCGAATCCGTGGCCGCCGGTCCCGGAATCCGCACCCACGCCGAGCGCATGACGTGCGGGTGGCCTCTCCGAGGAATTCCACCCGCCGCTGGAGCGTACTGCGGCCGTAACCCAGCGGCGAACGCCGCGTCGATCGACGGACGCCGCCAGGTTACGTCCCACGCTGTGCGCTCGGCTTCAGGCCACTACTCCGGCCAACCGCCGTACGGAACGGTGATCAACTCCATGAAGTGACCGCTCGGGTCGAGGAAGTACACCCCGCGCCCGCCGTCGTTGTGGTTGATCTCGCCGGGCGCCTGCTGGCGCGGATCGGCCCAATGCGCCAGCCCGTAGCGCTGGATCTTGGCGTAGGCCGCGTCGAACTCGGCCTCGGAGACCAAGAAGGCGTAGTGCTGGGGTTGGATCTCGGGGTCCTCGCCCGGCACGACCGCGAAGTCGAAACCGACGCCGTGGCTCATCCGGAGCTCGATGAACGGACCCCACTCCTTGCCTACTTCCAGGCCCAGGATGTCGGCCCAGAATTCCGCCGAAACTCGATTGTCGCGGCAGCCGACGATGGTGTGATTGAACTGAATGGACAGTGGATTTCTCCTCGAATCGTGACGGTCCCGACCCTGGGCTCGGTACAAGGCGGCCTACAGGAGCACCGTCACGTCGATCGACGATAGCGGTCGATTCCCGGTCTCGCCAACCCCCGGTTACCGGGGCTGTTCGCGCCGACCGAGTTTCGGCGGTGCTGGCTCCGCTCGGGGCAGTGCCCGGTAGCGTCGCAGCCATGAAGATTCGTGGGGCGGTCCTGGAGCGGATCGCGGCGCCGGTACCGTTCGCCGAGTCGGCGCCGATCAACGTCTGTGAGCTGGAGCTCGGCGAACCCGGTCCGGGCGAACTGCTGGTGCGGATCGAGGCCGCTGGGCTGTGTCATTCCGACCTCTCGGTCGTGGACGGCAACCGGGTGCGGCCGGTGCCCATGCTGCTCGGCCACGAGGCCGCGGGCCGCGTCGAGGCGGTCGGCCCCGGCGACGGCGACATCGCGATCGGACAGCGCGTGGTGATGACCTTCCTGCCGCGCTGCGGCGAGTGCGCGGGCTGCGCGAGCGAGGGCCGCACACCGTGCGTGCCAGGCAGCGCGGCCAACAACGCCGGAGAGCTGCTCAACGGCGGACGGCGGCTGCGGCGCGCGGGCGCGGAGGTGCATCACCACCTCGGTGTCTCCGCGTTCGCGACGCACGCCGTGGTGGACCGTCGCTCGGTGGTCCCGGTCGACGACGACGTGCCGCCGGAGGTCGCGGCCGTGCTCGGTTGCGCGGTGCTCACCGGCGGTGGCGCACTGCTGAATTCGGCGCGTCCGGGGCCCGCGGACCGGATCATGGTGGTCGGTCTCGGCGGGGTGGGCATGGCCGCGGTGCTCGTGGCGGTCTCGCTGGGGGCGAAGGACGTGATCGCCGTCGACACCGTCCCCGAAAAATTGGCGCTGGCAAAGGATCTCGGCGCCACCGCCGCCTACACCCCCGCGGAGGTCGCCGAGCAGGGCGTGCAGGCCGAGGTGGTGATCGAGGCCGCGGGCAACGTGCGCGCGTTCGAGACCGCGGTAGCGGCGACCGCGGCGGGCGGCACCACCGTCACCGTCGGTCTGCCCGCCCCCGACGCCCGCGCGAGCATCTCCCCGTTGGCGTTGGTGGCGCAGGGTCGCTCGATCGTCGGCAGCTACCTCGGCTCCGCGGTGCCCTCGCGCGACATCCCCGAGTACGTGCGGATGTGGCGCGAGGGTCGGCTTCCGGTGGAGCGGCTGGTGTCGGCGCACATCGGGTTGGACGAGATCAACCGGGCCATGGACGAACTCGCGGCCGGACACGCGCTGCGGCAGGTGATCGTCTTCGACTGACCGGTGACGGTCGTCACCACCTCGTCGCCGGTAGCTCGTTCCTTACCCGGGCGTGCGTATTCGACCGAAAAGTAGGTACTTGTCGGCCACCCGCGGCCCCGCGCAGACTCGCCTTCGCAAGGGACGAAACAGCTTGGGAGGCAAGATGACCGACGAGACACGCGGGCCCGTGACCGTGCTGGGTCTCGGTTCGATGGGCAGCGCGGTGGCCGCGGCGTTCGTCGCGGCCGGGCACCCGACCACCGTGTGGAATCGCACCCCCGGCAAGGCCGCGCCGCTGGTGGCGCTGGGCGCGACGCACGCGGCGACGATCGACGAGGCGGTCGCGGCGAGCCCGTTGATCGTCTCGGTGCTCACCGGATTCGAGGCCACCCTGGACGCGCTCGCCCCGGCGGGTGCGGCGCTGGCCGGACGCGCCCTGATCACGCTGAACAGCGGCACACCGGCGGGCGCGCGGGATGTCGCCGCATGGGCCGACGCGCACGGTGCGCGGTTCCTCGGCGGCGCGATCAAGAACGTGCCCGCGGCCGTCGGCGCCGCCGACACGCTGCTGTACTACGGCGGCGACCGCGGCGTGTACGACGAATACCGTTCCGTCCTGGGCGTTCTCGGCGGCGAGAACGTCCACCTGGGTGCCGAACCCGATCTCGCCGCGCTGTACGAGGCGGCCGTCGGCGCGACGCTGTTGCCGACCCTGCTCGGTTTCTTCGAGGGCGCCGCGGTGCTCGCCTCGCGCGGTATCGAAGCCCGCGCGATGGTGCCGTACTCCACCAAGTGGCTGCGGATGATCGAGTCGCTGCTGCCGCTGCTCGCCGAGGAGATCGACACCGGCGACTACACGAAGCTCGGTTCCTCGGTCGGGCTGTTCCACGACACCATCGACAGCGACGTGCGGATCGGTGTCGAAGCGGGCGTCGACATGTCGTGGCACGCGCCGATGGCGGAACTGCTGCGCCGCGCGATCGCGCGCGGGCACCGCGAACACAGCGTGACAGCGCTGATCGAGGTGCTCAAGACCCCGGCGGCGTAGCTTCCGCGGCATCCATCGCGTCCACGAAACGGCTTAGCAGCCTTGTGAATTCGGCGCGTTCGCGCTCGGTCCAGTCGGCCATCGCGGCTGCGGTCGCCGTCGCGCGACGCCGGTGGGCTTCGCTGAGAATCCGGTCGCCGAGCGCGGTCGGCCGCAGCACCGCCCGGCGGCCGTCGTGCTGGTCGGCGACCCGCTCCAGCCAGCCCTCCGAAACGGCCTGGGCGACAAGCCGACTCGCGCGTGGCTGGTCCACGCCGAGGGCGGGGGCCAGCGCTCCGACGGTGGCGTCTTCGAGGGACGACACGGCGTCGAGGACGCGGAAAACCGCAGGGGGAACCCGACTCTCGCCCGCCAGCGCGCCGCGCGTCTGCCTGCGCCGGATTCGGACCATTGCGGCCGCGACCGCCTCGGTGCACGCATCGCGCTCTTCCATTGAACTCATCTCCATGTCAGAATACATTTAGATGTAATATTACATGTATATGGAGGGCTCGATGACCGAGCGCAGAATCGGATACCTGCTGAAGGAACTCGACCGCCTGATCGAAGCGCGGTTCGACGACGACCTCGCGGTGGGCGGGCTGAGTCGACGGCACTGGCAGTTGCTGCATTCGCTGTCCGAGGGGCCGCGCTCGGCGGCGGAGTTGCGCGAGGCGCTGGCTCCTTTCTGGAAAGCCCAGGGGGAGTGGGCCATCGAGATCCGCGCCTTGTCGTCGGCTGGCCTGATCGCCGCGGATGCCGATGCGCTTGCCCTGACTGTCGCAGGCCGGGCGATCCACGACGCCACCTTCCTCCGCATCGGCGATCGCCGCCGCGCGATGGCGCGGGGAATCGGACCCGATCAATTCGCTACCACCCTGCGGGTCTTGGAACGGATGATCGGAAATCTGGCCGCGGCAAGCTAGGGGAGATCCGCAAGGGAGTGGAGTTGCTGTCCGAAGCGGGAGCCCTGGACATAGCCATATGGGGCTATGCGCATCGATTGATGGATCGACCCGTATGGCACATCGGCGGCTGGACGACAGCGCCGCCGCAGCTTTGCCACGCGGCTGGCGCGAGCGGGTGGAAACCCGGGGCGGTGCGGTCCACACACCCCTCGATAGGCTTGCCGCAACACCAGCGGAACGAGGAGGTGCGGTGACCATTCGGGTCGGAGTGCTCGGAGCACGCGGGAAAGTCGGTCAGGCGATCTGCGCGGCGGTGCAGGCGGCGGACGATCTGGAACTGGTCGCGGAGGTCGACAAGGGCGACGCGCTGGAGACGTTCACCGAGAGCGGCACCCAGGTCGTCGTCGACTTCACCCACCCCGACGTGGTGATGGGCAACCTGAAGTTCCTGGTGGAGCACGGCATTCACGCTGTCGTCGGCACCACCGGCTTCGACGACGCGCGGCTCGCCGAGGTGCGCGGCTGGCTGGCCGAGCGTCCCGAGACCGGCGTGCTGATCGCCCCCAACTTCGCCATCGGCGCGGTGCTGTCCATGCGCTTCGCCGAGCAGGCCGCGCGGTTCTTCGAATCCGTCGAGGTCATCGAGTTGCACCACCCGAACAAGGCCGACGCGCCGTCCGGCACCGCCTACCGGACCGCGGGCCTGATCGCCGAGGCCAGGGAGCGCGCGGGCGTGGGCCGCAGCCCCGACGCGACCACCACCGAACTGGAGGGCGCGCGCGGCGCCGACGTCGACGGCGTGCGGGTGCACTCGGTGCGGCTGGCCGGACTCGTCGCGCACCAGGAGGTGCTCTTCGGCACCCAGGGCGAGACGCTGACCATCCGGCACGACTCGATCGACCGCTCCTCCTTCGCCCCGGGCGTGCTGCTCGGTGTCCGGGAGATCGGCGGTCGGCCGGGCCTGACCGTCGGGCTCGATCCGTTCCTGGACCTGTGAACGCCGAGCAGCCGAAGGCATGCCCGTGAACGCCGAACAGCAGGCCAATGCCGGCCGAGGTGAGATCTTCCGCGTCGTGGGTCTCATCGCGGCGCTGGTGTTCGCGCTGGGGTTCTATTTCCTGCTGCTCGGTCGAATCGCGTTCGCGCTGATCGGTTCCGGCGAGGCGGCCGGAATCGCGATGGGCGTCGGCGTGCTGCTGCTGCCGATTCTCGGCGTGTGGGTCACGGCCGCCACCGTGCGTGCCGCACTGGCCCACCAGCACTTGGCCCGACGCATCCACGAGGAGGGTCTGGAACTGGACACCTCCACGCTGGCGCGGCGACCGTCCGGCCGCATCGAGCGCGGCGCGGCCGATGAACTGTTCGAGCAGGTGAAGCGGGAATGGGAGGCCGACCCGGACAACTGGCGGGTCTCCTACCGCTTGGCCCGCGCCTACGACTACGCGGGCGACCGCACCAGGGCCCGCGAGACCATGCGCCGCGCGGTGGCGCTGGAGAAACTGGAACGCGAGCAGCGCGAAGGGTAGCGAAACGTGGCCCGACTGTTGATCATTCACCACACCCCGTCCCCGCACATGCAGGCGATGTTCGAGGCGGTGGTGTCCGGCGCGACCGATCCAGAGATCGAGGGCGTCGAGGTGGTGCGCCGCGCCGCACTGGCCGTCACCGCGCCCGACGTGCTCGAGGCCGACGGCTACCTGCTCGGCAGCCCCGCCAACCTCGGCTACATGTCGGGTGCGCTCAAGCACGCGTTCGACACGTTCTACTACCCGTGCCTGGATTCCACGAAGGGCCGCCCGTTCGGCCTGTACCTGCACGGCAACGAGGGCACCGAGGGCGCCGAGCGCGGGGTCGACCGGGTGACCACCGGCCTCGGCTGGGTGAAGGTGGTTGCGCCGGTGGTGGTTTCGGGGCCGCCGTCGAAGGAGGACATCGAGCGCTGCTGGGAGCTGGGGGCGACCGTCGCGGCGCAGCTGATGGGCTGACGTGGGTGACCACGGACCTGTCGGCCCCGATTTTTGGTGTCTGACCACCGGGCACGCGCGGCGGTCATACTGCGTGGTGACGTTGTAGCGGGGGGACTGTGGGCGATTTGCTCGGGATGGGAGTGTCGAGGGTGACGTGGGCCGACAGCGGCGAGAGAGCGGTGCGACGGATCGGGCTGGTCGAAGACCACGAATCGGTCGCGATCGGCCTCGCCGCGATGCTTGCGCCGGAACCTGACCTCGATCTGGTGTGTACGGCCGGAACGGTGCCGGAGCTGCTCGCGGCGGCCGGACCGGCTCCGGCGTTGGACCTGGTGGTGCTGGATCTGCGCCTCGCCGACGGCTCCGCGCCGGAGGACAACGTGCGCGCGCTGCGCGAACGCGGCATCGAGGTGCTGGTGTTCACGGGCGCCGACAACGCCTTCCTGGTCCGTTCCGCGGCCCGCGCCGGTGTACTCGGGGTGGTGCGCAAATCCGAGGACGTCCCGACGGTCGTGGCGGCCGTGCGGCGCGCCGCCTCGGGTCAGCAGGTCGTCACCACCGACTGGGCCGCCGCCATCGACGGCGACCCGCAACTCTCCGATGTCGGTCTGAGCCCGCGCCAGGAGGAAGTGCTCACCCTGTACGCCTCGGGTGAGAAGGCCTCCCGCGTGGCGCGCCTGACCGGTCTGTCCGAGCAGACCGTCAACGACTACCTCGGCCGCATCCGCCAGAAGTACGCCGACGCCGGTCGTCCCGCCCCGACCAAGACCGACCTCTACAAGCGCGCCGTGGAGGACGGATGGCTACCGGTTCCCGAGCGGCATCCGCGCGGATGATCCCGTCCAGCGCGCTGGACACCGCATCGACCGCACTCGAACCCGGCCCCGACTCGACGTCGGCGTGCCGGTGGCGGCGACTGCTGCGTGTGATGGGCGGAAGCGACATCGACGAGGCCGCCTCGGACCGGATCCTGCGCAGGCTCGGGCTGACCTTCGGCATCGCGGGGATGATCGCCGCGGTGGTCGAGCTGCCGGAGATCGCCGATCAGAGTCGCTTCGCACCGTTCGGCTGGACCGTGCTCGCGTTCGTGCTGGCCTTCGGGCTGTTCCCGGTGCTCGCCGTGGTGTCGGTCGGCATGAGCAGGTACGTCATCCAGTCCGTCGCGGGCGCCGCGGCGATCGGCTACGTCGTCGCGATGGCGCTGATCCCGTTCGCTTACCGCCAGCCGGCGACCGACGCCACCTCGGTGTGGCTGTACCGGGTGTTCGCGCTCGGCGTGCTCGCGGCGGCGCTGGCGTGGCGGCCGCTGGTCGCGGTGGGCTATCTGATCGTCGGTGGCGCGGTGGCGGCTGTCGCCAACAAGTACGTGGTGCCGGACGGATCGACCTTCGCGCTGCTCGGTGATTTCGCGCGATCGGTCGGGTTGTGCGCGCTGTTCCTGTGGTGCGCGGTCTATGCCAGGGCGGCGGCCGCCCGAGTCGACCGGGAGTCGGCGATCGCGAGCAGCCGGGCCGCCGCCGTGGCGGGCGCCGCGGCGCGAGACCGGGAGCGGGCCCGTTTCGCGGCGCTGATCCACGACGCGGTGCTCTCGACGTTGCTGGACGCCTCGCGCACCGGCACCGATTCGCCGGTGCTGCGCAAGCAAGCCGAGCGCACACTCGCCCAGCTCGACCAATTGCGCGGCGGCGAGACCGAACCCGACCGGCTGAACGCGCAGGGCGCGGTCGGTTTCCTGCGCGCGGCGGTGCACGAGGTCAATCCGGGCATCGGGTTCAGCGCGCGGCGCTGGTCGGGAGTGGACGACCTGCGGCTGCCGGTGGACGCGGCGGGAACGATCGCCGCCGCGCTGGCCGAGGCGATGCGCAACAGTCTGCGGCACGGCACGGTGCCGGGGCGCACGGTGCAGCGCACCGTCACGGTCACGGTGAGCGCGGGCGGCATCCGGGTGGTCTTTCGCGACGACGGCGCGGGTTTCGACCCGGGCAGGGTGCCCGCGGACCGGCTCGGCATCTCGGTGAGCATCCTGGGGCGCATGCGGCAGCTGCCCGGCGGCGCGGCGTTCGTCGAATCGCAGCCGGGAGAGGGCACGTCGGTGACGCTGGTGTGGGGTAGCGATGGTTGACGCCGATTCCAACCTAGGGGTGCGTGATCTGCTCGGTCTGCGCGACGCGGCGGCCTGGCTGTTCCTGCTCATCCTCGAGGTGACCATCGTCTTGTACATGGTCCGCAACTTCTCCGACGCGTCGCCGTTCGCCGCCGTCACGGGGCTGATCCTGCTCGCGGTGGCGGGCCTTTTGGTGCTGGTCATCCCCGTGGATCCCTTGCCATGGCCCGCAACGGTTTTCGTGGCCGCGTCCGGGCCGGTGGCGACCGCGCTGACCACCACGCACATCGAGCAGGGCTGGTCGAAGCCGGTCTGGTCGGCGTTCGCCTCCTCGTACGTGCTCGCGGTGCTCGTGTTACGCGGCAGGCTCGGCGCCGCGTGGCTCGGCGTCGCGGGCGTGGCCGTTGTGGTCGCTGCCGTCGGCGCAACGGCCGGGCTGCGCGGCGGGTTCATCGCCGGGACCGTCGTGCCGATCGCGACGGTCGCCGGAGTCTCGGTGTGCGCCGCGATCATGCGACCAACCCAGCGCTCACTGCGTCTGCTGCGCGAGGAAGCGACCATGCGCGCGGCGGCCGAGGCCACCATGGCCGCGGAGAACGGCGAACGCGATCGGCAGCTGGCCAGGCTGGACAAGGTGGCGCGGCCGATTCTGGAGCGCATCGCCGACGGCGTCGAGCTCACCGCCGCCGAGCGCGAACAGTGCCGACTGCTGGAAGCCGAACTGCGCGACGGCCTGCGCGCGCCCCAGCTGGTCACCGACGAACTCAGCAGCGCCGCCCGCGGCGCGCGGTCCCGCGGCGTGGAGGTGGTGCTGCTGGACGACGGTGGTTTCGCCGGTGTGCCGCGCTGGGTGCGGCAACGGGTGATCGACGCCGCGATCAAGGAATTGGACGCGGCGAACGCGGGCACGGTCACCGTCCGCGTGCTTCCGATGGGCCGCCGCATCCTGGCGACGGTGCTCGCCAACGCCCCCGCCACCGCCCGCCGCACCGAGATCGACGCGGCGGGCGAGGTCACCGTCACCACTTGAGCCCGCTCACTCGAGCAGCGGAAAACGACCCGAGGTGAGCAAGCCGGTGATGGCGTCGATCTTCGCTTGCGGCGCGGCGTAATCCGGGTGGGCGCGGAGCACGCCCGCGGCGTCGCGGAGCCGGTGCAGCTGGGTGGCGGCTTCGGCGACATCGCGTCCGCCCGGGCTGATTCGGTGGGTGGCGAAGGCGAGCTTGCCGGGGTCGACACGGCCCAGGGCGCGGGCCCTGTCGACGCGGCGCGAGCAGCGGCAGAACGTCTTCGGCTCGGCCAGTCCGCAGGTGGAACGCAGGAACGCGCCGAGGCGCTGCTTGGCCCGTTCCAGCCGTTTCTGGCAGGCCGCCGGGGTGACGTCGAGGATCCAGGCGGACTCGGCGGCGGTCAGCTCGAAGATCTCGCAGAGGACGAAGACGACGCGCTCCGCGCGGCCGAGGCATTGCAGCATCGCCTGCGTGCAGCTCAGTCGCGTCTCCTCGGCCAGCAGGGCGGCCTCCGGTCCCCGGTAGTCGGCGGCGGCGAGGCCGTCGGCGAGGTCGTCGCGGAAGTCGTCCAGGCCGATCTCGGCGTGTTCCTGCGGTGATCGCCTGCGCAGGTTCAGCAGGTAGTTGACGCCGACCCGGTAGGCCCACGTCAGCAGTTTCGCCTCGCCGCGCCAAGTGGACAGCCGAGTGACTATGCGCAGCAAAATCTCCTGCACGGCGTCCTCGGCATCGGCGGGCCGCCCGACCATGCGCAGCGCCAGCCGGTACAGCGGATCCTGCAAGCGGCCGATCACCTCGCGCAGCGCGGCCGTGTCACCGTCGACGGCCAGCGCGACCAGCCGCAGTTCTTCCTGGTCCGGGCCGGTCGCCCTGTCCTCGATCGCGACGTCGGCGAGTTCATCGGGCAAGCCGATCGTGTCCGGCGAGGCGGCGCAGCCATGGACGCCGCGCGCAGGGCGCGCCGAGCCGCATCCGTCGTGGTGCCCGATGGCGCGCCCCCGATCGTGCTCTCGCCGGGCCGGTCGATCGGCTCGCGCGCCTCGTGCATCGTTCTTCCTCTCTGCTCACACCGCGGCGGGCCGCGTCTGTCACACCGTGACGGGCCGCGCGACCAATGCGTGCCTGCGCAGCCAGCTCGCGACCGCCTGTCCGATGGCGTCGGGCTGGTCTTCCGGGCTGTGGTGCGCGCCCGGGCCCACCGATTCGACCTCGACGGCGGCGAAAGTCTCTGCCGCCCAGGCGATCACCTCGGGCGACCCGAGGCCGACTCCGGGCTCGACGCGCATCAGTAGCTTGGGCACCTCCGGGCTCTCCGCCATCCATCGTCCATAGTCGCGGACCCGCTGCGCGACGTCGGCGGGTTCGCCGTCGAGCGGAAATTCCCTGGCCCAGGCCAGCATCGGCTTGCGCGAGGCCGGGGTCGGATACGGCGCGCGGTAGGCATCGAGATAGGCCTCGGTGAGCCCGGCGATGAGCTTGGGCAGGTTGTACTCGATGAACAGATTGTCTTCCAGCACGGCCTTTTCCCCTTCGGGCGAGCGGAAGGTGCGGAACATGTCGGCCGAGCCCTGCGGCAGTTCGTCCCAGCGCATGGGGCGCAGGAATGTCTCGATCAGCGCGATGCCGCGGACCCGGCCCGGATGGCGGGCGCCGTAGTCCATGGCGAGAGTGCCACCCCAGTCGTGGCCGACCAGGATCACCTCGTCCAGGCCGAGCACGTCGAACCAGGCGCCGAGGTAGCGCGCGTGATCGTCGAGCCGGTAGGCGATGTCCGGCTTGCCCGAGTCGCCCATGCCGATGAGATCCGGTGCCAGGCAACGGGTCTGGTCGGCGACGTGTGGAATCACGTTGCGCCACAGGTAGGACGAGGTCGGGTTGCCGTGCAGGAAGACCACGGGCGTCCCGGTCGAGCCGGTGTCGCGGTAGTGCAGGAACGAGTCGAGAACGTCGATGGTTGCCATGGGGGCGTCCTTTCCGGTGTTGTGCCCTGTCACTTCGGTTGGACACCGATTTCCGACTCGATCCGACAACCCTTCCATGTGATGTGCGTCACTCCGGCTGGCCCGCTCAGGTCAGCAGCGGGAAGTGCCCCGACCGCAACAGCCCGGCGATGGCGTCCATCCGTTCCCGTGGCGCGGCGTAATCCGGGTGCCCGCGCAGCACCGCGGCGACATCGTGCAAGCGGATCATTTGTTCCTCGGCTTCGAGCACCGTCCGCCCGCCGGGGCTGACCGGGTGGGTGGCGAATTGCGGCGCCGCCGTATCGATGCGGCCGAGCCGGACCGCCTTCTCGACCCGTCTCGAACAGCGGCACGCCGCCCGCGGGTCGGCCAGGCCGCACGAGGATCCGAGAAACGCGCCGAGGCGTTTCTTGGCTCGCTCCAGTCGTTTTCGGTACGCGGCGGGAGTGATGTCGAGGATCCACGCCGCGTCCGGCGAGCTCAGTTCGAAGACTTGGCCGAGCACGAACGCGACGCGTTCCGCACGAGCGAGGCATTGCAGCATGCCCTGGCTGCAGGTGAGCCGGACCTCGCTCGACAGCAACGCCGCCTGTGGCCCTTGATAGTCCTCCGCTGCCAAGCCGTCGGTGAGACCGGCGCCGAACTCCTCCAAGCTGAGCTGGCGCTCCTCCTGCGGCGTCCGCGTGCGCAGATTGATCAGGTAGTTGACGCCGATGCGGTACGCCCAGGTGAGCAGTTTCGCCTCGCCGCGAAAGGTGGCGAGGCGGGTGACCGCGCGGATCAGGATCTCCTGGGTGGCGTCCTCCGCCTCGGCGGGACGCCACACCATCCGCAGGGCCAGCCGGTAGATCGGGTCCTGGAGCATCCGGATGATCGCGGAGACCGCGTCCCGATCGCCGTCCACCGCGCGGGCGACCAATTCCGCTTCCGCGCGCCGGACTTCCTCGGTTGTCGCGGTGTCGTCGACCGGATCGTCGCCCGCCGCGACGTCTGCACTGCTCATCGGGTCATCTTCGGTAGCCTGCCGCAGTCCCGCAAGCCCGCTGTGACTCTGGCTTTCGGCGTGAATGTCGGGTACGTGAACCCCCTTCCGTGCGCGGAGCCGTGCAGCTCCATCAGATCGTTTCCGCGTGGACCTGGGCGCACCTGCGATGACCGTGGTGCGCCCCAGGAGTGTCCGGGGCGTCGTGGACCGCGCGGGCGGATTCAAGATCGCGCGACCGCCGAGACCAGCGCGTGCTCGCGCAACCACTCGGCGACCGCCGAGCCGATCTCGTGCGGCCGATCCTCCGGTGCGTGGTGCCCGGCGGGCGGAATGGAGACCACCTCCGCGCTGGCGAAAGTGGTTGCCGCCCACCGCGCCGACTCCGCCGAGCCGAGGCCGACGCCGTTCTCCAACACCATGATCAGCGTCGCGATCTCGGGTGTCTCGGCGAGGTACCGGCCGTAGTTCCGCACGATGTCCACCACGTCGGCGGGCTCGCCGCCGAGCGGAATCTCCCTGGGCCACATCAGCAGCGGCTTGCGTGTGGCCGGGGTCGGGTAGGGGGCGCGGTAGACGTCGTGGACCTCCTGCGACAGATTCGTCACACCCCTCGGCAGATTGAATTCGATGAACATGTTCTCCTCCAACACCATTCGCTCGCCCTCGGCGGTCCGGAACTTGCGGAACAGCTCGGCGCCGAGCGGCGGCATCTCGGACCACTCCATCGGCCGCAGGAAGGTCTCGATCAGCGCGATGCCGCGCACCCGGCCGGGATGACGCGCGGCCCAGTCCATGCCGAGTGCGCCGCCCCAGTCGTGGCCGACGATGACCACTTCGTCCAAGCCGAGGCCGTCGAACCAGGCGTCCAGGTAGCGCGCGTGATCGACGAACCGGTAGCCGATGTCGGGCTTGCCCGAGTCGCCCATGCCGATCAGATCGGGAGCGAGCGCCCTGGTCTGGTCGGTGACGTGCGGAATCACCTTGCGCCACAGATAGGACGAGGTCGGGTTGCCGTGTAGGAACACCACGGGCACGGACCCCGAGCCGGTGTCGGTGTAGGAAATGAAGGAATCGAGAACGTCGATGGTGGCCACGGGAAAGCTCCTTTCAGCTGCTTGCACCCGTTTCGACACAGCGACCGTGCAGACTGTGACCGCGCGACATGTGACGCTCGACACATCGCGCCTCATCGAAGGATTCGGGGTAGAAATGCGCCGACCGAACAATGTCGGACCCCCATGGCATCCTTCGGATATGCGGAAGATGAGTGCGGCGGCCGCGCGGCGAACGGCTCTGGCCGCGCAGGGGTTCGGCAGGCGGCGCCCGGCCGCCGTCACGCGCCGGACGATGGCCGACGTGCTCGCCAGAACCCAGCTGTTGCAAATCGATTCGGTGTCGGCGGTGGTCCGCGCGCACTACGCCCCGGTGTTCAGCCGGATCGGCGGCTACGACCGCGCCCTGCTCGACGAGGCGGCCTGGAGCCACAGCGCCAAGCGGCCGCGGCGGCTGGTCGAGTACTGGGCGCACGAGGCCGCCCTCATTCCGGTCGAGGACTGGCCGCTGATGCGCTGGCGGATGGTGCAGTACCAGCACGGCCGTTGGTCGGGGATGCGCAAGGTGCTGGACCGCAATCCGACGCTGGGCAAGGACATCCTGGACGTGATCCGGGATGTCGGCGCCGCCACCGCCGGTGAGGTGGAGCGGCATCTGGAGCTGGACAAGCCGCGGCCCAAGGGATCCTGGTGGAATCTCAGCGACACCAAGATGATCTGCGAACAACTCTTCGCCGCGGGTGAGCTCTCCGTCGACAAGCGCGTCGGCTTCACCCGGCACTACGATCTCGCCGAGCGGGTGCTACCCCCGGAGGTGTTGGCACGCGACGTTTCGGAGGCCGACGCCGTCGTGGAACTCGTCCGCAGAGCCGCCACCGCGCTGGGCATCGGCACCGAGACCGACCTGCGCGACTACTACCGCCTGCACCGCTCGCAGACCGAACCGGCGATCGCGGCGCTGGTCGACGCGGGCGAACTGGAAGAGGTCGAGGTCGCGGGCTGGGGCAAGACCGCCTACCTGCGGTCCGGTGCCGCCACGCCGCGCCGCGTCGAGGGGGCCGCGCTGCTGTGCCCGTTCGACCCGCTGATCTTCTTCCGGCCGCGCACCGAGCGGATCTTCGACTTCCACTACCGCATCGAGATCTACACCCCCGAGCACAAGCGGGTGCACGGCTACTACGTCTTCCCCTTCTTGCTGGACGGGGAGCTGGTCGGCCGCGTCGACCTGCGCGCCGAACGTGCGAGCGGACGATTGCTCGTGCCGGGCGCGTTCGCCGAGCCCGGCCGCGCCAACGCGGAGACCGCGGCGGCGCTGCGCACGGCCCTGCGCGAGATGGCGGACTGGCTCGAGCTGGACGAGGTGGTGATCGGCGAGCGCGGAGAGCTGGCCGCGCTGCTGTAGATCAGACGTCGCGCTTGGGTCCGTAGCCTCGCATCTGGTCGCGCAACGCGCCGTGCACCGCGTTGGACAGCCACGAGTTCAGCGAGACCCCGCTCGCCGCGGCCGCCTCCTCCGCCTTCGCCTTCATCTGCTCGACCAAGCGCAGCGTGACGCGGCTGATGTCACCGGTCATCTCCTCGAAGGTCGGATGCTCCTCGGCGGTGGCGTTCTTGCGGACGTCGACCGTGGCGTCGGTGCCATCCACCGAGACGTGCACGGTGCGGTCCTCCAGCGCCGAGCTGACCTCGCCCGCCAGCTCGGACAGCGCCGCGAGCAGCACGAGCCGGGCCGACGCCTCGGTCGCCGAGGCCAGCGCGGCGGCGGTGGCCTGGGTCTTCTCGTCGCCGAGCGCCGCGGCCGCCACCAGGTTCTCGCGCAGCTGCGCGGTGTACTTGTTCAGATCCATGACATCAGTGTGGCGTCAAAAATGACATCATTCAAGGAAAGATTGATGTCTCGGCGGCGTCGGTGGGAGGTCAATCACCCGCGCGGGCAGCCGGATCGCCGGTCAGGGTGTCGAGGGTGCCCTGTGGACCGGGTAGCCTTTCTGACCATGACGAACGGTGAATCGACGCCAGCGGAGCTGCGCGCGTCCGGCACAGTAGGTGTCGCGATGGTGACCCCCTTCAGTGCCGACGGCAAGCTGGATGTCGATGCCGGGGTCGCGCTGGCGGCCCGTCTCGTCGACCGCGGTGTCGATCTGCTCGCGATCTCCGGAACCACCGGTGAATCGCCGACCACGACCGAGTCGGAGAAGTACGACCTCCTGCGCGCCGTCGTCGACGCCGTTGGCGATCGCGCCACCGTGATCGCGGGAGCGGGCACCTACGACACCGCCCACTCCATCGAACTCGCCCGCAACGCGCAGCGGGCGGGCGCGCACGGTCTGCTCGTGGTGACGCCGTACTACTCGCGCCCTTCGCAGGAGGGCCTGATCGCGCACTTCACCGCGGTCGCCGACGCCACCGACCTGCCGGTCACCCTCTACGACATTCCGCCGCGCTCCATCATCCCCATAGGTCCGGACACGATCCGCACGCTTGCCGAGCATCCCCGCATCGTCGCGGTCAAGGACGCCAAGGGCGACTTGAACGCGGGCGCCGAGCTGATCGCGAGCACCGGTCTGGCCTGGTACTCCGGCGACGACTGCCTGAACCTGCCGTGGCTGTCCATCGGCGCGGTCGGATTCATCAGCGTCATCGGCCATCTGGTGCCCGAACGGCTGCGTGAACTCGTCGACGCCTACCAGGCGGGCGATGTGGCGCGGGCCCGCGACATCAACGCGCGACTCGTCCCGCTGAACCACGCGATGGCGCGCCTCGGCGGCGTCGCGATGACCAAGGGCGGGCTGCGCCTGCTCGGCGTCGACGTGGGCGAGCCGCGACTGCCGCAGCTGATGCCGAATACCGACGCCCTGGACCGCCTCGCCGCGGACCTGCAGACCGCGGGAGTGCTGGCATGAACGACCTACGGGACCAATCCGCCGCAGCACAGGAGGTGTCGGCATGACGACTCCGCGCCGCCCCCGTCGCACCGCGTCCCGCCCCGCGGGCGCGCCCGAACCCGCTCCCGTCGAACGGGAACGCACCGAAAGACCCGCCGCCGAACCGGTGGCCGCGCAGCCCGAGACCGCCGCGCAGCCCGAGACCGCAGCGCAGCCGCAGACCCCGGCGCAGCCCGAGGTCTCCACGCAACCTGAAGTCGCCGCGCAGCCGGAGACCGCCGCCCAGCGCCGGGCCGAAACCCCACAGCGGCCCGAGCCCGCCGAATCCCCGCGTGCGGAGTCGGGCAGAAGGTCCGACAAGGCCAAGAGATCGCAGGCCCCGCAGGAACGGCAGCCGGAGCAAGCACGGCAGAACGGCCAGAGCCGCAGATCCGGCCGCGGTCGCCAGGGCCGCCGCGGCGAACAGCCGCCCGCCCCGACGCCCGTGGTGGCGGCGCAGGACCGGCTCGGCACTCCGCCGAAGCTGCCCAAGAACGGTCTGCGTGTCTTCGCGCTCGGCGGTATCGGCGAGATCGGCCGCAACATGACCGTTTTCGAGTACGGCGGCAAGCTGCTCATCGTCGACTGCGGCGTGCTCTTCCCCGAGGATCAACAGCCCGGCGTCGACTTGATCCTGCCCGACTTCCGTCCCATCGAGGACCGGATGGACGACGTCGTCGCGATCGTGCTCACCCACGGTCACGAGGACCACATCGGCGCGGTGCCGTTCCTGCTGCGCATGCGCGGCGACATCCCGGTCATCGGCGCCAAGTTCACCCTCGCGCTGGTGGCCGCGAAGTGCCGCGAGCACCGGCTGCACCCCAAGCTCATGGAGGTCGTCGAGGGCGAGACCACCATCCACGGTCCGTTCGAGTGCGAGTACTTCGCGGTCAACCACTCGATTCCGGACGCGATCGCCGTCGCCATTCGCACCCCGGCGGGCGTCGCGCTGCACACCGGCGACATCAAGCTGGACCAGCTGCCGCTGGACGGACGGCTCACCGACCTGGCCGGTTTCTCCCGGCTCGGCGACGAGGGAGTGGACCTGTTCCTGGTCGACTCCACCAACGCCGAGGTGCCCGGTTTCGTCACGCCCGAACGCGAGATCGGCGGCGTGCTGGACAACGTGATCGGCAAGGCGCGCAACCGCGTGATCGTGGCGTCCTTCGCCAGTCACGTGCACCGCATCCAGCAGGTCGTCGACGTGGCCCAGAAGTACGGTCGCCGAATCTGTTTCGTCGGTCGCTCGATGGTCCGCAACATGCAGATCGCCCAGGACCTCGGCTACCTCACGGTGCCCGACGGCGTGGTCGTCGACCTCGACGTGGCCGCGACCCTGCCCGGCGACCGGCTGGTGCTCATCTCCACCGGCTCGCAGGGCGAACCGCTCTCGGCGCTGTCCCGGATGGCGCGCGGCGATCACCGGCAGATCCACATCCGCGC
Organism: Nocardia sp. NPDC050713; assembly: GCF_040654315.1. NCBI lineage: Bacteria > Bacillati > Actinomycetota > Actinomycetes > Mycobacteriales > Nocardiaceae > Nocardia > Nocardia sp. NPDC050713. The sequence goes on along the minus strand of NZ_JBFAHS010000012.1, from coordinate 54,206 downwards.
CGACGATCTGGTGGTGCTGGCCTCCTCGCTGATCCCCGGCAACGAGAACTCGGTGTTCGCCGTGGTCAACGGGCTGTCGAGGCTGGGCGCGACGGTCATCACCCAGCAGAACGCCAAGGTGCACGTCTCCGGACACGCCTCCGCGGGCGAGCTGCTGTACCTGTACAACGCCGTCCGGCCCACCAACGCCATGCCGGTGCACGGCGAATGGCGGCACCTGCGAGCCAACGCCGCGCTCGCGGTGGCCACCGGCGTCCCCGAGGACCGGGTGGTGCTCGCCGAGGACGGTGTGGTGGTCGATCTGGTGGACGGCATCGCGTCCATCGTCGGCCGGGTGCCGGTCGGCCACGTCTACGTCGACGGCCTGTCGGTCGGCGACGTCGGCGAGTCCACGCTGTCGGATCGTCTGGTGCTCGGCGAGGGCGGTTTCATCAGCATCACCGTCGCCATCGACGAGACCACCGGCAAGGCCGTGAGCACGCCGGAGCTGAGCGGTCGCGGCTTCTCCGACGACCCGACCGCGCTGGCCGCCGCCGCGGAACTCGTCGAGGCCGAGCTGCTGCGGCTGGCGGGCGAGGGCGTCACCGACACCCACCGCATCGCCCAGGGCGTGCGCCGGGTGGTCGGGCGCTGGGTCGCCGAGGCCTACCGCCGTCGTCCGATGATCGTGCCCACCGTCATCGCCGTCTGATCCCGAAACGCGAAAGCGCCGGAAGACATTGTCTTCCGGCGCTTTTCGTTTCCGGTCTACTGAGCCTGGCAGGCCGCCGAGTCCAGCTTCGCCGAGCGCACGATGTTGCAGGTGAACTGGTGGGAGACCTTCCAGTCGCTACCCTCGGCGACGAACTCGACGAACGCGTTCTCCACCGGCTGCCCGTCGATGGTGACCTTCGCGTCGGCCTTGAGCTTGCCGTCCTTGGGGTCCTGCACATTGGTGATCTCGACGGTCACCTTGTTGCGCTTGGCCGCGTCGACCAGCTTGTCGACCAGCTGTGGATCGCGCTCGGCGTCCTGAATCCAGCTGATCTTCTCCTCGGAGCTCACCGACGGATCGAAAGCGCGGTTGATGCGCTCGTTGAGCAGCGAGGCGGCCGGCTTCGGCAGGTTCGGCGCCGTGGTGGTCGCGGGCGCCTTGCCCTCGACCGCCTTGTCCTCGTTCTTGCCCTCCTCGAACTTGCCCGCGGGCGAGGTGCTCGTGCCCGTGCTGGAGGAGTCACTGCTGGAGCTGCACGCGCCGAGTGCGAACGCCGAAGCGGTCAGCAGGACGGCGACCGCGGCCCGAATGGAGCGGTGTTTCACGATATTCCCCTGGTGAAGTGGTGTCGCGGTCTCGAAGCGGACGACGCGACGTGTCGGATTTACAGCGAGTAGCCCGCGGTGCAACGCCAGTCGACGACCCAGCCGCCGGACAGGCGCGACATCGCCGCCGCGCGGGCCTCGGAGTAGCTGGGCCGCGCCGACGCGCTCCAGCGCGTGTTGGAGCTGGCGAGCACGCCGCAGCCGTTGGTCCAGGAGACCAGGGTGGAGCAGCCGTACCCGCAGACCTCGACCGCGGCATCCTCTGCGGCGCTGTAACTTCCGTAGTTGTTGGCGATGCCGTAGGCGCCGTCGCTCGACACGGCGATCGCGCCGTAGTACCCGTACGCGGCCTGCGCCGGTGCTGTAGTGGCCAGCATCGAACCGACCGTTGCCACGATGACCGCGGCAGCGGTGAAGAACTTCTTCAAGGTGAATCCCTTCGAACTGAGAGTCCACGACCCTTATGGACGAGTGACAAGCTACCTAGCAACCATCCGGGAAGCCAGTCCTGGTGTCGGATAAGGTCGGCACGTGAGCATGGCACAACGGGAACGTCAGGCGCTGGTCGTCGCGATGTCGGCCGCCGGTCCGGACGCGCCGACCCTCTGCGGCACGTGGACGGTGCGAGATCTGGCGGCGCACTTGATCGTTCGGGAACGCCGCCCCGACGCCGCACCCGGCATCCTGCTGAAGCCGTTCGCGGGCTACCTCGAGTCGGTGCAGGAGCGCGTGGCGCGCAAACCGTTTCCCGAGTTGCTCGAGCTCGTGCGGACCGGACCGCCCTGGTGGTCGCCGCTGAAACCGGTGGACGCGACGATCAATCTGAGCGAAATGTTCGTCCACCACGAGGATGTGCGCCGCGCCGGATCGGACTGGGAGCCACGCGAACTCACCGACGCCGACGAGTCCAAGCTGTGGGACCTGGCGCGCCGGGTCGGCAAGATGGCCTATCGCAAATCCCCGGTGCCGGTGGTGCTCGCGACGCCCGACGGGCGCAGGGAGGAAGTGAAGTCGGCCGACGGCGCCGCGGTGACGCTCACCGGCAAACCCTCCGAGCTGGTGCTGCACGCGTTCGGCCGCGACAAGGTGCGCCTCGAGACCGCGGGCGAACCGGACGCCGTGCAAGCCGTGCTGAAACTCGACCGGTCGGTCTGAACCGGTGCTCGAGCGGGGCATCCGATAGTGCTTCGGGGCGCTCGAGGCACGCGATGCGGGTGTTGCGGATGGTCTGGATGGGGCGTTTGCGGCTAGCCTGGGTCCATGGCAGGTAAGCCCCGCAGCACCACGACACCTCGTGCGCGGGCGGGATCGGCCCGGGGGAGGACCACCACGGCGCGGTCTCGTTCCACCACACCCCGGGGTGGTTCCGCACCGCGCGGGCGCGCCACACCGGCCCGCAGACCCGTTCGCCGCAAGTCCGACACCGCGCCGTTGGCCGTCTTCGGCCGCGGCATCACCAGTGGCTGGAACATGCTCGCCCGCGGTCTCGGCGCCACCACCCGCACGCTCAGCAGGGCGGGCGAGATCGAACACGGACACCGGCGCGACGGCATCGCGCTCGCGCTGATCGCGCTGAGCGGCGTCATCGCGGCCGCGGTATGGCTCTCGGCGGGCGGTCCGATCGGGCACTGGGTCGAAGAAGCGATCCGGGCCGTGTCCGGTTCCGCCTCGGCCGCATTGCCGTTCGTCGCGACCGGCATCGCGATCGTCCTCATGCGCACGGAACCGCATCCCGAGATCCGGCCGCGGCTGGTGCTCGGCGGTCTGCTGGTCGGCCTGCCGCTGCTCGGTATCTGGCATCTCGCCGCGGGCGCGCCCACCGACGCGCACGGTCGTTCCCGCGCCGCGGGCTTCGTCGGCTACGTGATCGGCGGCCCGCTGGCCGGCGGGCTCACCGCGTGGCTGGCCGTGCCGATCCTGTTGCTCGCCATCGTCTTCGGCGTGCTGCTGCTCACCGGGACCACGGTCCGCGAGGTGCCACAGCGGCTGCGCGAATACTTCGGCACCGCCGCTGGCGGCGACGAGTACGGCGACTTCGAGCCGCGACGCGACTACGACCCCGCCGAGTACGACGCCGACGGTTTCCCCGCGCACCGCACCGCGTCTCGGCGCCGCGGCCGCACCCCGGTCGAGAACTATCCACCCGACGAATTCGCCGGATCCGACGCGGTCACCGAATCGCTGGGCGAGCCGCCGCTGCGCGATGCCAAGCCGATCGCCACCGAACCGCCGCCGGAACCGCCCAAGCCGAAGAAGCGCGCGGCGCCGAAGGTGCAGGACCAGACCCCGCCGCCGCCCAAGGAACCCGAGTTCGTCGCGGACCGAGTGATCGAGGGCGACTACACGCTGCCGCCGCTGACCCTGCTCACCGACGGCGACCCGCCCAAGAAGCGCAGCGCCGCCAACGAATCGATGATCGAGGCGATCACCGAGGTGCTGGTGCAGTTCAAGATCGACGCGGCGGTCACCGGATTCGTGCGCGGCCCGACGGTCACCCGCTACGAGGTGGAGCTCGGCCCGGGCGTGAAGGTCGAGAAGATCACCGCGCTGGCCCGCAACATCGCCTACGCCGTCGCCACCGAGAACGTTCGGCTGCTCGCGCCGATCCCCGGCAAGTCCGCCGTCGGCATCGAGGTGCCCAACTCCGACCGCGAACTGGTGCGGCTGGCCGACGTGCTGAAAGCGCCGTCCACCCGAAACGACCACCACCCGTTGGTGATCGGTCTGGGCAAGAACATCGAGGGCGAATTCGTCTCTGCCAATTTGGCGAAGATGCCGCATCTGCTTGTCGCGGGTTCCACCGGATCGGGTAAGTCCAGCTTCGTCAACTCGATGCTGGTCTCGCTGCTGCAGCGCGCAACCCCCGACGAGGTGCGGATGATCCTGATCGACCCCAAGATGGTCGAACTCACCCCGTACGAGGGCATTCCGCACCTGATCACGCCCATCATCACCCAGCCGAAGAAGGCCGCCGCCGCGCTGGCCTGGCTGGTGGAGGAGATGGAGCAGCGCTACCAGGACATGCAGGCCAACAAGGTGCGCCACATCGACGACTTCAACAAGAAGGTGAAGTCGGGAGCGATCACCGCGCCGCTGGGCAGCGAGCGGGTCTATCGGCCCTACCCCTACATCCTCGCCATCGTCGACGAACTCGCCGACCTCATGATGACCGCGCCGCGCGACGTAGAGGACGCGATCGTCCGCATCACCCAGAAGGCGCGCGCCGCGGGCATCCACCTGGTGCTGGCGACCCAGCGGCCGTCGGTGGACGTGGTCACCGGTCTGATCAAGACCAACGTGCCCTCCCGCCTGGCGTTCGCGACGTCCTCGCTCACCGATTCCCGGGTCATCCTGGACCAGCCGGGCGCCGAGAAGCTGATCGGCATGGGCGACGGACTGTTCCTGCCCATGGGCGCGAACAAACCCACCCGCCTGCAAGGCGCGTTCATCAGCGACGAGGAAATCCACGCCGTCGTCGACTACACCAAGAACCAGGCCGAGCCCGAGTACCAGGAAGGCGTCACCGCCGCGAAGGCCGGGGAGAAGAAGGACGTCGACCCCGATATCGGCGACGACCTCGACGTGCTGCTCCAGGCCATCGAACTGGTCGTCACCTCTCAGTTCGGCTCCACCTCCATGCTCCAGCGCAAGCTGCGCGTCGGTTTCGCCAAGGCGGGCCGCCTGATGGACCTCATGGAGACTCGCGGCGTCGTCGGTCCCAGCGAAGGGTCGAAGGCGCGCGATGTGCTCGTCAAGCCGGACGAGCTGGAGGGGTTGCTGTGGTCGATCCGTGGCGGGGGTGCGGAGCCGGGCGAGGACGAGGAGTAGGGATCCCTCACCACAGATGGGCGTGATGCACGAGCGCGTCGGTGATCAGCGCGGCGCCCAACAGGCCGAAGATGATTCGCACCGAGAGCGGACCGTACTCGGTCAGAACGCGGACGATCGCGCGATACACCCGGCGGGCCCGCGGGGTGCCGCGCATGGACAGGGCGAGGATCAGCAGTGGCGGCAGTAGCGCGACCGCGCAGTAGGCGACGATGATCGCGGGCCACAGCGGCGGCAGCGGATCGTGCGCCGACAGCATGGCCAGGCCCGCGAGATACGGCACCGCCGTCGGCGCCTGCGCGAAGCCGATGGCGATGCCCACCAGCGCCAGCACCCAGGGCCGTCGCCGGGCTTTCGTCGCCCACGCGGGCGGGTCGCGGCGGGCGCCGGACGGCAGCACGGCGAGCACGAGCAGCACCACGCCCACCACCAGTTCGCCCCAGTAGCGGATGGTCGGCGTCAGTTCGAAGCCGAGCAGCGAGGTGAGCCAGGTGATGCCGAGGACGGCGCAGATCCCGAACGTGGTGGTCATCGCGAACACGCCCGCGACGAAACTCAGCCCGCCCGGCAGCGGGGACCGGCGCGCGAGCTTGCTGTCGTACACGATCGCCACCGTGACGCCGACGAGCAGCAGATCGAGCGAATCGAGGAAGGCGAAGCCGGTCAGCGCCAAGAGCAGAGTCACCATGACCACACCGAACATACGCGAGGATCTGGTGGCCCCGATCGGCCGCGCGGCGTGGGTCCGCCCTCAGATTGTGGGTCTCAGCTCTTGCGCGCCCGCAAGGTGTAGCTGAGCGGGACGCGCTCGGGATGCTCGATCAGCCGCCACTCGTCGTGCTCGTCGCAGGTCATCCGGCCGGGCAGGGCGTTCCACGGGACGCTGCGGTGTTCGGTGAGTCCGGTGAGTGTGAGGCCGTTGGCCAGCAGCGCCGACACGATCTCGCCGATGCCGTGGTTCCACTCGTGGGTAGTGGTCTGCTCGAGGCGACCGTCGGTCTCCACGTAAGTGTTGTCGTCGGCGAACACCATCGGCTCGGGCGTCTCGAAATACGGGTAGCCGAGGGTCAATCGGTCGGTGACGGACTCGTCGACGGTCCACAGCATCGGATGGCCTTCACGCAGGAACAGGCGACCGCCCGGTCGCAGCAACCCGGCCACGGTCCGCGCCCACCTTTCGATGCTCGGCAGCCAGCACAGCGCGCCGATACCGGTGAACACCAGATCGAATCGCTCCTTGCCGAGCGCCGAGACCGCTTCGTAGACATCGGCTTCGACGAAATCGACGTCGGCCCCTGTTCGCTCCGCGAGTTCGCGAGCCTGCGCCAGCGACGCCGGGCTGAAGTCGAGACCGGTCATCCGAGCGCCGAGTCGAGCCAACGAGATCGTGTCCGTGCCGATGTGACATTGCAGGTGCACGCCGCGCAACCCGCGCACGTCACCGAGCAGTGGCATATCGAAACGCACCACCGCACTGAGAAACTCCGGCTCCGCCACGAACCGCGCCACCCGATAGTCCGGCGACGCGGCATGCATCGGCGCCCGCTCATCCCAGTTCGCCCTGTTCAGGGTGCGATAGTCGTCGGCCATAGTCACCGACTGTCGCACGGCCACCGGCCCGCCGCACCCGAATATTTCGACCCCCGAATCGGTGGAACCAAAGCCCGCGATGCTTCGGTGGGGCATCGACGGCCTCGACTTCGTCTCGGTGAACGCCGTAGCCCGGGCGGGGTCCCGGCGGGACCCCGTCGCGAGCTGCATGGTTGGGCTTACCCGTTACGCGGCGTCGAGGGCCGCGGTGATCTTGCGGGTCATCGCGGCCACGGCCGGGCTGGGCTGGCTATGGGCGGCCGCTTCGACGGCGACGAGAACGGTGTCGCGGAAGTTATTCGCCTCGGCCGGATCCTGCTGCTCGAGCAGCTTCACGGCGGCATGCGGTGCCTCGCGATCCCGCCGGGCCGGACGATCAGTCCGTCAACGATTTCCGCACTATCCGACCCTTATGTCGGCGTCGAACCGGTTTCCTCGTCGCTGATCGCGCGAGCGCGTCTGTAGCTCACCGTGGAATCGAACCAACGCGACCGGGCCTTATGAGAGCCCAGCGGCCAGCCTGCGTGAGCCGGGACTGGAGTGCCAGGATTCGAACCTGAACCGGTGGAACCAAAATCCGCCATGCTTGCCCTTACACCACACTCCATCGATGCTGGGGCGCCAGGATTCGAACCTGAACCAACGGAATCAGAGTCCGCCGTGCTGCCGGGTTACACCACGCCCCATCAGCGCGCTTGGGAGGACTCGAACCTCCGACCTCCTGCTTCGTAGGCAGGCGCTCTTTCCAGCTGAGCTACAAACGCTTGTTCGCTGGTACGCGAACCAGTTCCCCCGGCGAGATTCGAACTCGCAACTCCCGGCTCCTAATGCCGGTGCCTCTACCAGTTGGGCTACGAGGGAGTGCGGCCCGGAGGCCGAAACTCATGTGGCAGCAGAAGTTTCAGTGCGCGAGCAGATCGTTAGTCGGCTCGCGTGTGCTGCCGTTCACTATGAAGTTGGACGGCGCGGAGGGAGGGAGTCGAACCCCCGACCTTCGGTTTTGGAGACCGGTGCTCTACCAGTTGAGCTACCCCCGCATACGAAAAGGGGCCGTTCCCGGCGGATCGCCGCGGAATGGCCCCTCGAAAAGGTTCTCGGGTGTCGAGAACTCAGGGACCGCTCCGGACGCGCATCCAGTGGGCGTCGAGTAGGCGCAGGGCGGCGTTCGGGCGCGCGGCGCCGAGCGACCACTGTCGCTGTTGCCGGGTTCGCGCTGTCATCGCCTGTGCCTCTCGGGTTTTCGGGAGCGGTTCTTCGTCGTCTTCGACGCTAACACCCCGATCCGCCTGGGGAAACCGATTTTTCGAGACTGGTCGGGCGAATTATTTCGGAGGGTGCCGCAACGCGCTCGCAATCGTTGTGACGCGGTGTCCGGTGCGCTGGACGCACGTCTTATGCGCGCCCGAGGCTGCCGCGGGAGTGTGACAGGATGGTCAGCAACCGACCCGCTAGCCGACAAGAACGGACAAATCGGGCATGATGGCCGTCATGACTACCGCCTCCGATCGGGCCGCAGCATGCAGGTGACCGCACTGGAATGGGGGATCACCATCGCGGTGATCCTCGGCTTGTTCGTCTTCGACTTCTTTGCTCACGTGCGCACGCCGCACGAACCGACCTTCCGCGAGTCGGCCTTCTGGTCGACGGTCTACATCAGTCTCGCCCTGGCCTTCGGCGGCTTCGTCGCCTGGCGATGGGGCTCGACCTTCGGCGGGGAGTACTTCGCCGGTTTCGTCACCGAGAAGGCGCTCTCGGTGGACAACCTGTTCGTCTTCCTGATCATCATGACCACCTTCGCCGTGCCGCGGATCTACCAGCAGAAGGTGCTGCTCATCGGCATCGTGCTCGCGCTGGTCATGCGCGGTGCGTTCATCGCCGTCGGCGCGGCCGCGATCAGCGCGTTCAGCTGGGTGTTCTACCTGTTCGGCGCGTTCCTGATCTACACAGCCGTCAAGCTTCTGCGCGAGAGCGGGCACGAGGTGGAGGCCGAGGAGAAGCGCGACAGCCGCATCGTCGCGCTGGCGAAGCGGGTGCTGCCGACCACCGACGAGTACGACGGCGACAAGCTCGTCACCCGGGTCGACGGCCGCAGGGCGGTCACCCCGCTGCTGCTCGCGCTGCTCGCGATCGGCTTCGCCGACCTGCTGTTCGCGCTGGATTCCATCCCCGCGATCTACGGCCTCACCGAGGAGCCGTACCTGGTCTTCACCGCGAACGCGTTCGCGCTGATGGGCCTGCGCCAGCTGTACTTCCTGATCGGCGGCCTGCTGGACCGGTTGGTGTACCTGTCCTACGGCCTTGCCGCGATCCTCGCGTTCATCGGCATCAAGCTCGTGCTGCACGCGCTGCACGAGAACACGCTGCCGTTCGTCAACGGCGGTGAACACGTCAGCGTGCCGGAGATCTCCACCCCGGTCTCGCTGGGCGTGATCATCGGCGTGCTGGTCGTGGCCACCGTCGCCAGCCTCGTCAAGACGCGGGGCGCGGCGCGCCAAGACGCCGAGTAGACCGCGAAGAGCCCGCACCCTCGACACGGGTGCGGGGCTCTGTCGTGCGATCGGTCGGCGTCGTGCGATCAGTCGGCGAAAGCGCCCATGACGGGCGACCACTCCACGGCGCGCACCGAGTCGACGAGCGCCTCCCGCGCGAAGGGATCCTGCGCGAGCAGGTCCTTCAGCGCCGCCTCGTCCGCGGCTCGGAAGATCAGCAACGCGCCCGACCCGTCCGGGTACGGCCCGCTCGACAGCAGCGTGCCCGCCTCGACCAGCCCGGACAACCAGGCGCGGTGCTCGGGACGGTGGGTGTCACGGCCAGGAACGGTGGCCTCGGAGTAGGTGTAGTGGACGGCGAAGATCGGCACGGCGTATCGCTTTCTCGGTCGGCGCTTCAGAGGGTCAGCAGCATGCGGGTGTTGCCGAGCGTGTTCGGCTTCACATAACTCAGGTCGAGGAATTCGGCGACACCGGTGTCGTAGGACCGGCACATCTCGGCGTACACCTCGGCGGTCACCGGCGTTCCGTCGATCTCGACGAACCCGTGCCTGCCGAAGAACTCCACCTCGAAGGTCAGCACGAACAGCCTGCGCAGTTCCAGTTCCCTGGCCACCGCGACGAGCCGCTGCACGATGAGCTTGCCCACCCCGGTGCCTTTGGCGTCCGGATGCACCGCGACGGTGCGCACCTCGCCGAGATCGGCCCACAGCACATGCAGGGCGCCGCAGCCGACGACGCGCCCGTCCACCTCGGCCACCCAGAACTCCTGGACCGACTCGTAGAGGGTCACCAGGTTCTTCTCCAGCAGGATGCGGCCCGCGTAGACGTCGACGAGGCGTTTGATCTCGGGGACGTCCGAGGTTCGGGCGCGTCGCACAACCGGGCCGGAGCCGGGCACGGCGGAGGCCGCGCTGGTATTCGCGTCGCTGGTCGAACCACCTAGTGGTCCCCGAGAGGTCATGGGGTGCACAGTAGTCGGCACCCTTACCGATAGTCTGAACATGTGCCGCACATCCTGTCGTTCCGCTCACCGCATCGCGCCGGGGTAGCGCAACCGGATGGAGACGTGGCCGTCCTCGGATCGCGCGCCCTCGAGGCGAGGGCATGAGCGTGCAACCGGAAGAGATCGATCGTCGCTGGCCCGACGCGGGTGTCCTGCGTCAGGGAGCCGAGCGTTCCGGTGGCTCGGCGGCCACTCCGGCCGACACCGCCGTGCCGCTGATGAACATCGCGAACGTGCTGACCATGGCGCGCATCGCGATCGTTCCGCTGTTCGTCGCCGCGCTCTTCGCGGGCGGTGGACACGAGACCGCGTGGCGGATCGCCGCGGCGGCGCTGTTCGGGCTCGCCGCCATCACCGATCGCTTCGACGGACAGCTGGCGCGCAAGTACGGCTTGGTCACCGATTTCGGCAAGCTGGCGGACCCGATCGCCGACAAGGCATTGATCGGCGCGGCGCTGATCGGACTGTCCGTGCTCGGCGATCTGGCCTGGTGGATCACCCTGGTGATCTGCGGGCGCGAGGTCGGCGTCACGCTGCTGCGGCTGCTCGTGGTGCGGCGCGGGGTGATTCCCGCGGGACGAGGCGGCAAGCTGAAGACGCTGGTGCAGTCGCTGGCCATCGCGGTGTTGCTGCTGCCGTTGTCCGGCGGCTTCGAGACCGCGGGCATGGCGCTGATGTACCTGGCGGTGCTGCTGACGGTCGTCACCGGTCTGGACTACGTCGGGCAGGCCGCGCGAGTGTGGTTCGCGGGAGGCCGGGCGCGCGGGGCATGACGGATCCGCTGACCGCGTCCGTTCCCGCCGCGGAACTGGTGCGCGCCCTCGGCTCGGTGGGCCGAACCGTGGCCACCGCCGAATCCCTCACCGCCGGGCTGGTGGCCGCGACCATCGCCGGAGTGCCCGGCGCGAGCAAGGTGCTACGCGGCGGACTCGTGGTGTACGCGACCGATCTCAAGAGCAGCCTGGCCGGTGTCAGCGCGGATCTGCTCGCCGCCGAGGGGCCGGTGGCGGCGAGCACCGCCGAACAGCTGGCCGTCGGCGCGCGTACCCGCTGCGCCGCCGACTGGGGAATCGGCCTGACGGGCGTCGCCGGACCCGACGACCAGGATGGTCACGCCGTCGGCACCGTCTTCCTCGGGCTGTCCAGTCCGTGGCATACCGAGGTGATGCGGTTGCAACTGTCCGGCGACCGGTGGACCATCAGACTCACCGCGACCGAGAGCGCGGTGCGGGAACTGCTTCGGTGCGTTCAGGGCGGCTGAGCGCGTGGCGCGTGGATTCGCGTGACGAGTTCGCCCGCCGGGAACCAACCGGGCGCCCCCGGACGTTGTGCCAGAAAGAACGGTGCTCGCCAGGCGACTGCGCCACGCGGCGCCCGGTGTTCGGAGCGAAGGAGATCGAGATGACGCTGCTGCGAGAGGCGATCGGGGACAGTCTGCGGCGTGCTCGTCTCGCCCAGCACCGGACCCTGCGCGAGGTGTCCACTTCGGCGCGCGTGAGCCTCGGATATCTGTCGGAGGTCGAGCGGGGTCGCAAGGAGGCGTCGAGCGAACTGCTCGCCGCGATCTGCGCCGCACTGGACGTGCCGTTGTCTCGGGTCTTATGGGATGTGAGCACGATCATGGCGGGCGTCGACGGGCTACCGGTCGGCGAGCCCGCGGAGGCCGCCGCGACACCCGCCGCGGAAGCCGAGCAGACGACCGCCGCGACGGAATCCGCCGAGGCCGCGCCCGCGCTGGCTCCGGCGTCCGCGTCCATGTCGGCCGCCCCGCCGCAGATCGCCGAGGACACCCGGATCGTCATCCCGGCGCCCAAGGCCGACATGCTGGTCCTGGTGAGGAACAACTGACAACAGAACGCCGGACGCCCAGCCGCCGGCAACGCTGCGGGCCGACGCCGAAAACGGATAGATTCTGTATGTAGGCGTCGGTTGGGCCGGGTCGCCCCGGTCCACGTGCCGCATGGTGGAGGATAGGCACAAGCGGGTGCGCGAGGGTCGTGTACCCGGGCCGCGTCAAGCGGTACATCAGATGGAGGCGGGATCAATCGATGGCTAATCCGTTCGTCAAGGCCTGGAAATACATGATGGCCCTCTTCGATGCCAAGATCGAAGAGCACGCGGATCCGAAGGTGCAGATTCAGCAGGCTATCGAGGAAGCTCAGCGCCAGCACCAGGCCCTCTCCCAGCAGGCCGCGTCGGTCATCGGCAACCAGCGTCAGCTGGAGATGAAGCTGAACCGCCAGCTCGACGAGGTCGAAAAGCTCAACGCCAACGCGCGCCAGGCCGTCATGCTCGCCGACCAGGCCACCGCGGCGGGCGACACCGAGAAGGCGATCCAGTACACCAACGCCGCCGAGGCGTTCGCCGCCCAGCTGGTCACCGCCGAGCAGTCCGTCGAGGACCTGAAGGTGCTGCACGACCAGTCGCTGCAGGCCGCCGCCCAGGCCAAGAAGGCCGTCGAGCAGAACGCTATGCTGTTGCAGCAGAAGGTCGCCGAGCGCACCAAGCTGCTCAGCCAGCTGGAGCAGGCCAAGATGCAGGAGCAGGTCTCCGCGTCGCTGCAGCAGATGGACTCGACACTGTCGGCGCCCGGCACCACCCCGAGCCTGGACGCGGTGCGTGAGAAGATCGAGCGCCGCTACGCCAACGCGCTCGGCGCCGCCGAGCTCGCGCAGAACTCGGTGCAGGGCCGCATGCTCGAGGTGCAGCAGGCCAGCATCCAGATGGCCGGTCACAGCAAGCTGGAGCAGATCCGCGCCTCGATGCGCGGCGAGGCGTTGCCCGCGGGCGGCGGCCAGTCCGCCATCAATCCCGCTCAGACGCAGGCGAATCCAGCGCAGCCGCAGATGAACAAGGGCCAGGCCGCCCAGCAGTAACAGCTCGATACAGGCAAGGACAAGTGGGGTGCAGGACGCGGGCAGCGCGATATCGGCGCATCGCCGAGGGGCGCCCTCGACACCCCGCGGCCGCGACGCGTGCGCCGCGTCGTCGGCCGGTCCGGACTGCGATCCGGCTCGAACGGTGTGAGGAAAGCGCATGATTCGCAAGCGAATCCCCCCGAGGACCGGTGTTCCGGCGGTACCGTCGCAGCCGACGTTCGGGATGCCGCAGGGCCCGCTCCCGGACACGTTGCGCGACATGGGCGAACACGCGCTCGTCGCGGTGCGCCGCTGGGCCGACCCCCGCGAGCGGGAACTCCGTAAACGCCGCCGCGCCCGGCGGCGCAGCTATCAGCTCGGCACCGTCTCCGGGCTGACCACCGCGGGCGCCGTCGGTCTGGTCGTCGTCTCGGCGCCTGCTTGGGCGGTGGTCGTCCTCGGCGGCGGCGCGGTCGCGTTCGTCACCGGGGCCGCGCTCAGCGCGCGGCGCTACCTGCGGCTGCGCCGAACTCCGTTGCCGCAGGCCGCTTTCCTGCCGCGCAAGCAGCCGCCGTTGCGCTCGGCCGCCCGCGCCCCGATCGCGCGCCTGATGCAGGCCGAACGGGCGCTGCACGGGCTCACCGCGCAGATCGCCGCCTCGCGCAGGCTGCCCCACGAAGAACTCGCCGAGATGATCGAGACGGCCGCCTCCGGCGCCGCCGCGTTGCACGCGCTCGCGGCCGACATCGTCCAGATGGAGCGCGCCGCCGCCGTGGTCGGCCGGACCAATCCGGAGGCCACCGCCGCTCTCACCGGCAACGTGCGGTTCGCGATGACCAGGCTGGAATCCGGTATCGCCGAATACGAGCAGGTCGTCGCCGCGGCCAGCGGTGTGCTCGCGGTGCCCGAAACCACTGTCGTCGCACACCAATTCGACGGCATCGTCGCGGAGCTGAGGCACGCCGCGGACCGCTTGGACGGCTGGGCGCAGGCGCTCACCGAGATCGCCGATCGCCCCACCCTCACCGTCTCCCCGCCGCCTCCCGGACTGCCGAACTGAGCGTCCCGCGTTCGCGCGGTGTCGGGGTGAACCCTGATTTACACCCGGATATCGCGCCTGACCTGGTGATTTCCGGTCTCGCGGCTGCCAGCATGGAGATATCGGATCGCCGGACGGGCGGTTCGGGAGAAACGTCCAGGAGGCTGGAAATGCTGTGGAAGATCATCGGTGTCGTCGCGGTCGTATGGATCGCGCTCGCCATCATCGGCGCGCTGATCAAGGGGCTGTTCCCGATCCTGGTGATCAGCGCCGTGGTGTTCGGCCTGTACCTGCTGTACAAGGCGGTGTCGGGCTCGGACAACTCCACCGTCAGCAAGCTGTAGCGCACGAAGTGCGTACCTCCGTTGCGGTCGTGCGCGGCTAGGGGCGGCAGCGTCGAAAGCGAACGGGCCGTGCGTCATCCGGAAATGGTGTGGACCGGCGCGGGGGGGTATTCGGGG
>NZ_JBFAHS010000012.1:0-39626 GCF_040654315.1 Nocardia sp. NPDC050713 | reverse complement strand
TGGCGGTCCCGCGGGGGGGGCGGGCGGGGGCCGGGGGCCGCCCCCGCCCACCCCCCCGGGCCCGCCCGCTCGCCGCCCCGCCCCCCCCACGGCCCGTGGTGTTCTCGGGTCAGAGCTGACCGCTGTTGTCGATGACGATCGGGCGTCCCGGCGCTCCGGAGGGCGAGCCCACCTGCTCGATGGCGTGCACCACGTGCATCCCCTCGACCACGGTGCCGAACACCACGTGCTTGCCGTCCAGCCACGGGGTGTCCTTCATGGTGATGAAGAACTGCGAGCCGTTGGTGCCGGGCCCGCGGTTGGCCATGCTGACCGTGCCGGGAACGGCGTGGGTCAGCTCGAAGTTCTCATCGGCGAAGGTCGGGCCGTAGATGCTCTTGCCGCCGGTGCCGTCGGCGTTGGTGAAATCGCCGCCCTGAGCCATGAAGCCGGGGATCACGCGGTGGAACACCGAACCCTTGTAGCCGAAGCCCTGCTCGCCGGTGGCCAGCGCGCGGAAGTTCTCCGCGGTCTCGGGCACCACGTCCGAGCGCAGCTCGATCACGATGCGGCCGGTGGGGATGCCCGCCACCGACACGTCGAAGAACACCCGGGGCAGCGGGTCGGCCTTGGCGGGCGCCGCGGTCAGCGGACCGGGGCTGAACAGTGCGATGAGCGCGAGACCGAGGACAGCGGCGGCGCGTGTGATCTTCGTCATGGCCACACTGTCTACAGCAGCACCGATTCGGGCGGGCAACCGGACCCGCCGCTTGGCTGTTTTGGGTGTTTCAATAGGGCCATGGAGCAGGTTCCCGAGGACTGGCAGCGCGGCCTGGTGATCGTCGCGCATCCCGACGACATCGAATACGGCGCGGCCGCGGCCGTCGCGCGCTGGACAGGGCAGGGCAAGGACATTCGCTACGTGCTCGTCACCAGCGGCGAGGCGGGGATCGCCGGAATGCCGCCGGCGGAGGCCGGTCCGCTGCGCCAGGCCGAGGAGATCGCGTCGGCGAAGGTGGTCGGGGTCGAGCAGGTGGAGTTCCTGGGCTATCCGGACGGCCGGGTGCAGGAGAGCCTGGAGCTGCGCCGCGATCTGGCGGCCGCGATCCGCAGGCACCGCCCGGAGATGTTGGTGCTGTTCAACTTCGGCGACACCTGGGCGCCCGGCTACGCCAACAGCGCCGACCACCGCGCCGTCGGCCGGGCCGGACTCGACGCCGTCTCCGACGCGGGCAACGAGTGGATCTTCCCGGAGCTGTCCGATCTGCCGCCCTGGTCGCCGCGCTGGGCCGCGGTCGTCGGCCCGGTCGCGACGCACGCCGTCGACGTCACCGCCACCGTCGAGCGGGCCGCCGCTTCCCTGACCGAACACCGCCGGTACCTGGAGGTGCTCAGCTCCGAGCCGGTCGCCGCTCAGGTCGAGGCCATCGTCGACATGGCCACCGGGCCGAAGGAGGGGTTCCCCGCCGAGCGCGCCGTGGGTTTCGAGCTGTACTACTTCGGCTGAACGGTTTCGCCTGCCACGCGTTCGAGCACGGCGCACCAGGACTGTCACTGCCGGAATGATCTGCGCCAGAATGTCTTCGGCGTCGGTTTGCGGCGTTGCGCCCGGATGGCGGCGCGGTGCACGCGGGAGCGGATGGGCATCTCAAGGCGGGTGCCGTCGGTTCGTCGGGGCGGTGTGGCAGGCTGGGCGGATGCGTGTTGCCGTCGTAGCCGGTCCCGATCCGGGGCATGCCTTTCCGGCGTTGGCGCTGTGCGAGCGCTTCCTGGCCGCGGGGGACGAGCCGGTGCTGTTCACCGGACCCCGCTGGTTCGACGCCGCCAAGAACGCGGGCATCGCGGTGCGCAGGCTCAAGGGCCTCGCGCCGCGCGCGGTCGACGACGACGGTGACGCGGGCCAGCGTATCCACCAGCGCGCCGCGCACATCTCGACCGAGATCCTGCCGGACCTGAGCGCGATGCTGCCGGAACTCGTCGTCTCCGACGTGCTCACCGCAGGCGGGGGAATGGCCGCCGAGCGACTCGGTGTGCCGTGGGTGGAGCTCTCGCCGCACCCGCTCTACCTGCCGTCGAAGGGTTTGCCGCCGATCGGCAGCGGGCTCGCGCCAGGGGAGGATCTGCTCGGCAGGCTGCGCGACCACGTGCTGCGCACCATGTCCTCGCGCGCGATCCACAACGGCTCGAAGCAGCGCGCGAGGGCTCGCGAGAGCGTCGGGCTGCCCGCGGTCGATCCGGGTCCGGCCGCCCGTCTGCTGGCCACGCTGCCCGCTCTGGAGGTGCCGCGCCCCGACTGGCCCGACAACGCCCACGTCGTCGGCCCGCTGCTGTGGGAGCCCACCGACGACATCCTCACGCCGCCGCCGGGCGACGATCCGCTGGTCGTGGTCGCGCCGTCCACCGCGCACACCGGCGTCACGGGCATGGTCGAGACGGTGCTCGAGGCTCTCGACGGTGCGGGCGTCCGCGTCGCCGTCTCCATGATCGACACTCCGCCGACCGGGCTCCCGTCCTGGGCCACCGCGGGCCTGGGCCGCCAGGACGAACTGCTCGGGCACGCGGCCGTCGTGGTCGGCGGCGGCGGGCACGGGCTGCTCGCCAAATCGCTGCTCGCCGGGGTGCCGATCGTCACCGTTCCGGGCGGCGGCGACCAGTGGGAACTGGCCAATCGCGCCGCCCGCCAGGGCAGTTCGATCGTGGTGCGACCGCTCACCGTGGAGTCCGTGCGTGCCGCCGTGCTCGCGGTGCTGGACCATCCTCGCTATACCGCCGCGGCCGAGGAAGCGGCCATGAGCATCGCGGACGTCGCCGACCCGGTCGAACTGTGCCACCGGGTGCGCGAGGGCGTGCGCGCGTCGTAGTGCTGCGCGCGCACGGTCGGTCGGCAGGGATCAGATTGTGCACCTGGTCGCGAGTTCGCGAACGAAGCGCGCGATCTCGCCCGGTTGCTCCTCGGCCATGAAGTGCCCGGCGCTGATCGGTTCGTAGGTCAGGTCCGGCGCCCACGCCCGCCACAGCGCGGCCGCGTCGAAGCCCAGCCGGGCCCCCCAGTCCTGAGAGATCACACCGACGGGCATGGCGAGCGTTGTGCCAGCTTGGCGGTCCTCCCGGTCCATGGTCAGGTCGATGCTCGCGCTGGCGCGGTAGTCGGCGACGATCGAGTCGACGGCTCCGACCGAGCTGTCGATGTAGTGCTGCCGTACTTCCGGTGCGAAGGTGGAACCGTCGGTGTCCCAGGCGTCGAGGAAGGAAGCGAAGAACTCGTCTGCCACGGCCGCGATCATCTTTTCCGGCAGCCCGGCTGGTTGCGCCATGAGATACAGGTGCCAGGCGACTTTCGCGTCGACCCCGTGCAGCACTTCCCAGGTGTCGAGAGTGGGCAGGACGTCGAGCACCCCGAGGTACCGAATCCTGTCGGGGTGGTCGAGGCCCGCCCGGACGCCGACCAGGGCGCCGCGGTCATGGCCGATCAGTCCGAAGCGCTCGTGCCCGAGCCGGTCGGCGACCTGAACGATGTCTTCGGCCATGGTGCGTTTGGAGTAGGTGTGGGGACCGTTCTCCGGCGGTTTGCCGCTCGCGCCGTAGCCCCGGAGGTCCGGGACGATGATCGTGTGATCCTCGGCGAGGTCTGCCGCGACGTCGCGCCACATGTAGTGGGTTTGCGGAAAGCCGTGCAGCAGAACAACAGCCGGTCCGGCGCCAGCGACCGCGACGTTGAGTTCGACGCCTCCCGCGCCGGGCAGGGTCTGGTAGCGGAATCCGTCGATGGTCGGTGTGGTCATGGGCGTCCTTCACTGGTTGTGGTCGAATGCGCGGACGGGCGTCCGGAGAAGATCCCGGCGGGTAGCTGTGTCGGGCGGGTCGTTTCGGCCCGCAACGCGGGGATGAGGATCGAATCGACGAGTGCTTCGAGATAGGCGTCGCCGGTATCGAGGCCGTTGAGCCGCCGCAGCAGCAGCACGGCCCCGGCCACTTCCTCGAAGGCGAACGGATCCGCGGTCGCGGGTAGCTCTCCGCGACGGATGGCGGCGTCCACGACCGAGGTGGGTAGCCGTGCGCCGGTCGGGCCGACCGCGCGTTCGATCTCCTCGCAGAGCTCGGGGTCTTCGAGACCCGCCTGAAGCAGCAGCAGCGCGGTCTGTCCGTCTGTCGATCGCATCGTCGTGACGAGTCGTCGGCACAAGGCGATCAGGTCACCGCGCAGGCTGCCCGTGTCGATGTCGTCCGGTCCTTCTCGACCGGCAGGGCCTGCCTTCAACGCGGCGATGACCATGTCTCGCTTGGACTTCCAGCGTCGGTAGAGGGTGGGTTTCGACGCTCCGGCGCGGCGCGCCACCTCCTCGAAGGTGACACCGTCGTAGCCGCGTTCGGTCAGCAACGCGGTTACTACCCGGAGGATCTCACTCTCGCGTTCGTCGTTTCGTGGACGTCCTCCGCGTCGGGTCTGTCGCGGTTCTGTCGCGGAAGCGCTTTTTGGATACGACACGTGCCGTATCGTATACGGTGACGATGTGCCCGTCTACTCCGGAACGGCTTCGGCGGCCGGTCGCAGTACCGACAGCACGCGGGTCTACCGCCGCGAGAGCGCCGTCGGACAACCGTTTGATGTCGGTCGCGGGGACCGGAGTATCTTGAATACGGTGCGGTTGACTGAGTTCCAGGAACTGTTGCATACCGAATTCGGAGTGGCGCGCGGTGACGCGCTGCTGACCGACCACGTGATCCCCTCCCTCGGCGGCCGGACCGGCGCCGCCGCCATCGAGGCCGGGGTGGATCCGCGGGATGTGTGGCGCGCGCTGTGCGCCGACTTCGACGTACCGAAGGTGCGCTGGTGACCGCCCCCGACCCGGTGGCCGAGCGCAGGCCGTACCGATTCGACGAGCGACTGCGGATGGTCCCCGTCGACCCGGAGGGGCTGGCCGCCCGCGTGGCGCAGGCGCACCCGGACGATTTCCCGAGTTTCCGGCAGACCGGCCTCGAATTGATGCTGCTCGGCCGCCACGACGAGGCGCTCGATCACCTGGACCGGGCGCTCGAACTGGCGGGCACGCCGCGCCAGCGCATCTCGGTCTGGATCAACCTGGCCGACGTGTACCGGTATCGCGGCGACGCGCCGACCGCCGAGATCCTCTACCGGCGCGCCGTCGAGGCCGCCCGCGGCACCGACGCCGAGGCGCTCTCCTTCGCCGCCCAGCACCTCGGCAAGGCGCTGGCCGAACAGGGCTGCCTCGCCGAGGCTCGCGAACTACTGACCGAGGCGCTGAAGTTGCGGGTCGCGGAGGGTGACGCCGAGTTGATCGAATCCAGTCGCACCGCGCTGGAGGGACTCGCGGAGTTGCGTATTCCGCTGCCGCCCGCCGTGCTGGCGGTGGTCGGTGCGGACCCGGAGTTCTCGAGCGAGCACGAGGGTCTCAGCGGCGGCGTCGCCTTGGTGAACGGCGCCTACTGGGTGAAGCGCGGACCGCGCGCGACCGCCGAGCACGATCGGCTGGATTGGTTGCGCGTTAGGGGAATCCGGGTGCCGGAGGTGGCCGCGTTCGCCGAGGACGTGCTCGTGCTCGCCGACGCGGGCGCGCCGAGCCTCGCCGCACGTGAGTCGGACGGCCGGACCGCGTCGCCCTCGATCGGCACGATCATGGGTGAGCTGCTGCGGCGGTTGCACGCGCTGCCCATCGCGGAATGCCCGTTCGACGGCAGGCTCGACACCGTGCTGGCGCAGGCCCGCAGGCACGTGCTCGAAGGCCTGGTGGATCCGGACGATTTCGACGACGACAACAGCGACCTCGCCCCCGAACAGGTCCTCGATCGGTTGCTCGCCGAGCGTCCGCGGACCGAGGACCTCGTGGTGGCGCACGGCGATTTCACGCCGCCCAACGTGCTCGAGAACGGGATCCTGCTGGATGTCGGAGGTCTCGGCGTCGCGGACCGCTACCGCGATCTGGCCCTTGCCGAACGCGACCTGCGCGAGGATTTCGGCGACGACGAGGTCCGCGCCTTCTTCGCCGCCTACGGCCTCGACGCGCCGGATCGGGCGCGGTTGGACTACTACCGTCTGCTCGACGAGCTGTTCTGAGCCTCAGGTCTTCTTGGCGTAGTGCCTGGCGGCCTTGGTGCGGTTGCCGCAGGTCGCCATCGAGTGCCAGCGGCGGGTGCCGTTCTTGGACGTGTCGTAGAAGAACAGCACGCATTCCGGGTGCGCGCACTGGCGGATTCGGTCCGGGGCCTTGGCGATCAGGTGCAGCAGATTCTCGGCGGCGAGCCAGCCGGGCAGCCAGGCCGGGTCGGTCACTTCGGGTAGGTCGTCCGGTCCGTCGTCGGTGAGGCGGCGCTTGATCCTGCCGTGTTCGAGCACGTCGTTGAGCGCCGCGTGCGTACCGTGCCGCACGACGTCGTAGATCGCGCTGCGCGCGGCGAGTAGCGCGGCAAGAGTCCGTTCGTCGGCGGGCGCCTTGTCCGCCAAGCCCGCCGAACTCAGCCAGACGCGCAGGCCGTCGACATCGGTGAGCAGATCCTGCGGGCCGTCCTCCATCCACCGCGTGTTCAGCAGGTCGAGCGCCAGCGGTTCACCGAGGTGGGGGCGTGGATCGAGCATGACTGAGGGTAACGAGCCGTCTCGGGGAGTCAGGTCGACCACCACCGTTCTAACCTATAAAACATAAATGAAGGGTTGACCGAACGGGTCACGCCGGATTATCTTCTAACCGTTGAAACAATGAACAGTGGTTGACAATTCCTGGAGGACACATCATGACCGCGGTGACCGCACCTGTTCTCGCGACCGGGCACATCGGACTGAACGTCTCGGATCTCGACCGCTCGGTGGACTTCTACCGGCGCGCGCTCGGTTTCGAACAACTCGCCGCGGGCGACGCGGCCGGGCGCAGGTGGGCGTTTCTCGGTGCGGACGGGAAGCTGGTGATCACCCTGTGGGAGCAGTCCGACGGCGTCTTCTCCACGGAAACGCCAGGGCTGCACCATCTTTCGTTCCAGGTCGAAGACATCGAGCAGGTGCGCGCGGTGGAATCCGCGCTGCGCGAGTTGTCTGTGCGCTTCGTGCGCGACGGTGTGGTCGCGCACGGCGAAGGAGTGGCCTCCGGCGGCATCTTCTTCACCGATCCGGACGGCATCCGGCTCGAGGTGTACGCACCCGCCGGGGCGGAATCCGCGCCCGCGCCGAGCGGCGCCGCACCCACGTGCGGATTCTTCTGAGACGAGCGGTTTCGAGATGGCGCTCTACCACCCGGGCGAACTGGCCGTGCAGCGGCGCATGGGGCAGGCGGATGTCGCGGCGAAGGTCGGTCGCATGATCCGGCGCGACATCCCCTCGGTCGCCGCGGATTTCCTCGCCGCACAGCCGATGGTGGTGCTCGCCGCCGCCGACCTCGCCGGGCGGCTGTGGGCGAGCTCGCTCGTCGGCAGGCCCGGGTTCGTCCGCGCCGTGGACGCCGAGATCGCCGTCGACGCGCGGCCCGACGCGGGCGACCCGCTGGCCGAGGCGCTGACCCGGCCGGGGCGGGTCGGCATGATCGCGCTGGAGCCGGGACGGCGCAGGCGCATGCGGGTCAACGGGGTCGCGCGCCCGCACGACGACGGGCTGCGGATAGCCACCGACCAGGTGTATTCGAACTGCCCCAAGTACATCGCACGCCGGTGGGTGACGGCCTACGACCCCGGGGCCGCGCCGAGCGACGCACGGCGCGGGCCCGCGCTCGACGCCCGGCAACGGCGGATCGTCGCGGCGGCCGACACCTTCTTCGTGGCCAGTGCCGACGCCGAAGGGCACGCCGACGCCTCGCATCGCGGCGGGAATCCCGGCGTGCTGCGCGTCCTCTCGCCGACGCGGCTGCGCTGGCCGGACTATCGCGGCAACTCGATGTTCATGACGCTCGGCAATCTGGCGGTGCGCCCGCACTGCGGACTGCTGATCCCGCATTGGCGGACCGGCGGAGCGCTCCAGCTCACCGGCACGGCCGAACTGAACTGGGACTCGAGCACGTTCGCCGCCGGTGCGCAGTGCTCGATCGACTTCGCCATCACCGAAGTGGTGTGGCGGGCCACGGGCCCCCTGCGCTGGAGCCCGCCGGAACTGTCCCCCCTCAACCCCTGATCCCCGAAAGGTCGACTCATGAGACCCCCATTGCCGCCGTTCGACCGCGCATCCGCCGAGGCGAAGGTGCGCGCCGCCGAAGACGCCTGGAACACCCGCGATCCCGAACGCGTCGCCGCCGCCTATACCGAGGATTCGGTGTGGCGCAATCGCGACGAGTTCTTCACCGGGCGCGCCGCCATCGTCGAGTTCCTCACCCGGAAGTGGGCGAAGGAGAACGGGTACGCGCTGCGCAAGGACCTGTGGGCGTTCGACGGGAACCGCATCGCCGTGCGCTTCCAGTACGAATGGCACGACGAATCCGGCCGGTGGTGGCGCAGCTACGGCAACGAGCAGTGGGAATTCGCGCCCGACGGACGGATGGCGCGGCGCGAGGCCAGCATCGACGACGTGCGCATCGAGGAATCGGAGCGCCGCATCTTCGGTCCCCGCGCGCCGGAGGAGGCGGACGCCGTACTGCCGCAGCGGTAGGCGAAAGCCTGGGCGGCGGGTGGATTCGCCGGGTGCCCGCCGCCGGATTGCGCGGAAATTGCTGCTCGCGGAACGCGCGGCGCGTGTCGCCGGGCGCGTCGCTTGACTCGAACACCTGTTCGTCTAGTCTTGTCCCCAGAACTTGTCGGTGCCGCCCTCTAATGTGGGCGCCAACCACAGATCGAGAGACTTACCCGTCGAAAAGGGGACCAAGGACATGGCACCACAGGCGTACGACCGCGACAAGGCGCTCGAGCTCGCGCTCGCCCAGGTGGAGAAGAGCTTCGGCAAGGGCGCGGTGATGCGGCTGGGCGAGGAGGCCCGTCAGCCCATCTCGGTGATTCCGACCGGATCCATCGCGCTGGACGTCGCCCTCGGCATCGGCGGTCTGCCGCGGGGCCGCGTCGTCGAGATCTACGGCCCGGAGTCCTCGGGTAAGACCACCGTCGCGCTGCACGCGGTGGCCAACGCGCAGGCGGCTGGCGGCGTCGCGGCGTTCATCGACGCCGAGCACGCTCTCGACCCGGACTACGCGCGCAAGCTCGGCGTCGACACCGACGCGCTGCTCGTCTCCCAGCCCGACACCGGTGAGCAGGCGCTGGAGATCGCCGACATGCTGGTCCGCTCCGGCGCCATCGACATCATCGTCATCGACTCGGTCGCCGCGCTGGTGCCGCGCGCCGAGATCGAGGGCGAGATGGGCGACAGCCACGTCGGTCTGCAGGCCCGCCTGATGAGCCAGGCGCTGCGCAAGATGACCAGCGCGCTGAACAACTCCGGCACCACGGCCATCTTCATCAACCAGCTGCGCGAGAAGATCGGCGTCATGTTCGGCTCGCCCGAGACCACCACCGGTGGTAAGGCGCTGAAGTTCTACGCCTCGGTGCGTCTGGACGTGCGCCGCATCGAGACCCTCAAGGACGGCAGCGACGCGGTCGGCAACCGCACCCGCGTCAAGGTCGTCAAGAACAAGGTCTCGCCGCCGTTCAAGCAGGCCGAGTTCGACATCCTGTACGGGCACGGCATCTCCAAGGAGGGCTCGCTCATCGACATGGGCGTCGAGCACGGCTTCATCCGCAAGTCGGGCTCCTGGTACACCTACGAGGGCGACCAGCTGGGCCAGGGCAAGGAGAACGCCCGCAAGTTCCTGCTGGAGAACACCGACGTGCGCGACGAGATCGAGAAGAAGATCAAGGAGAAGCTCGGCATCGGCGCCGACGTGACCGCGGACGCCGCGGGCGAGGTGCCCGCCGATTTCTGAGTCCGCCTCCGGTCGGCCGCCACGCCGTACCGATCGAGCCGCCACCGAGCGGCCCGATCCGGTGCACGACATGCGGCGCCGACTGCACGAACTCCTGTCCGCCGAGGGGCGATCCGTGGAAAGCCGCGGACCCCGCCCCGTCGGACGGGAGCCGGGACCGGTCCGGTCGGCCGATGGTGGTTCGGCCGATTCGGACATCCTGGGAGCCCGGTCGAGCTCGCCCGATCCGCAGCGGGCGGGCTCGACCGGGGCCCCGCACCAGTCCCGGCGCGAACGGCGGAACACTTACCGCCGCAACGACTCCCGATCGGTCGATACTGGTCGAAACACCGGCCGACGGGTGGATCCGGTGGCGGCCGGATCCGAAGGGGATGCGCGGAAGACGGAGGCGGGCGCCAGCCGGTCGACGTCGGAACGCACCCCCGAAGGCGGGACGGTCGAGCAGGCGAAGGAGGTGTGTCTTCGTCTGCTCGCCGTCCGCGCCCGCAGCCGCGCCGAACTGGCGCAGCGCTTGGCCGCCAAGGGATACACCGCCGAGGTCGCCGAGCACGCGCTCGACCGCCTCGCCGAGGTCGGTCTCATCGATGACGCCGCCTTCGCCGAACAGTGGGTGCACTCCCGGCACACCTTCTCCGGCAAGGGCAAACAGGCCCTCGCCCAGGAGTTGCGCCGCAAGGGCGTCGCCCCCGCCGACGCCGCGCCCGCACTGGAAGCGATCAGCTCCGACGACGAACAAGCCCGCGCCATCGAACTGGTCCGCCGCAAACTCCGGACCCTGCCCCGCGACCTCGATCGCGACAAGGCCATCCGCCGCCTCGTCGGCATGCTCGCCCGCCGCGGCTACGGCCAATCCACCGCCTTCACCGTGGTGAAAGCCGAACTCGCCCAAGCCGACTGGGCCTCCGAACCGCTCGACGAGCCGGACGACCCACCGGACTGATCTCCCTCGCCCGGTGGCCGGCGGGCGGTTTGCCGCATTGTTACTCGAGCCTGTCGCTTATGTCCGATACCGGGCGGTCGTTCGGCGGCGGGACGGGGTGCGCGCGACGATGATGAGGTTATGGAGTCCACGGAAAGTGGGGTCGTGTCGCGCGAAGTCCGCGCCGTGGCTCCGGTGATCGTGGGGTCCGTCTCGCTGCCGTGCACATGTCGGGGTGGTTCGTGCCCCGCGACAAGGGAGGAGAACGAGTATGGCCATCGATATTCGTAAGGTGACGGTCCTGGGGACCGGGGTGCTGGGTTCACAGATCGCGTTTCAGACCGCGTTCCGCGGCTTCGACGTCACGGCCTACGACATCGACGAACCCGCGCTGGAGGCCGCGCGGGAGCGTTTCGCCAAGCTCGCGGCGATCTACGTGGCCGAGGTGGCGGGCGCCGAGGGCGGCAAGGCGGAGCAGACGGCATCGAGCCTCGCGCTCACCACCGATCTCGCGGGCGCGGTGAAGGACGCCGATCTGGTGATCGAGGCGGTGCCGGAGGTGCTGACCCTCAAGCAGGAGCTCTATCGCCACCTCGGCGAGGTCGCCCCCGAACGGACCATCTTCGCGACGAACTCCTCGACCCTGCTGCCCAGCGACATCAAGGACTCCACCGGTCGTTCCGACAAGTTTCTGGCGCTGCACTTCGCGAACATGGTGTGGAAGTTCAACACCGCCGAGATCATGGGCACGCCCGAGACCGATCCCGCGGTGTTCCGCGCCCTCGTCGACTTCGCCGAGGCGATCGGCATGGTCCCGATCGAAGTGCACAAGGAGAAGGCGGGTTACGTGCTCAACTCGCTGCTCGTGCCGTTCCTGAACTCGGCCATGGCGCTCGGCGCGGGCGGCTACGCCGACCCGGAGGCGGTCGACAAGACCTGGCGGATCGCCACGGGCGCGCCGATGGGCCCGTTCCAGATCCTCGACGTCATCGGCCTCACCACCCCCTACAACATCCTCGTGCACGGCGACGAGGACGCGCAGCGCCTGGCGTCCTGGCTCAAGGACAACTACATCGACAAGGGCAAGCTCGGTATCGCGACCGGCGAAGGGTTCTACCGGTACTAGCGCCCATCCCGGAAAAACGACGGGAGAGAAGTGGTAACCCACCACGGCGAGCCACCACTTCTCTCCCGAACTTCCTTGTCGCTGACGCCTTACGGCTTCTTCACCACGTCGACACCCGGCGCGGCGTCGGTGATGATCGAATCCGCCGCCAGGACGGTCCCGCCCTTACCGCGCTTGCGGGCCCGAAGCCGTCGCTCCAACTTGGTCGCCACCAGCGTCAGCGTGCTGTTCAGCGCGATCATGATGATCGCGACGACGATCAGCGCCGGAATCGTGTTCCGCTCCGCCGCGCCGAGCTGCTGGCCCGAGCGGACGATCTCGATGTAGGTGATCTGGTAACCCAGCGCCGTATCCTTCAGCGCCACAACCATTTGCGAGATCAGCGCGGGCAGCATGGCGGTGATGGCCTGCGGCAGCAGGATCAGCCGCATCAGCTGGTTCTTGCGCATGCCGAGCGCGACCGCGGCCTCGGTCTGGCCCTTGGGCAGCGAGCGGATACCCGCGCGCACGATCTCGGCGATGACCGAGCCGTTGTAGATCGTCAGCGCCGTCACCACAGCGGCGAGCGCGAGGTCGTCGGACTTGAACAGGTCGTATTCGCTGTAGAGGGCGAACAGGAAGATCATCAGGATCAGCACGGGGATGGCCCTGGCGAACTCGACGACGGCGCCCGCGATCAGCCGCACCGAGCGGTGCTCCGAGAGGCGCAGTATGCCGAAGACCATGCCGATCACCAGCGCGAAGACGATCGAGATCAGCGCCGCGACGACGGTGCCCTTCAGGCCCGGCCACAGGTAGGTCGACCAGACGTCGCCCTCCAGGAACGGCTTCCACTTCTCGGCCTCGAACTGGCCTTTCTGCTCGAAGGCGCGGAACAGGAAGTACCCGGCCGCCAGCACGGCGACGATGACCACCGCCGTGTAGAGGTTGTTGCGCAGCCGTGCCTTCGGGCCCGGCGCGTCGAAGAGAACGGAAGCGCTGGTCATCGGGCGACCTCGTATCGCTTGGCGAGCCAGCCGAACAGCAGGCCCGTCGGCAGGGTGATGATGACGAAGCCGAGGGCGAAGATCGCGCCGATGGCCAGCAGCGCGGCCTCCACCTCGATCATCTCCGCCATGAGCTTGGCGGCTTCGGCGACACCGATCGCGGCGGCGATGGTGGAGTTCTTGGTCAACGCGATCAGCACACTGCCCAGCGGCGCGATCACGGAACGGAAGGCCTGGGGGAGTACCACCAGCCGCAGGTTCTGCGTGAAGCTGAAGCCCAGCGACCGGCCCGCCTCGGACTGGCCGAGCGGCACCGTGTTGATGCCCGAGCGCAGCGACTCGCAGACGAACGCGGCGGTGTAGACGCTGAGGCCGACGATCGCCCAGCGATAGTTGTTGTCCTCGATGGAATCTCCCGCCAGCTTCCAGCCGAGCGCGGAGTACAGGCCGAGCGAGCAGAAGACGATGATCAACGTCAGCGGGGTGTTGCGGAAGATCGTGACGTAGGCGGTGCCCACCCAGCGGGCGACCGGTACGGGGGACACGCGCATCGCGGCGACGATCGTGCCGAGTATCAGCGCCCCGACCGCGGAGAACGCGGTCAATTTGATCGTGACCCAGAAGGCTTCCAGGATCTTGGTGTCGTATTCCGAGATCAGATCGAACACGGCGGGCGCGTCCCTCCCATCGGTGCGGTGTGGTTCATCGGTGGTGAGCCGAGCGGGTGGTCCGGAGGATCGCCCCGGACCACCCGTGTGTGGAATCTCTAGTAGCGGTTGACCTGCGGAGCGGGCGAGGGCGTGAAGCTCGCGCCGCCGACCGTCTGCTGGATCGCCTTGGCCCAGGAGCCGTCGGCGATCATCGCCTCGATGGCGTCGTTGATCTTGTCGCGAGTCTCCTGGTCGCCCTTCTTCAGGCCGATGCCGTAGTTCTCGGTGGTGAACGGCTTACCGACCACCTTCAGCTGGCCCGGCGACTGCGCGGCGAAACCCGCGAGGATGATGTCGTCGGTGGTCACCGCGTCGACCGAGCCGTTGCGCAGCGCCTCCACGCACAGCGAGTAGGTGTCGAACTCCTGCAGCTGAACGTCCTTGGCGTACTTCTCCTTGACGTTCTGCGCGGGCGTCGAGCCCTTCACCGAGCAGAGCTTCTTGTTGCCGGTGAGGGATTCGACGCCGGTGATGTCGGTGTTGTCGGCCTTCACCAGCAGCGACTGGCCCGCCACGTAGTACGGGCCCGCGAAATCGACCTTCTCCTTGCGCTTGTCGCTGATCGAGTAGGTGGCGACGATGAAATCGACCTGGCCGTTCTCGATCAGCGTCTCGCGCTGCGGCGTCGGCGCTTCCTTGAAGGTGATGGCATCCGGCTGCACGCCGAGCTTCCCGGCGACGTACTTGGCGACCTCGACGTCGAAGCCGCTGTAGGAGCCGTCCTTGTTGCGCAGACCGAGACCCGGCTGGTCGAACTTGATGCCGACGGTCAGTTTGCCTTCCTTGGCGTGATCGAGGGCGCTGCCCTCGTCACCGCCGCCGCAGGCGGTAGCGGCCAAAGCCAGGGCGATCGCCCCGACACCGAGTCGAAGTGCACGGTTGATCCTCATCGAGTTCCTAACTCCTTGTGTTTCGATGCCGTCGTCTGTGCCGGGCGCGTCAGTGGCTGAGAATCTTGCCCAGGAAGTCCTTGGCGCGCTCGGACTTCGGCGCGGTGAAGAACGTTTCGGGCTCGGTGTCCTCGACCACCTGACCGTCGGCCATGAACAGCACCCGGTTGCCCGCGCGGCGCGCGAAGCCCATCTCGTGGGTGACCACCAGCATGGTCATGCCCTCCTTGGCCAGCGAGACCATCACCTCGAGCACCTCGTTGACCATCTCCGGGTCCAGCGCCGAGGTCGGCTCGTCGAACAGCATCACCTTCGGGTTCATCGCCAGCGCGCGGGCGATGGCCACGC
Source organism: Nocardia sp. NPDC050713 (assembly GCF_040654315.1). Classification (NCBI taxonomy): domain Bacteria; kingdom Bacillati; phylum Actinomycetota; class Actinomycetes; order Mycobacteriales; family Nocardiaceae; genus Nocardia; species Nocardia sp. NPDC050713. The sequence continues at coordinate 24,829 of NZ_JBFAHS010000012.1, read as the reverse complement.
GCTGCTGCTGCCCGCCGGACAGCTGGGCCGGGTACTTCTCGGCCTGGTTGGCGATGCCCACGCGCTCGAGCAACTCCATGGCGCGGCTTCGTGCCTGGTCCTTCTTGACTTTGCGCACCTTGAGCGGCGCGAGCATCACGTTCTCGACGATGGTCTTGTGCGCGAACAGATTGAACGACTGGAACACCATGCCGACATCGGCGCGCAGCGCGGCGAGCGCCTTGCCCTCCGCGGGCAGCGGCACGCCGTCGATGGCGATGTCGCCGGAGTCGATCGGCTCGAGCCGGTTGATGGTGCGGCACAGGGTCGATTTCCCGGAACCCGAAGGGCCGAGGACGATGACGACCTGTCCCTTGGGGACCTCGAGGTTGATATCGCGCAACACGTGCAGGTCACCGAAATGCTTGTCAACGTTGCGCATCGAGATCATCGGCGGCGCGCTGGTGGCGGGGCCCTTGTCCAAGCTCGTGGCGTCCCCGGTCGTGTCGGGCGCGGCGGCGGCGTCGGTCATGGTTCTCGACCTTAAGGGGAAAAACCGAATTTGCCCCGGTTTCCGCGACACACCGTGACGCCACACCGCGTCGTCACAGCTCTGTAACCTAGCGGCGGCTTCCGCGCTCCGACCGCGGCGAGGCCCGGAGCCTGCGGCGATGCGCTGGAAACCCGCTCGACGGGCCCCCGTACCCTTAATGGGTGGATTCGATCGAACAGGTTGTGGCGGGAGTACGCAGTTACGAGGTCCGCACCTTCGGTTGCCAGATGAACGTGCACGACTCCGAACGCTTGTCCGGCCTGCTGGAGGACGCGGGCTACGTGAAGGCCGCGCCGGGGGATACGGCGGACCTTGTGGTCTTCAACACCTGCGCTGTCCGCGAGAACGCCGACAACAAGCTGTACGGCACGCTCGGCCACCTCGCCCCGATCAAGGCGGGCAGACCGGGCATGCAGATCGCGGTCGGCGGCTGCCTGGCGCAGAAGGACCGCGACACCGTCGTGCGCAAGGCGCCGTGGGTGGACGTGGTGTTCGGCACGCACAACATCGGCTCGCTGCCGGTGTTGCTCGAGCGCGCGCGGCACAACGAAGAGGCCCAGATCGAGATCCTGGAATCGCTGGAGGCGTTCCCCTCCACCCTGCCCGCCAAGCGCGAATCCGCCTACGCCGGTTGGGTCTCGATCTCGGTGGGCTGCAACAACACCTGCACCTTCTGCATCGTGCCGTCGCTGCGCGGCAAGGAGGTCGACCGCCGTCCCGGCGACGTGCTCGCCGAGGTGCAGGCGCTGGTCGACCAGGGCGTGCTCGAGGTGACTCTGCTGGGTCAAAACGTCAATTCCTACGGCGTCAACTTCGTCGACCCGACCGAGCCGCGCGACCGCAGCGCGTTCGCGAGACTGCTGCGCGCCTGTGGCGACATCGACGGTCTCGAGCGCGTCCGCTTCACCTCGCCGCATCCGGCCGAGTTCACCGACGACGTGATCGAGGCGATGGCCGAGACGCCGAACATCTGCCCGCAGCTGCACATGCCGCTGCAGTCCGGCTCGGACCGGGTGCTCAAGGCCATGCGGCGCTCCTACCGCAAGGCCCGCTACCTGGGCATCATCGAGAAGGTCCGCGCGGCCATGCCGCACGCCGCCATCACCACCGACATCATCGTCGGCTTCCCCGGCGAGACCGAGGAGGACTTCCAGGAGACCCTGGACGTGGTGCGGCAGGCCCGGTTCACCAGCGCGTTCACCTTCCAGTACTCGAAGCGGCCCGGCACCCCCGCCGCCGACATGCCCGACCAGCTGCCCAAGCAGGTGGTTCAGGAGCGCTACGACCGGCTCATCGCGCTGCAGGAGGAGGTCTCGCTCGAGGCCAACCGCGCGCTGATCGGCACCGAGGTGGAGTTGCTCGTCGCGGAGGGCGCGGGCAAGAAGAACGCCGCGACCGCGCGGATGAGCGGGCGCGCCCGCGACGGCAGGCTGGTGCACTTCCGGCCCGGCGGCACCGCCGAGACGGTCCGCCCCGGAGACGTGATCACCGTCGACATCACCGAGGCCGCGCCGCACCACCTGATCGCGGACGCGCCGATCAAGACCCACCGCCGCACCCGCGCGGGCGACGCACACGAGCGCGGCGTCACGCCGAAGACCGAACCGATCGGCGTCGGCCTCGGACTACCGAGGATCGGCGCGCCGGTCCTCGAGCCGGTCGCCTCCGGCTGCGCGACAGGCTGCGACGCATGAGCACGCGCCCCGGCGCGGGAGACGACGAGAACCCTCGCAAGGGCTCCGACGATTCCGCGCGGGGCGCGGACTCCGTGCAAGGCGCGACGCCCGAATCGGAATCCGGTACTACCGCGCGTAGTGGGTCGACCGACGCGGCGACCGACGGTGCTGGCACAGTGGACCCGGACAAGCACGATCATCCAGTCGAAGGAGACGACAGCGCCGTGCGCGAAGGAGACAACAGTGCTGTGAGCTCGGTCGAGAGCAGCGGGGACTTCGAGCAGTTCCGCGACGACCTCGACGCCGTCGAGCGCCGCATCGCCGGGGAGATCGATCCCGGCGTGCGCGCGATGGTGGTGGCCGGTGCGGTGTTCCTGCTGCTGTTCTCGCTGGTGCTCTCGCACGCGGGCAGCGCGCGCGGTTTCGACGTGCTGCTCAGCACCGACACCACCCGCATCGAGCACATCGGGCTGCCTTCGCGCATCTTCGTCTGGTTCGTCGTGGTGTTCGGCATCGGCTTCTCGCTGCTGGCGCTGATGACCCGGCGGTGGGTGCTGGCCTGGATCGCGGTCGCTGGTTCGGCCATCGCCAGCGTGTTCGGCGTCTTCGCCATCTGGCACCGCCAGACCCCGGGCCTCGGCAACTACATCGGCGCGGGTCCCGGTATCGGTCTGATCCTCGGCACGCTGGCCGTCATGGTGCTCACCTTCCACTGGATCCGCGTGGTGTGGAGCCGTACGGCCATGCAACTGGCCGCCGAGGAGCAGCGCCGCAACGCCGCGGCCGCCGCCGAGGAACGCGACCGCCGCCGTTTGCTCGGCGACTGAATTCGCTCCGCGAGGCGATTGCCTCGAGGCGATTGTCCGCCCTCGACGCGATGATCCCGCGCCGTGCGCGAGGCGATTGTCGTCGCGGCGATCGTGCGCCTTCGACGCGATGATCCCGCCCCGTGCGCGCGTCGATCGCAGCGCTGATCTACACGATGTGCGCTGTCAGGTGCTCCAGCCGAGGCGAAGCAACATTCGCTCGCTCTGTGAGCGGCCGGTCTCGCGGCGTGTGACATGCGTCCGCGCGAGCAGCGCGCCGAAGCCCGCCCCCGCCGCGTTCATGAGCACGTCGTCCACGGACGAGACGCGGCCCAGGTCGAACACGTACTGGGCGATTTCCAACGTCGCGGATACCGCCGCGCCCACCAACACCATCCGGGCCACGCCCGCGAACCGAGGCAGGCGCAGCGGAAGAAAGAAACCAAGCGGTACGAATAGCAGCGTGTTCGCCCCGACCTGAACGACCGCGCTCGACGACGAGTCGGTCAGCGTCGCGACGAGATCCCGCAGCGGCACCGCGCTGATCGAGCCGACGCCGTCGACCGGAGTCAAGATCATCCAGATCCACGGCAGCGTGCCCGCGACCAGCCCGACCTCGGCCACCGTGTACCGCAACGCGAGATTCCGGTCCCGCCCGTGCCGCAGCCGCCAGCGCGTCGTCCACCAGATCGCCGCGAGCACCGCGGGCGCCGCGCAGGCCCACACGATCAATACGTGGCCCCACGCATCCCACACCTGTCGCACCAGGCCGACGCTACCGGAGCGGCCGAAAAACCTTGGCCGCCAGCGAAATCAGCGGTTGCTGACAGCGCCTTCGGCGGCCTCGGCCCACTCGCGCCACTGCTTGGCCTGCTCGAGCGCCTTCTCGGCGTCGCGCTGCTTGCCCGCCGCCTGCGCCTTGGCCGCCTGCTCCTCGAACTGGGCGACCTTCTCGCGGAACTGGGCGGCGCGCGCCACGGCCTCCGGGTCGGTGCGCCGCCACTGGGCGTCCACCGCGTCGCGGACCCGCTTCTCGATGGTCCGCAGCTTGCCCTCGAGCTCCTGGATGCGTTCGCGCGGGACCTTGCCGATGGCGTCCCACTTGTCCTGCAACTCGCGCAGCTGCGCCCGCGCGGTGTCCAGACCGCCCGCGGGGTCGATGTGCTCGTAGTGGTGCAGCAGGTCTTCCTTGGCGGCGGCGTTCGACTCGAACTCGGCGTCGCGCTCGGAGACCGCGGCGTTGCGCGCCGCGAAGAACACGTCCTGCGCGCTCTTGAAGCGCCGCCACAGCGCCTCGTCGGCCTCGCGCGGGGCGCGACCCGCGGCCTTCCACTCGGTCAGCAAATCGCGGAAGACGGCCGCGGTGCCGACCCAGTCGGTGGAGCCGGACAGCTCCTCGGCCCGCACACAGAGTTCTTCCTTGCGCGCCTTGGCGGCGGCCCGCTCGCGGTCGAGTTCGGCGAAGTGCGCGCCGCGGCGGCGGTTGAAGGATTCGCGGGCCTTGGAGTAGCGCTTCCACAGCGCGTCGTCGACCTTGCGGTCCACGCCGCGGATCGACTTCCACTCGTCGAGGATCTCGCGTAGCCGATCGCCCGCGGCCTTCCACTGGGTGGATTCGGCGGCGATCTGCTCGGCCTCGGCGCACAGCGCTTCCTTGCGCTCGGTGTGCTCGTGGCGGGCGCGCTCCTTCTCCTCCTTGGCGTGCGCGGCCGCTTCCTCGGAGTGTTCGGTGATCGCCTGCAGCCGCTTGGCCAGCTCGTCGATGTCGCCGATGACGGCGGCCGTGGGCAGCGATTCGGCCAGCGCGAGCGCGGCGGCCTTGGTCTTGCGCGCGTCGGCGCCCGCGGCGAGCCGCGCTTCCAGCAGCGCGACCTCGGTGGCGAGGTCGTCGAAGCGGCGGCCGAAGTGCGCGAGGCCCTCGGCGGCGTCGCCCGCCTGCCAGGAGCCGACGATCCGCTCGCCCTCGGCCGTCTTCACCCAGGCGGTGCCGTCCTCGTCGACCCGGCCCCAGCGGCTGGGGTCGGTGACGGTCGGTACGACCACCGGATGCGGGTGCTGCTGGGCGGCCGGGCCCGGGGCGGGCTTGACCGCGTGCGGCTTGGGATGGGCTGACGGGCCACCGGGCTTCGGGGCACCGGAGGGGCGCGGTGTCGTGCCGGGATTGGCCTTCGCGGTTCCGTTGCTGTCGGTCATTGTTCTCCGTCCCTGCCGCGCGTCACGGCTGCCTGGTTACGCCCTAGCTCATCCCATTGAACCCGGTCCGAGCCCTCGAGACCATCTGATCTACGCTCTTCCCGGGCTGGGACCCGGGACCGGCAACCCGTGGTGACCTGGGTTGTCGCATGTCGACACTATCAATCTCATGGCGAATTGACGCTACAGACACTCGAAGCCGACCGGGGTGCGTCTCGGTACCGCCGTGCGCCGGCCCCGCTGCCCGAACAGATACGGTTTACCGCGTGTTCAGTATTGCGGCCCTGGTCCCGTCGCCGCCGATCCTGGTGCCCGAACTAGGCGGCGCCGCGGCGATGGGCAGCGGGGCGGATCCGGACGACCCACCCGCGGTACTGCGCGCCGCCGCGCTCGACGCGGCCCGGGCGCTCGCGGCAGTGACGCGGCGGTGGACGGTGCTCGGCGTCGGATCCGCCGACGATGTGTTCGGACCCGAATCCGCCGGAACCTTCCAAGGTTTCGGCGTGGATCTCCGTGTCGCGCTGGCCGATTCGGCCACCGCGCCCGGGTTTGCCGCCGATCCGCGGCTGCCGCTGCCCGTCTTGATCGCCGGATGGTTGCGGGGACGGGTCGCGCCGGACGCCAGCGCCACCGCGCGCCTGACCGCGGCCGACACTTCGGCGTCGCGGTGCCTGGAACTGGGGGCCGAGCTACGTGCCGAGCTCGACGCGGACGACGAGCCGCGCGGCGTCCTGGTCGTCGCCGACGGCGCCGCCACCTTGACCGTCAAGTCGCCCGGATATCTCGACGAGCGCGCGGTCCCGCTGCAAGCCGAGCTCGACCGGGCGTTGAGCGCGGGGGACCGAGCGGCGCTGCGCGCGCTCGATCCGGCGCTGTGCGCGGAGTTGGCCGTGTCGGGGCGCGCCGCCTATCAAGTTCTGGGCGGTCTGTTCGCCGTGGATCCGTCCGATCCTTCCGTCGAAACCCATTACCGGGACGCGCCTTTCGGAGTTGGCTATCACGTGAGCGTCTGGCGACCGGAACGGGAGGTGTGATGAGAGTGCCGATCGCGGTGGTCGGCCCCACCGCCACCGGCAAGTCCGATCTGGGCTTGGATCTCGCGGCCCGCCTCGACGGCGAGATCGTGAACATCGACGCCATGCAGCTCTACCGCGGCATGGACATCGGCACCGCCAAGCTGCCCGTCGCCGAACGCCGCGGCATCCCGCACCACCAGCTCGACGTGCTCGAGGTGACCGAGACCGCGAGCGTGGCCACCTATCAGCGCGCGGCCTCCGCCGACGTCGAGGACATCCTGGCTCGCGGCCGTACGCCGGTCATCGTCGGCGGCTCGATGATGTACGTGCAGGCGCTGCTGGACGAATGGGAGTTCCCGGCCACCGATCCGGTGGTGCGCGCCCGCTGGGAGCAGGTGCTCGCGGAGCAGGGCGTCGCCGCCGTGCACGCGGCGCTGCGCGCGGCGGATCCGGTCGCCGCCGACACCATCCTGCCCACCGACGGCCGTCGCATGGTGCGGGCGCTGGAAGTCGTGGAGCTCACCGGGCAGCCGTTCGCGGCCTCGGCGCCCACCATCGGCGCGCCGCGCTGGGACACCGTCATCCTCGGCGTCGACCGCGACACCGCCGAGCTGGACGCGCGCATCGAGCGGCGCACCGCGCTCATGTTCGAGACCGGACTCGTCGACGAGGTGCGCGGTCTGCTCGAGCACGGCCTGCGCGAGGGCGTCACCGCGCGCCGCGCCATCGGCTACGCGCAAGTCCTCGCCTACCTGGACGACGAATACGACCTGAACCACGCCAGGGAACGCACCCTGATCGGCACTCGCCGCTACGTGCGCAGACAGCGTTCCTGGTTCCGCCGCGATCCCAGGGTGCGCTGGGTGGACGGTGCCGATCCCGACCTGCTCGGCGCGGCGATGCGGCAGATCGACAACACAGAACGGAACTCGCTGTGACCCGACGTGTCAGCACCCGAAACGCCTCGGTGCAGGTGTGGCAGGCCTACTTGAACAATCGCACCAAGCGCCACCGCGACAGCCGGTTCCTGGTGCAGGGCGTGCGACCGATCACCCAGGCGATCGCCAACGGGTGGCCGCTGGAGACCCTGCTCTACCGGCTCGGCGCGCCCGACCTGTCCGGCTGGGCCAGAGAGGTGCTCGACACCACCGACGTGCCGCAGGTCGGGCTGGTGCCGGAGCTGATGGCGGAACTCGGTGAGAAGGCGAGCAACATACCGGAATTGGTCGCCGTCGCGATCTCGCGCCAGCCCGAGCTGGACACCCTCGAACCCGGTGAACCCGGCGAGGACGCGCCGGTGATCGTGGTGTTCGACCGCCCGAACTCGCCGGGCAATCTCGGCACCCTGATCCGGTCCGCGGACGCCTTCGGCGCCTGCGCGGTGATCGTCACCGGTCACGGCGCCGATCAGTACGACCCGCAGTCCGTGCGCGCCTCCACCGGCTCGCTGTTCGCGGTCCCGGTCTATCGCGCCGCCGGACCCGCGCAGGTGCTCGCGCTGCGCGACCGCCAGGTCGCCCGCGGCATCCCGACCAGGATCGTCGGCACCGACGAGCACGGTTCGCACGCGGTGTTCGACCAGGACTTCACCGAGTCGACCATCCTGGTCATCGGCAACGAGACCAGCGGGATGAGCGCCGCCTGGCAGGATGCGTGCGACGACCTGGTCTCCATCCCCATGGGCGGCACCGCCAGCTCGCTCGGCGCGCCCTCGGCGGCCGCGGTCGCACTGTACGAAATTTCCCGGCAGCGCCGGACGTTTGCCAGATGACGACGACGAGGAGAACACACACGTGACGGACATCGAGTTCACGAAGGGGCACGGCACCCAGAACGACTTCGTGGTGCTGCCCGACGAGGATGTCCGGCTCGAACTGACCGAGGACCGCGTCGCCGCGCTCTGCGACCGGCAGCGCGGCCTCGGAGCCGACGGCGTGCTGCGGGTCGCGCGCGCCGGTGCGCTGCGGGACGCGGGCGTGCTCGCGGACCTCCCCGAGGGCGTCGGCGCGGACGACTGGTTCATGGACTACCGCAACGCCGACGGCTCGATCGCGGAGATGTGTGGCAACGGCGTGCGCGTCTTCGCCCACTACCTGACCGCGACCGGGCGGGAATCGCGCGCGGAGTACGTGGTGGGCAGCAGGGCGGGCGCCCGGCCGGTCGTCGTGCACGCGGGCGGACCCGTCGAGGGCGAGGTCACCGTCACGATGGGCCGAGTGAAGGAGCTCGGGGAATCAACGGCGACCATCGCTGGTTGGGCTTATCAGGGGATCGGCATCGATGTCGGCAACCCGCATCTGGCCTGCGTGGACTCCGGTCTGACCGCCGAGGCGCTCGGCAAACTCGATCTGAGCGTCCCGCCCGGCTACGACCCGGATCTCTTCCCGCACGGGGTGAACGTCGAGATCCTGACCTCGCTGGACGCGGACCGTTCGGTCGACATGCGCGTCTACGAACGCGGCGTCGGCGAAACCCGTTCCTGCGGAACGGGAACCGTCGCGGCGGCCGCGGCGGCGCTGGCCGCCGACGGCTTCGACATCGCCGAGGACACCGGCCAGGTGACGGTGCGGGTGCCCGGCGGCGCGGTCACCGTGGGCCTCGAGGGCGGCGCGGCATGGCTGCGCGGACCTTCGGTGCTGCTCGCCACCGGCACGCTGGCCGAACAGTGGTGGAACGGGCGCTGAGCGCGCCCCGAAATAACGGAATGCGCCGGGTCGTCGCACCTGGCAGCATGGATGGTGTATGAGGAATTCAGAGACGTACGACATCAATCCGGCCGACGACGACTTCGACTTCGTCGACTCGGCCGACGACACCGCGCGCTCCGGTGACGTGGTGGCCGAGCGTGCCGCCCGAATGAAGCGCAACGGCTGGACGATGGAGCCGACGGTCGGTGAGCTGCAGCTGGACGAACGCAGCTCGCTACGCCGCGTCGCCGGTCTGTCCACCGAACTCACCGACATCACCGAGGTCGAGTACCGGCAGCTGCGCCTGGAACGGGTCGTGCTGGTCGGCGTGTGGACCTCGGGCTCGGCGGCCCAGGCCGAGGCGAGCATGGCCGAACTCGCCGCGCTCGCCGAGACCGCGGGCTCGGAGGTGCTCGAGGCGCTCATCCAGCGCCGCGACCGGCCGGACCCGGCCACCTACATCGGTTCCGGCAAGGCCGACGAGCTGCGCTCGGTGGTGCTGGAGACCGGCGCCGACACCGTCATCTGCGACGGTGAGCTGACCCCGGCCCAGCTGACCGCGCTGGAGAAGGTGGTCAAGGTCAAGGTGATCGATCGGACCGCCCTGATCCTGGACATCTTCGCCCAGCACGCCACCTCCAGCGAGGGCAAGGCGCAGGTCGCGCTGGCCCAGATGGAGTACATGCTGCCCAGGCTGCGCGGCTGGGGTGAGTCGATGTCCCGGCAGGCCGGTGGTCGCGCGGGCAGCAACGGCGGCGTCGGTCTGCGCGGTCCCGGTGAGACCAAGATCGAGACCGACCGCCGCCGCATCCGCGAGCGGATGGCCAAGTTGCGGCGCGAGATCCGGGAGATGAAGACCGCGCGCGAGACCAAGCGGGCACGGCGGACGTCCTCGGGCATTCCGCAGGTCGCCATCGTCGGCTATACGAACGCGGGCAAGTCCAGCCTGATGAACGCGCTCACCGGCGCGGGCCTCCTGGTCCAGGACGCGCTGTTCGCCACCCTGGATCCGACCACCCGGCGCGCCGATCTGGACGACGGCCGCGAGGTCGTGTTCACCGACACCGTCGGTTTCGTGCGGCATCTGCCGACCCAGCTGGTCGAGGCGTTCCGCTCGACGCTGGAGGAGGTCACCGGCGCCGATCTGCTGCTGCACGTGGTGGACGGCTCCGACTCGATGCCCGCGGAGCAGATCAAGGCCGTGCGCGAGGTGATCACCGACGTGATCAAGGAGCAGGGCGCGGCCGCACCGCCGGAACTGCTGGTGCTCAACAAGATCGACGCCGTCGATCCGATGGAGCTGACCAGGCTGCGCGCGCTGCTGCCGGACGCCGAGTTCGTCTCGGCGCAGACCGGCGAGGGCATCGAGAGCCTGCTCGACCGGCTGGCCGAGGTGCTCGGCGGACTGGACGTCGAGGTCGGCGTGCTGCTGCCGTACACCCGGGGCGACCTGCTCGCGCGCATCCACGCCGACGGCCGGATCCTGTCCTCCACTCACGAGGAGGCGGGCACCCGGGTCCGGGCGCGGGTACCGCACGCGCTGGCCGCGGCGCTGTCGGAATACGCGCACGCGGGCGGCGACGGCGCGGGCCCCGACGAAGGGCCGTCCGCGTAGACCGCGGAATCGGACGGAAATAGAACCGACCGTCACGTTCGCTATCGTGCCGATAACGGACGTGACGGTTTGTCGTTCCGCCGGGCGTTCATCCGTTTCGGTGCCGTATCCCGTTCGCCCACAGTATTTTTCGATGCACGGTTGGCGGCCCTGTCGCCACTCCGTCGTGGCAAAGGTTGTGGCGGGTCACACTTGACGACCACCCATGTTGCAACTTGTTCCAACGTCATCCGGTAGCATCGGCCCGGATGCCGTATTCGACTGCGGCGCAGGGGACCTTAATTCCGTACGACGATGTGCCGGGATCCGACATGCGATGGGGTAGCCGCCAATGCCTGAATCCTCGCCTACCGCGGCGGTGCTGACCGACGGGGCGCCGCTGGAGGTGCGTCTCGACGAGACCGACATCCGATTGATCGAAGCCTTGCTCGCGCCGGTGCGCGCGTGGACGAGTCCGCGCTTCTACGGCCTGGACAACATTCCCGCCGACGGCCCGGTGCTGCTGGTCGGCAACCACAACCTGATGGGCGGCATCGACGCCCCGCTGCTGATGCCCGAGGTGCTGCGTCGCCGCGGCAGGCTGATCCGCGGCCTCGCCGAGAACGTGCTGATCGCGGTGCCCGGCCTGCGCCACTTCCTGCACTACTACGGCGCGGTCCGCGGCAACCGGAACAACTGCATGGCGCTGCTCGCCAAGGGTGAGGCGGTCATCGTCTTTCCCGGCGGCGGCCGCGAGGCGGTGCGCCGCAAGAACGAGAAGTACGTGCTCAAATGGGAAGGGCGCACCGGATTCGCCCGGATGGCGATCGAGGCGGGCGCGCCCATCGTTCCGGTCGCCATGATCGGCGTGGATGACGCCTTCGACATCGTCTTCGACGGCGATCACCCGGTGATGCGTCCGCTGCGCTGGACGGTCGAGGCGCTCGGCCTCAAGCGCGACCTCACCCCGCCGCTGCTGCGTGGCGTCGGCCCGACCCTGATCCCGCGCCCCGAACGGTTCTACTTCTCCGCGGGCACCCCGATCGACCCGGCGCCGTGGTGCGACGCCGACGACCTCGACGTCGCGGCTTCCGACCTGCGCGACGTGGTACGCAAGGCGCTGGAAGAGGAGTTGAAGTTCCTGTTCGGCGAGCGCGACCGTGATTCCGGTCGCACCCTGATCGGTCGGGTGCGCGGCTTGCTGCCGTTCTGAACCTTTCTGAGAAGATCTCGAGAATTCACTTGGCAATCTCTCAGCTACGGGTACGTAGCGTGGGGAGATGCGCAGGAAACGAAGCAGATCGGCCGCCGCGGCCGCCGCCATCGCCCTTCTCTGCGGCGCGGCCACGGCGGGCGGCGGGACGGCGATCGCGGCAGCCGACGATTCGCTCGCCGCGCAAGGCTTCAGGACGCAAGCCGACGGCTCCCGCATCGTCGACACCACCGTGCTGGACGAGCGCAACCTGCGGCTTCAGGTGTATTCGGCGGCCATGGGCCGGACCATCGACATCGACGTGCAGCGTCCGGCCGACGCCTCGTCGCCTCGTCCGACGCTGTACCTGCTCGCGGGCGCGGGCGGTGGCGAGGACACGGCGACCTGGCAACAGCGCACCACCGTGCTGCAGTTCCTGGCCGGAAAGGATGTCAACGTCGTGCAGCCGGTCGGCGGGGCGTTCACTTACTACACCGACTGGCGCTCGGCTGATCCCGCGCTCGGGGTCAACAAGTGGCAAACGTTCCTGACCGAGGAACTGCCGCCGTTGATCGACCGCGCTCTCGGCACGAACGGCACCAACGCCATCGCGGGATTGTCCATGTCGGGCACGTCGGTGCTGCAACTGCCGATCGCCGCGCCCGGGCTGTACCGCGCGGCCGCGGCTTACAGCGGCTGCGCCCAGATCAGCGACCCGGTCGGCTACAACTTCGTCAGGACGGTGGTCTCCGCGGGCGGCGGCGACACTGCGAACATGTACGGCCCGCAGGGTGATCCGCTGTGGGCGGCCAACGATCCCTACCTGAACGCCGAGGGTTTGCGCGGGCTCGAGCTGTTCCTGTCGACGGGCAGTGGCATCCCGGGGCAATGGGACACCCTCGATGGCCCGTACACCCTGCCCGGCGTCGGCGGGCTGGCCAATCAGCTCACTGTCGGCGGCGCGCTCGAGGCTGCCTCGAACTACTGCACGCACAACATGCAGGCCCGCCTGAACCAGCTCGGCATCCCCGCGACCTTCGATTTTCAGCCGGTCGGCACACACTCGTGGGGCTACTGGGAAGACGCTCTCGTCGCGTCCTGGCCGATCCTGGCCAAGGGCCTCGACTTACCGGCCTGAACCGACTTTCATAGCGGAACGCTATGTATCAATCGTGCCTCAGGTTTGTCGCGAATCGTCACGTCTGCGCCCGTTTCGAAGCTGCCAGACCAGGTGAACCCGCGAATTTCGGACGTGAAGTGAACTGCCATTCCGGTTCCGGGTACCGTATGCGGTAACGACGGGCTGGTGTGGACCGCCCGGTGTGGTCACTAGGAGGTTGGTGTGGAGCGCACACTGTTCGAGCCCGAACACGATTTGTTCCGGGAGTCGTTCCGCAAGTTTCTCGATCAGCACGTCGCACCGAACCACGCGAAGTGGGAAGAGCAGGGCATCGTCGACCGCGAGGTCTGGCTCGAGGCGGGCAAACAGGGCTTCCTCGGCATGGCCGTCCCGGAGGAGTACGGCGGCGGCGGGGTCAAGGACTTCCGCTACAACGCGATCGTCACCGAGGAAACCGTGCAAGGCCAGTACTCCGGCCTCGGTTTCACGCTGCACAACGATGTGATCGCGCCCTACCTGCTGGATCTGGCCAACGAGGAGCAGAAGCAGCGCTGGCTGCCCGGCTTCTGTTCCGGCGAGATCATCACCGCCATCGCGATGACCGAACCCGGTACCGGCTCGGACCTGCAGGGCATCAAGACCCGCGCGGTCCGCGACGGTGACGACTGGATCCTCAACGGCGCCAAGACCTTCATCACCAACGGCGTCAACGCCGACATCGTCATCGTGGTCGCCCAGACCGATCCCGAGAAGGGCGCGATGGGCTTCAGCCTGCTGGTGGTCGAGCGCGGCATGGCGGGCTTCGAGCGCGGCCGCAACCTGGACAAGATCGGCCTCAAGGCCCAGGACACCGCCGAGCTGAGCTTCACCGACGTGCGAGTGCCCGGCAAGAACCTGCTCGGCACCGAGGGCATGGGCTTCATCCACCTGATGCACAACCTGCCGCAGGAGCGCCTGTCCATCGCCGTCATGGCCGCCGCCGCGATGGAGGCCTGCCTGGAGATGACCTGTCAGTACGTGCGCGACCGCAAGGCGTTCGGCAAGCCGATCGGCGCCCTGCAGAACACCCGCTTCGTGCTCGCCGAGCTGGCCACCAAGACCACCGCCGTGCGCATCATGGTCGACCGCTTCATCGAGGACCTGAACGCGGGCAAGCTCTCCGTCGAAGACGCCGCCATGGCCAAGTGGTGGAGCACCGAGGAACAGCTCGACCTCATCAACCGCTGCCTCCAACTGCACGGCGGCTACGGCTACATGAAGGAATACCCGATCGCCAAGGCCTACATGGACGCACGCATCCAGACCATCTACGGCGGCACCACCGAGATCATGAAGGAGATCATCGGCCGCTCGCTGAACCTGTCCTGATCTCTCGCCTGTACGTCTACGGCCGCACGGAAACCCGTGCGGCCGGACGCTTTTCCGTGGCGGGCGAACGACCACGCGGACCCCTTCGGCGCTCGCAGAACGCACAGCTCCGCGAGGCTTGTGAACCTGCGGGCGTCATTCGGCGGGGACCGGCGGGGGATCGGTGGTGCGGAGGAGGTTGGCGACGGAAGTAGGGGTCCAGTGCAGGTCGGCGCCGGGGCGGGTGGCCAGGTAGGCGGCGGTGCGGGGGAGCGGCCAGCCGTGTGATTCGGTGATGCCCGCGGCCAAATGGCGCAGGTAGGCGGGGGAGGGCGGGTTGCCGGGGAGGTCGGTGTGGCGCCAAGGGGCGGTGCAGGTGAGGATCGGGTGGCCGTCGAGAGTTCCTGCGCGGACCAGGGTTTCGTAGCGGCCGGGGCCGAGCGCGGTGCGGCCGTTGGCGAGCACGTCGGTCAGGTCGAGGTCGTCGCCCGGCGGGCGGTACATCTCCTGGGCGACGATGTCGGAGAACTGCGCGGCCGTCAGCAGGTAGGCGCGGGCGGCGGTCTCGCCCGCGGCGTCCGGCGCGTAGAAGCCGCGGCCGCCGGTCCAGGTGAGCGATTCGGTGGCGAAGTAGAGCAGGCCGGGCAGCATGAGCGGCCGGGATCGCCGCGGCGCGGAATGGTCGCGGCACCCGGGAAGTTCGATCGCGCCGCCTTCGGGTCGGCCGCCCTCCAGATAGCAGTGCAGACGGCGGTGATGCATGTTGGAGCCGTAGGCGGCGTACCACACGAGGCACGTCACCCTGACATTGTCCCTCGTGTCGGCGGATGTCTGCTCGATGGCCGCGATCGGGTGGCCGCATAGCCATCCGATCGGTCTCAGGGCAGGACACCGCGCGTAACGGGCCGATCGTCCCGCCGCGACCAGCGGGACCGGCCGTTATGTGTGCTGCGTAGCAAGAGCTGAGTCTCGATCGCCGTCCGGGGCGCGGCGATCACCTGCACACTCGCTCGGGCCCGGTCGACGTCCTCACAACCACCCGGTGACTTGCTGGATGGCCAAGCAGGACAACGCAAGTACCAGGCTGAGCGCTCCCCCGAAGACCAGCGGCCGAACACCCGCCGCTCGCACCCGTTGCCACGACAGCGACGTCCCGATGGCGGCAAGCACCGCCGCGATCAACCACGCGCTCACCGCGCCGAGCGGCCCGGACCACGATTCCGGCACCAACCCGAACCCGGCGATCACCGAGGCTGCCACGAAGAGCACCACGAACAGCGGGATCACCCGCCATGCCGCTGGCCGGTGGTCGGCCTCGGCTTGCGGCGTTCCGCGGTGGCCACTGCCGGGTCCGCTGTCGGCTTGCCATGCGCCATGCAGCCCGTCGTCGGATGGGTTGTTGTCGGATTGCCCGGCGCTGTATCGCCCGCTGTCGGGTTGGCTGTCGTCGCGATGGCCAGCGCTGAGTCGCAGGCTGTCGTCGCGCTGCCAAGCGCCGTATCGCCCACCGCCGGACTTCCCGCCACGCCGTTGGCCCAAGTGCAACCCCACGCACATCGGCACGATCAGCAGACTGCGCACCAATTTCACGATCACCGCGAACTGGGCCGCCGCGGGGCCGAAGATCGCGCCCGCCGCCAGCACCGAGGAGGTGTCGTTGATCGCCGTGCCCGCCCACAACCCGAACGCTTCCTCGGACATGCCGAGCAACCGGCCGAGCGGCGGAAATGCCAGCACCGCAAGGACATTGAAGACGAAGATGGTCCCGAGCGCGTAGGCGACCCGCTCCCGGTCCGGCTTGATGACGGCGGTCGCCGCCGCGATCGCCGACGCTCCGCAGATCGTCGACCCCACCGCGACGAGCGTCGCCGATTCCCGGTCGAGGGCCAGCAGCCTGCCGACCACGACCGCGGCGGTCGCGCCCGCGATCACCGTGCCGACCAACACCGCCGCCGTCTGCCGCCCCACGCTCAGCACCGCGCCGAACGGCAGCCCCAATCCGAGCAGCACGATGGCTAGCCCGAGCACACGCTGCCTGGTCACCGCCAGTCCTGGGCCGAACACGCCGTCCTCGTCGACCGCCCTTCTGCGCGCGAGTCCGACCAGCGCGCCCGCGCCGAGGGCGAACACCGGCGCCCCGACGACGGGCGCCGCCCGGTCGATCAGTGTCGCGGCGGTGGCGAGCCCGGCAACCAGCGCGAGCCCGGGGAGAAGACGAGGTAGACGGCGCACGCTTGTCACCCTCGCGCCACCCAGGCCACCCCGGTAGAGAGCGCATCCCGAGGACCTCATAAGATTCGCTTATGTCCTTGGGTCACGCACCGGGTCGCCGCCGGGCCCATAATCGGTGCTCATGACGCTGCCACCGGGAACGCCCGATCTGGATGTTCTCGATCTGCTCGTCTCTGTCGCGGAACTAGGCAGTCTCGGCGCGGCGGCCCGCCGCCACGGCATCAGCCAGCCCGCCGCGAGCATGCGAATCAGCGCACTGGAACGCAGGCTGCACCTGCGGCTGCTGGACCGCGGGCCGACCGGCTCGGCGCTGACCGACGCGGGTCGCGCGGTGGTCGACCACGCGCGCCCCGTGCTCGAGTCGGCTCGCTCCTTCGGCACGGCGGTCGCCGCCCTGCGCGCGGACAACGTTCCGCGATTGCGCATCGCCGCCTCCAAAACCATTGCCGACCATCGGATTCCGCAGTGGTTGCAGGTGCTGCGCGGCGCCCACCCGGAAGTGGCGGTCGCCTTGGAGGTGGCCAACAGCAGTCAAGTGCTGGAACTGGTTCGCCGCGAGGCCGCCGACCTCGGCTTCGTCGAGGGGCCGCATCCGCCCGCCGATCTCGGTAGCCGGGTGCTCGGTACGGACGAACTCGTCGTCGTGGTTTCTCCCGCTCACCCGTGGGCACGCCGCCGCCGCGGCGGGGTGTCGCCGCGGGAGTTGGCCGCCACTCCATTGCTGTGGCGAGAGCCGGGATCCGGAACTCGCGACGCGGTCCGGGAGGTTCTGGAGGGATTCGGCGAGCCTGCCCGACCGGCCGCGGAACTGGGCTCGGCGGCCACGATCATCGCCGCCGCACGCACCGCGGTGGCGCCGGCGGTGGTCAGCAGGCTGATCGCCGCGCCCGAACTCGAGCGCGGGACGCTCGTCGAGGTATCGCTGACCGAATCCACCGCGCTGACTCGGCGGTTCCGTGTGGTGTGGCGGCCGCGCTTCCCGCTCTCGGGTCCGGCGCGTCTGCTGGCCGAGATCGCCGAGCGAACCGAATCGGACGGCTGAGTCAACTGGTGATACTCGCGGGAGCCCCCGCGTTTTCGCAGGTGAGAGCTCCGCGCTCGGAAACGGAACTGGCGTAACCACCTGGTAATCACCGGAAACGTCGCGCGTAACGATCCGTTCCCAGCATTTGCCGCATGACAGGCAGAACGTATCCCGGCACCGGACGCCGCTCGGCGCCCGCCCGGCGGGTCAGGGACATTCTGCGGGCACGGATCCGCAGCGGTGTTTACGGCAATCTGCCGTTGCCCTCGGAGAGCCAACTCGCGGCCGACTTCGACACAAGCCGCAATATCGTGCGCGACGCGCTCACCCTGCTGCGCGACGAGGGGCTCGTCGACCGGGTGCCCGGCGCGGGCACTTTCGTGGTGGCGGACAAGGCAGTGCAAGGTCTCGACCGACTGCGCGGCCTGGCCGAGACCTTCGAGACGGGCAGCGCCCGCGTGGTCAACACGGTCTTGCTGGCCGAACTCGTGCCCGCCACACCGATCGTCGCCGAGCGGCTCGAGCTGGAGCCGGGCACACCGGTGGTGGCGCTGGAACGCGTCCGCCATCTCGACGGCGCGCCGCTGTCGCTGGACGCCAGCTATCTCACCGCCGACGTCGGCGCGCCGCTGTTGCAGTGCGATCTCACCGGCTGCGACGTCTTCGGCCTGCTGGAGGCGGAACTCGGGCTGCCGCTCGGCTCGGCCGCGGTCTCCATCGAGGCCGTCGCCGCCGATCCGACGGTAGCCGGGCTGCTCGCGGTGCGGCCCGGCTCGCCGCTGCTGTTCCTGGAACGACTCACTTACACCGATTCCGGCCGGCCCGTCGACCTCGAGTACGTGCGCTATCGCGGCGACCGGTTCTCGCTGTCCGGCCGGCTGCACCGCATCCCGGTCACACCGAATCGCGGTGCGGCCGAACCGAAGGAAAGGAGCTGATCCGGATGTCGATGGACATTCCACCCGTCGCTGAGCGCCGGGAGCTGAGCTGCGATGTACTGGTCGTCGGCGGCGGAACCGCGGGTACCATGGCCGCGCTCACCGCCGCCAGGCACGGCGCCGACGTACTGCTGCTGGAGAAGGCGCACGTGCGCCATTCGGGGGCGCTGGCGATGGGCATGGACGGGGTCAACAACGCGGTGGTGCCCGGCAAGGCGACTCCGGAGGACTACGTCGCCGACATCACCGTGGCCAACGACGGAATCGTCAACCAGCGCACCGTCTATCAGACCGCGACCCGCGGTTTCGAGATGGTGCAGCGGCTGGAGAGCTACGGCGTCAAGTTCGAGAAGGACGAGCACGGCGAGTACGCGGTGCGCAAGGTGCACCGCTCGGGCAGCTATGTGCTGCCGATGCCGGAGGGACGCGACGTGAAGAAAGTGCTGTATCGCACCCTGCGTGCCCGCGACGTCCGCGCCAAGGTGACCATCAGCAACCGAGTGATGCCCGTGCGGGTACTCACGGTGGACGGCCGAGCCGTCGGCGCTGTCGGATTCGATACGCGCACCGGCGAATTCGTCACCATCTCGGCCGGCGCGGTGATCCTGGCGACCGGCGCGTGCGGTCGTCTCGGGCTGCCCGCCAGCGGCTACCTGTACGGCACCTACGAGAACCCGACCAACGCGGGCGACGGCTACGCGATGGCCTACCACGCGGGCGCGGAGCTCTCCGGTATCGAGTGCTTCCAGATCAACCCGCTCATCAAGGATTACAACGGACCCGCCTGCGCCTACGTCGCCAACCCGTTCGGCGGCTACCAGGTCAATGCCGAGGGCAACCGGTTCGTCGACTGCGACTACTGGTCCGGGCAGATGATGGCCGAGGTCAAGCGAGAACTCGACAGCGCGCGCGGCCCGATCTATCTCAAACTGAGCCACCTGCCCGACGCCACGATCCAGGAGATCGAGGGTATCCTGCACACCACCGAGCGCCCGACTCGCGGCACCTTCCACGCGGGCCGCGGCACCGATTACCGCACCAGCGACATCGAGATGCACATCTCCGAAGTCGGTCTGTGCAGCGGACATTCCGCGTCGGGCGTGTGGGTCGACGAGCACGCGGCGACCACCGTGCCGGGGCTCTACGCGGCGGGGGACATGGCCCTGGTGCCGCACAACTACATGATCGGCGCCTTCGTCTACGGCGACATCGCGGGCGAGAGCGCGACCGAATACGCGCGGGGCGCGGCGCGGCCCGTGCTGCCGGAGGATCAGATCGAGGCGGCGCACGCGCTGATCTACCGTCCGCTGAGCAATCCGGACGGCCCGCCGCAGTCGCAGGTCGAATACAAACTGCGCCGCTTCGTCAACGACTACCTGCAACCCCCGAAGACCCAGCGCTACCTCTCGCTCGGTCTGGCCGCGTTCGAGCGGATGCACGCCGACATCGCCCAGATGAGCGGGCACACCCCGCACGAGCTGATGCGCTGCGCCGAGGTGACATTCATCCGCGACTGCGCGGAGATGGCGGCACGGGCCTCCTTGCGGCGCACCGAAAGCCGCTGGGGCCTCTACCATCAGCGCTCCGACTGGCCCGCGCGCGACGACGCGGAGTGGTTCTGCCACCTCAACCTCTACCGTGGTGAGTCCGGCGACATGCGGTTCCTGACCCGTCCGGTTGCGCCCTACATCGTTCCGGTGCCCGGCTTCACGCGGCCCGACGGCGTTCCCGACGTCGCGGCGCCGGAGCTGGTCGGCGCGTGGAGCGCCCGATGAGCGCCCGGCTGCTCGAGCTGATGGACCTCGCCGAGGAATGCCCGCAGCTGTCCGAGCTGCGGCCGTTCCTGACCGACCCCGACCCGGAGGTGCGCCGCACCGCGCTCTCGGTGCTCAGCGAGACCACCGAGGAGTGGGCGCAATCCTCACCTCTGGTCGCGGCGGGCCTGTCCGATCCGGACGTGTCCGTGCGCCACGCCGCCATCGGCCTGCTCACCGAGCTTCTCGAAGTGCTGGTCGCCGGAACGGAATTCGATGCCGCGCTGCGTGCCGCCGCGACGGCGCAGGAGCCCGCGGTGCGCGCCGCCGCGATCGAGGCGCTGTGGCGGCACCGCCGCACCGACGCGACAGAACTGGCCGGCTGGTTCGCCGATGCCAACGCCGCGGTGCGCCGCACCGTGGTGGCGGGCCTCACCTCGGTGGACGCGCTCGTCGAACTCGACGCCGCCGCCGCCGACCCGGCACCGAACGTACGCATCGCGGTCGCGAAAGGCATTGCCGCGGTGGGTGACCCGCGCGGCACGGCGACCCTGCTCCGGCTGGCGGGCGATCCGGAACCGCTGGTGCGGGCAGCGGGATTGACCGCGCTCGCGCAGACCGGCTGCGGGGACGACGCCGCGGCCGTCGCGTCGGCCGCCCTGGACGACCCCGCCTGGCAGGTACGCCAGGGCGCGGCGATCGCCTTGGCCGTCGCCGACCCCGAACTCGCCGCCCCGCGGCTGATCTCGGCCGTCATCGACGGCAACCTCGACGTCCGCAAGGCCGCCGTGCGCGGTCTGGCCGAGCGAATCGCCGAACGACCGGAGGTCACCGCCGCCCTCCGCACCGCACTGGAAGACCCGGACGCCGATGTCCGCGCCTTCGCACGCATCGGCATTGCCAACTCCGGAAAGGAACTCTGATGGCCCAGGTCACCACCCGCATCGACGTCCCGGTCACCGTCGACGAAGCCAAGTGCATCGACGGCTGCACGCTTTGCGTCGACATGTGCCCGCTCGACTCGCTGGCGATCCACCCCGACACCGGCAAGGCGTACATGCACGTCGACGAGTGCTGGTACTGCGGACCGTGCGCCGCGCGCTGCCCGGTCGGGGCGGTCACCGTGAACATCCCGTACCTGCTGCGCTGAATCCGGGCGGAGGAACACACGATGAGGAAACCACCCACCCGGCTCGCGGCCTTGCTGCTCGGCGCCGCCACCGCGGCCACACTGCTCACGGGCTGCGGCTCCGGCGGCGACGACAACACGATCACCGTCGACATCGGCTACCAGTCCAAGACCATCAACACCGTCACAGCGGGCACGCTGCTGCGCGACCGCGCCGCCTTCGAGGCCGAGCTGGACGAACTCGGCAAGGCCAAAGGCGTGCGCTACCGCGTGGAATGGAAGGACTTCGCCTCCGGCCCGCCACTTACCGCGGCGATGCTGGCCGGCCAGGTCGACATCGGCTCGATGGGCGACGCTCCGATCCTGGTGAACGGCTCCAAGACCCGCGATCATCCCGACGTCGCCTCGGAGCTGATCGCGGTCACCGGCTACAACCTGCGTGGCTCACTGAATCAGGTCGTGGTACCGGTGGATTCGCCCGCTTCGACGCTCGCCGACCTGCGCGGCGAGGTGGTCTCGACCAGCGTCGGTTCGGCCGCGCACGGCATGCTCGCCACCGGCTTGTCCGCCGCGGGCATGACCCTCGACGACGTGAAGCTGCTCGGCCAGGATCCGCCTGTCGGCGCCTCGGCGCTCCAGGGAGACCAGGTCGCCGCGCTGGCCCAGTTCGTGCCGTGGCCGCAGAAGCTGGTGTTCGACGGCAAGGCACGGCTGCTCTACGACGGCGGCAACGCGAACATCCCGACGTTCCACGCCGTGGTGTCCACCAAGCGGTTCGGCGCCGATCACCCCGACGTCGTCGCGGCGTTCTTGGCCGCGCAGCGCGAAACGACCGACTATCTCAACCGCAATCCGCTGGCCGCGGCGCAACGTGTCGCCGAGATCACCGGCTTACCGGCCGAGGTCGTCTACCTGTACAACGGCCCGCACGGTCTGGTCAGCTTCGACCCAACCATCAAGCAGCCGCTCGTCGACGGGCTCGGCACGCTCTTGCCGTTCCTGAAAAGCCTTGGCGCGCTGGCCGATCTGGACTTGGACGAATTCGTCGAGGACAAGTATCTGCGTGCGCTCTACGGCACCGAGTACGACGCCGAGCGCGCCGGCACCGCGCCGCCGAGCCCGTTGACCGGCGTCGACCCGGTCTGCGGCGGGCAGCTGGACGATCCGGCCACCGCCTCGGAGGTGTGGTTCGCCGGACAGGAGGGCACCTCCGTCGCAAGGACGCCGAGTTGTCTGCTGCGCCAGATCGCCGAGCGCGGCGGCGAGGTCCGGGCCGCCTATGTGCCCGACGCCGCCACCGGGATCCGGATCTTCGCCGCCACCGCCACCTGGGTGAGCGATCCGGCCGCCGCGCCCGAGCAGCGGCTCCGGCCGTTCGCCGTCGAGGCCGACGCCAAGGCGTACGCAGGGGCCCATCCGGGCAGCACGGTCCTGGACTACCGCGCCGCACTCCAAGCGCGCTGACCCGCATCATCTTCGAGATCGAGGAGCCGACCATGACGGTATCCGCGGAACCGATTTCCGCCGTCCCCGCCGCGTCCACCGACGCCGCGACAACGACCCATCCGAGCAGTGGGCGATCCCTCCGAAACCCTATTCCGCCCAAGCTGCGTGCCGCGCTGCTCACCGCGATTCCGCTGGCGGCGCTGGTGCTGCTCTGGTATCTGCTGACCATCAACCAGGTGGTGTTCTGGCTGCGCTTCGACAAGATCCCGACGCCAGGTGCGGTGTTCGAGTCGCTCCGTGCGCAACTGGGCACCGGCTCGTACTACAGCAACATCCTCGCCAGCACCCGGCGCATCCTGGTCGGCTTCGGCCTCGCCACCGTCGCCGGTGTGCTGATCGGCATGGCCATCGGCCGGTCGGCACTGGTCAGCGCGCTGGTGCGCCC
Organism: Nocardia sp. NPDC050713; assembly: GCF_040654315.1. NCBI lineage: Bacteria > Bacillati > Actinomycetota > Actinomycetes > Mycobacteriales > Nocardiaceae > Nocardia > Nocardia sp. NPDC050713. Next base: position 1,698 of record NZ_JBFAHS010000012.1, on the reverse strand, counting down.
CGTCGTCGAGGTGTTCCGCCCGATTCCCGCGATCGCGCTGGTGCCGCTCGCCATCCTGCTGTTTCCCACCGGCGAACAGGGCATCGTGTTCATCACGTTCTTCGCCGCGTTCTTCCCGGTGGCGGTCAGCACCATCCACGCCATGCACGCCTTGCCCAAAGTGTGGGAGGAAGCGGCCCGCACGCTCGGTGCGCGCCGCGGGGCCATCCTGTTCCAGATCGCACTGCCGGGTGCGCTACCGGGCATCTTCTCCGGACTCTCGGTCGCCATGGGTGTCGCGTGGATCTGCGTCATCAGTGCCGAGATGATCTCCGGCCAGTTCGGGATCGGGTACTTCACCTGGCAGTCCTACGGTTTGCTCGACTATCCGAGCGTGGTGGTCGGCATGCTCTCCATCGGCGTGCTCGGCTGGGCCACCGCGTTCCTCGTCGAACTGGTCGGCCGCCGGGTCAACCGCTGGCTGCCTAGGGCCGTCCGATGAGCGCCGGAGCGGCCGTCCGGCTGACCGGTCTGCGCATCGCCTATGGCGAAAGCCTCGCCGCGGAAGTCGATCTCACGGTCGATCCGGGAGAGATCGTGGTGCTGCTCGGGCCCTCGGGATGCGGGAAGTCCACCATCCTGCGGGCCATGGCGGGACTGCTCCCGCCGATCGGCGGCACCGTGTCGGTGGACGGCGCCACCGTCGGCGCGGCGGCCGATCAGTGCGCCATGGTGTTCCAGGAGGACGCGCTGCTGCCCTGGCGCACGGCCCGCAAGAACGTCGAGTTCGCGTTGAAGTTGCGGGGCGTGCCGCGCGGGCGGCGCCGCGCCGAAGCGCTCGACCTGCTGGATCAGGTCGGTCTCGCGGGCTTCGGCGATCACCTGCCCGGCGCGTTGTCCGGCGGCATGCGTCAGCGGGTGCAGCTGGCCCGCACCCTGGCCGCGCATCCCCGGGTGTTGCTGATGGACGAGCCGTTCGGCGCACTGGACGCCCAGACGCGCGCGGACATGCAGCGGCTGCTGATCTCGGTGTGGCAGCGGCACGAGACCACCGTCCTGTTCGTCACCCACGACGTGGACGAGGCGCTGCTGCTCGCCGACCGCATCGTCTTGTTGACGCCGCGACCGGCCCGTATCCAGCGTGTCGTCGAGATCGAGCACCCGCGGGCGCCCGGCGCCCGCTTCGAACCCGAATTCGCCCGCAGGCGTTACGAAATCCTGGCCGCGCTCGGCGAGTCCGCCGAGACGGCCGACGCGGCGATCGATGTGCGGAGCGCGTCATGACCTTCGTGATCGGCGCCGCCTGTGTCGACGTCATGGACCGGGCGTGCGTGGAGGAATGCCCCGTGGACTGCATCTACACCGGAGGGCGGATGGCCTACATCCATCCCACCGAATGCGTGGACTGCGGTGCGTGCGAGCCGGTCTGCCCGGTCGAGGCGATCTACTTGGACGACGACATCCCGGAAGCGCAACGGGCTTTTGTGGCCGAGAACGCCCGGTTCTTCGGCGAGCCACTGCCCGGCCGCGACGCCGCGCTCGGCTCGCCCGGCAGCGCCGCGAAGGTGGGCGAACTAGGGGTGGATACGCCGTACGTCGCGGAGTACCAGCGGTGAGCGCGGCTCGCCCGCTCCGCATCGCGATCGTGGGCGCAGGACCGGCCGGGATCTACGCCGCCGACGCGTTGATGAAGTCCGATGCCGAGGTGAGCATCGACCT